>JBAXED010000004.1:0-78473 GCA_037140615.1 Prolixibacteraceae bacterium
TGATTTGTTAAAATATTGTAAAATAACTAAAAAAAAAGTTGTATTTCTTTTCAAACTTTTGTTAATTTGCATTATCTAAATATGCAATTGTTAAATACGTAATATTGTCAATCATTTTAAATTATCAATTATGAAAAGACTAAGTCTGCTTGTGGTAATCTTTTTTCTGAGCCATTCCCTTATTTTTGCTCAGGATAAAGGTGAAAAGTTGCCATACAATAAATGGGAATTTGGGGTCAACGTTGGTGTAGCGAACTTTACCGGATCTACTATCGTTGCAAAGGGTAAGTTTATGAATCATTTCAATGATTTTAAAAGTGACATGAATTTGGGTTATGGGGCTTTCATTCGTAAGAATTTCACCAATGTTTTTGCATTGGAACTTGCTTACAATGGTACATCACTTACCGGGACTCCGAAAACGGTTACAAGGCTGAGTACTTTTAGAAATATATCCAATTTGACTCCCATAATTCCCAAAGCATTTAAAACCGATTTAAATGAGTTAGATATTAACACTGTTTGGAATATGTCCAACCTCCTATCCAAAGAAAAATTTGACAGAAAAATTTATTGGTATACGAAATTGGGAGTAGGTGCTACCAATGTGGTTGGAAAAGAGATGAGTGATGCAACCACTCAGGATTCTTGGAGATATTTAACTGTCCCTGTTGGAACGGGGGTTGTTTTCCGTCTGACTGATAATGTAAGATTGGATCTTGGAACTCAATACAGTTGGGTTAACAGCAATCGTTTGGATGGTGGAAACCAAGGAGGAATGGCCGTTGACGGTACATACGATTACAAGATTGGACAGGTTCGTGAATCTTATCTTTACACGCATGCCGGTCTCTCCTTTATGTTAGGTAAAAAGCCTGTAAAACCTGCACCTGTTGTTGAGCCTCCAAAGCCACAACCAAAACCTGAACCAAAACCAGAGCCAAAACCAGTTCCTCCTGCACCACCGAAACATGTTACTCCAGCTTGTGTTGGACAAATCTTCAAGGTGTATTTTGCGTTTGACAAATGGGATTTGAATCCTACCTCAAAAGCAGAATTGGATAGACTATCTAAAGACATGCAAGAAAATCCTTCGGTTAACCTCGAAATGAAATCTCATACAGATAGCAGGGGACCTGCAAGCTACAACATGAAACTTTCAGAAAAACGTGGTAAATCAGTTTTGGATTATCTAACAGCAAAGGGTATCAGTGCTTCCAGAATCAATGCACAGGCATTTGGAGAAACCCAACTTGTCAACAAATGCAAAGATGGCGTAAAATGTACAGAAGCAGAACACGCACTTAACCGCAGAACAGAAACTTTGGTTATTGAATAACCATATTCCATCATATTCAAAGAAGCCGTTTCTGATCTCAGGAACGGCTTCTTTATTTGATTAAACTGATGACTTGAACTGTGAAAATGGTCTATATTATTACCGGAGGTCCCGGATTTGGAAAGACAACATTGATAGATAGATTAAGAGATTTAGGATACCTGGTTTGTCCTGAAAGCGCTAGAGCATTCTTGACTTCAGATGCCAAAGATGGGAAAACTGATCTCAAGGATATATTTCCTCCTGATTTTGAAAGGGCTGTTGCCTCCAGAAGATTGAATTTTCTGAATGAGAATCCTGAAGATGTTACTGCCTTTTCCGACAGAGGATTGCCAGATCAAATAGCCTATTCATGGCATAAAAAGAAAGTGCCTTCTTCTTTTATAGAGGAGCTGGTCGCTAAAAATAAATACGCCTCCTGTGTATTTATTACTCCTCCCTGGGAAGAGATTTTTATCAGGGATGAAATTAGAAAGGAAGATTTTAAAGAGGCGGTTGAAATCCATGAACAGATTATCAAAGCATATTTAAAATATAATTATAGAATAATTAATTTACCTCAGGTAAACCCTGAAGCCAGAGTGAAATTCATTTTGAACTTTTTGGGTATTTGAATTTTACGTTAAAATTTTATCATAATTGGTTCATATTGCACCAATTTTCATGATATTTGTTTCCTCAATCAGAACATCTAAATACAGATAAAAATGTTAAAAATCCAAACGCTGAATAAGATTGACCACGAAGGTCTGCAGGTATTTCCATTGTCAAAATATGAAATTGCCAATGAGATTCCCAACCCTGATGCCATTCTTTTAAGGAGTTTTTCCATGCACGATATGGAACTTCCTGCTTCACTCAAGGCTATAGCCAGAGCAGGTGCAGGAGTGAACAACATTCCTATCGAACGCTGCACAGACAAAGGAGTTGTCGTTTTCAATACCCCGGGAGCAAATGCCAATGGAGTGAAGGAATTGGTAATTGCAGGGATGCTGCTTGCTTCGAGGGATATCACCGGCGGAATTGCATGGGCTCAAACACTTCAAGCTGAGGGTGATAAGGTTCCTTCATTGGTTGAAAAAGGGAAAGCTGCATTTGGCGGTATCGAGCTAAAAGGAAAAACCCTTGCCATTATCGGACTTGGTGACATCGGTGTATTGGTGGCAAATGTGGCTAAGGCATTGGGAATGAAAGTTGTAGGATTTGATCCTTTCATTACCGTTGATCATGCATGGAAACTGGATCAAAGTATTGTAAGATCTGAAAGTATTGAGGCGTGTCTCTCTCAGGCTGATTTTATCACGTTGCATGTGCCTTTGATGGACGCAACCCGCGAATTAATAAACTCAGATAAACTGGCCGCTATGAAAGACGGGGTAAAAATTCTGAATTTTGCCAGAGGAGAATTGGTCTCCAACAAAGACATCATTGCAGCGATCGAACGGAAGAAAGTAGCTTGTTATGTAACGGATTTCCCTGACGCTTCCATGCTTAATGTGCCTGGAATAATTCCAATTCCTCATTTGGGTGCTTCAACGAACGAATCAGAAGTAAATTGTGCCATAATGGGAGCAAACCAACTGATCGATTTTCTTGAAAATGGAAATATCAGAAATTCTGTCAATTTTCCCAAAGCTGTGATGGATAGGTCCTGTTGTGCACGAATAATTATTGCCAACAGAAATATCCCAACAATGGTAAGCCAGATCACATCAATTCTGGCACAGCACAGTATCAATATTTCAAACATGCTCAATCGCAATAAGAATGAGGTGGCATATAACATCATTGATACAGATCAAAACGATATCCCAGAGCAGGTTAAACAAAAAATAGAAGCCATCGATGGAGTTTTGATGGTTCGTTTTATACTTCCTAATTAAATATCTCAATATCGAACATACTCATGAACAATACAATTGTCAACAAAGCCGCAGATAACATTAGGATTTTATCGGCTGCTATGGTTGAAAAGTCCAACTCTGGCCATCCCGGAGGTGCCATGGGAGGAGCTGACTTTATCAACATTCTCTATTCTGAATTTTTAAATTATGATCCTGCTGACATGAACTGGCCATTCCGTGACAGGTTTTTCCTGGATCCTGGTCACATGTCCCCAATGCTCTATTCCGTGCTTGCTTTGGGTGGAAATTATACTATGGAAGACCTTAAAAATTTCCGTCAATGGGGATCTGTCACTCCCGGTCATCCTGAAGTAGATGCCGAACGTGGTGTTGAGAATACCTCCGGACCACTCGGTCAGGGGCATGCAATGGCTGTTGGAGCTGCCATTGCCGAACGTTTTATGGTGGCCCGTTTTGGAGAATGGATGGCGCACAAAACTTATACTTTTATTTCAGATGGAGGAGTGCAGGAGGAGATTTCCCAGGGTGCGGGCCGGTTGGCAGGGCACCTCGGACTGAATAATCTCATCATGTTCTATGACTCAAATGATATCCAGCTCTCTTCCGAAACCAGCGCTGTGACTTCCGAAGATACTGCTGCTAAATACAAAGCCTGGGGATGGAATGTTTCAACCATCAATGGCAATGATGCCTCAGAAATACGCTCGGCACTTCAGTCCGCAATGGTAGAAAAAAAACGCCCTTCCTTGATCATTGGCAAGACCATTATGGGAAAGGGAGCCGTCAAGGAAGATGGATCCAATTTTGAAAGACAGTGTTCTACTCATGGACAGCCACTGTCTCACGCAGGTGCCAGCTTCAAGAAGACAATCGCCAATTTGGGCGGAAATCCTGAAAACCCTTTCGTGATCTTTCCGGAGGTTGAAGAACTTTACAAAGGAAGGAAAGAGGTTCTTTCAAAATGGGCAGATGAAAAAAATCTAGAAGAGGATCAATGGGCTGCCGCTCATCCGGATCTGGAAGCTAAACTGGAAAGATTTCTATCAGGTGAGACTGCTGATTTTAATTTTTCATCAATTATCCAGAAGTCGGGAGCCGCAACCAGAAATGCCTCTGCTACCGTATTAGCTGCATTCGCAAAAGGGGTTGAGAACATGATTGTTGCCTCTGCCGACCTTTCAAATTCAGATAAAACAGATGGTTTCCTTAACAATAGCCATGCTTTTACAAATGGAGACTTCTCAGGAGCCTTCCTGCAGGCTGGAGTGTGCGAACTTACCATGGCTTGTGTCATGAATGGAATGGCCCTTCACGGGGGTGTTATCCCGGTTTGCGGGACATTCTTTGTGTTCTCCGATTACATGAAACCAGCCCTGCGCATGTCGGCTCTCATGCAACTTCCTGTGAAATTTGTTTGGACGCATGATGCTTTCAGGGTAGGCGAAGACGGTCCGACCCACCAACCCGTCGAACATGAAGCACAACTTCGTTTGATGGAACAACTGAAAAATCACCACGGAGACAATTCAGTTTTAGTTTTGAGACCTGCTGATGCAAATGAAACTACGGTGGCCTGGCAAATTGCCCTTGAGAACAATTCAACTCCGACTGCGCTGATTCTATCCCGACAAAATATCAAAGATCTCCCTGCAGCAACTGGCAACAGGGTAGAAGAGGCGAAGCAATTGGCCAAAGGTGCCTATGTGGTCGAGGCTTGCGATAATCCTGATGTTATTCTGGTTGCTTCAGGTTCTGAAGTAGCTACTTTGGTGGAGGGAGCTCAAATGCTTAGAGATAGGGATGGTAAAAAAGTGCGTGTTGTCTCTGCACCATCAGAAGGATTGTTTAGAGAGCAAGAGAAGACCTACCAACAGAAAGTATTAACTCCTGGCATACCTAAATTTGGCTTAACAGCTGGCCTTCCTGTAACTTTAAGAGGATTGGTAGGGGATGACGGTGCAGTTTGGGGATTGAACTCCTTTGGCTTTTCTGCTCCCTATCAGGTACTCGATGATCAACTGGGTTTTACAGGTGAAAATGTATATAAACAAGTAAATATTCTTTTAAGTTAATTCTTAGTTTATACATACAAAAACGGGCGACCCAAATTGGTCGCCCGTTTTTGTTATATCGTGATTTTGAATTATGGAAGCGTGATTTCAGTCACTTTACTTCCCACTGTCATTTTGGCTTTGTTGTCACAAACTCCATCTCCGAAATCGATAGTGATCTTGTCGCCTTTGGATGGAGTAATTTCATAGGTTCCACTGTTGTACCAATTGCAGTCACCTTTTTTAATCATCACTTTAGTCGATTTCGCAGTCCAGGTAGTTCCATCTTTGTTCACACCATTGGCACTGTGAATTTCCGTCCTCCAGAGGTCATCTTTTACATCTGCTGTGCTTGCACCTTCAGCAAGAAGTCTTACGCCATCATAACGGAAAGTGATGAAGCTGTTATCTGCATATACCATTTTACCCTCTGAAATAAAATCATATCTTGGCCAGCCGTTACCGGGATTTGGTCCTGCAGAGGTAATTTTCGTAGTTCCGCTAATTTTCCTGTTGTCGTAAACAAAGTTTTCAATTTTAAAAGTAGCTACATTATCTTTTGTTGTCATCATACCGTTCAAACTGATATCGATCTTACCATTGCCATTGGTACAGTTAGTTCCCCAGTCTAATGTAATTGAATAGGGAGGTGTCAAGTAATTGACACTTATCGTCGGACAGCTTCCCATGCTAATATTACCCGCTTTTAAATTGGTGGAAATAAACCCTGCCTGGGCTAAATCACTGATGCCTTCGAAAGATGTGATCGCGACAACAGCGCTTTTCTCAACGGAATTATCACCAAAGGGAGAGTTGTCAACAGCCTTTGCTCCGCTATCTTTTTGGCAGGAATAAATAAATAAAAGAGTTAAAATTGTTAGAAAAGAGCTGAAATACAATAATTTACGTTTCATTTTTTCAAGGATAAAATGTTAATATTGGATAATATGTTCGAATTTCTATAGAATCAGCCGTTACAGTAGTCATGTAAAAGTATTTGAATATATCCATTTATCAAAATATTTTTTGATAAATAGTGATTTAGGTTATGGTTTTGCTGGTTCACAAGATTCTCTGGATTAGCTTGTCTGGGAATATAGGCAAAAGAAACCTCGGTTGACTCCATTAACTTTGCTATCCGTTAATCCTCAATAGAAAACCAACTTTGGAGATGTTTTCAATGAGAATAGCAGGATCATCCTGAAGATATTTCCTAAGTTTAGAAATATATACATCAAGGCTTCTTCCTGAAAAGTAGTCGTTGGTACCCCAAATCTTTTTAAGTATTACTTCCCTTTTGACGATTTGCCCTACATTTTGTATCAAAATGGAAATGACCTCATTTTCCTTAACGGTTAACCTTCTGCTAACTGTGTCCAAACCGAGACTTTGGTTGTGATATTCGTAAGTATATCTACCAATTTGTATCTTTTTTTCAATCCCTGCAGATTTTGAATCTATCCTGTTTAAAATGGCTTGAATCCGGCAAAAAAGTTCATCTTCATCAAAAGGTTTTGTGATGTAATCATCTATCCCAAGATTAAAACCTTTAATCTTATCCTCCTTCATTGAGCGGGCAGTGACAAAGATGATCGGAATCTCAGCTTGTTTTTCCCTTATCTTTTTGGCTAGATCAAAGCCGTCCATGCCAGGCAACATTAAATCCAAAACAGCAAATTGAAAAATTTGCGTGTTGAAGGTTCTCCATCCCGCCAATCCGTCTTTGCACAAGGTTACTTCAAATCCTTTTGAAGCCAGGAAGTCGGTCATAAGAAATCCAAGACTTTGGTCATCTTCAACCAGCAATAATTTAATTTTTTTCTCCATTTTCTCCCTCTTTTTTAGGGAAAAGGATGGAAAATCGACTTCCCTTTCCAGGTTCACTGTCAACAGATATTGTTGCATGATGAGCTTTCAGGACTTCATTCACATAATAAAGTCCGATACCAAAACCTTTTGTATTGTGTTGATTTCCTGACGGTATTCGATAATATTTTTCAAATATTTTCTTTTTCTCTCCTGGAGCAATACCAATGCCTTTGTCAGTTACCTCAACAATAGTTGCTCTATCTGATTTCTTTAGGGCTACTGAAATTTCAATTTTTTCAGGAGAATATTTGCAGGCATTCGAAAGTAAATTCATGATCACATGTACTAGCTCGTTGTAATCTCCAAAAATTGGAAACAGACCATCACCAGCCTCAAAAGTTATTTTTCCGTCTTTTTGCTCAACCAAAATCTCCACTGAGCGAATGGCTTCTTCAAGTATGCTGTTAAGATTCACTTCCTCAAAGCGATATTCCAGATTGTTTTGTTCAATGGCCGCCAACTGAAGGATGTGATCTGATTGCCGTTGCAACCGTTTGTTCTCTTCAAAGATTGTATTGGCATACCTCTTGATTTTCTGATTTAATTCAGCTTCATGTGATTGGGATATCATTTTAGCTGCCAGGGAAATACTTGAGATGGGCGTCCTGAATTCATGGGCAAGGTTATTAACCATCTCCTTAATGTTTTGAGACAATCGAATCTCTTTAAGATAATAACGAATCACCTGGACGAACGAAATACCGATGAGTAAAATCAATAGAACAGAGCCAAGAAACATGAATCCCATGTGATGAAGGAAAAAATTGTACCGATTGGGGAAAACAACTCCAATCTCGGTGTCGCTGCTCTTAAGAACATTGTCAAGGCTAAGCCTGTAACATGATGTCCCTACCATTTTATCCAGATCATTGATCTTTAATGTGTCCTTACCTTTAAAGATGGCTAGCTCGAAAGCCAGGTTTATATCGTATTGGGCCAGTTCATTTCTTATTTGACTATCAAGATTTTGCCAGATATGGGGAGTTAACTTTCTACTTGCCCTGAAAGAGCTATCGCATGTTAAACTGTTCTGCATGGATTGGCAAACTATCTCATTTTTGCTTAGAGTCGAAATAGATTGGTTGAGTGCAATCCGAACGCTCTTATTGAAAAGTGCTTCCTCAATCTTGTATGAATATAGCATCCAATGTACCTGCACCCCTAAAAGTATGAGGATCGAAATCAGGGCCGTGAAAACTAGAATGTATCTTCTTAAGTGAGTCATGGAAGCAAAATTAAGAACAAATACAATATATTTGAACTTTTAACAAAGCATTAACAACCACATATGTTGAACGAATCAAAATTTTCATTTATTTTGAAATTAAATAAACACTAAAATATTTGTCATGAAAAAATTAGCCCTTGTATTGACTTTCGTATTCGGCGTAGCGATGATAGCACCTGCTTTTGCTGTAGATAAACCAAAAGAAGGCAAAAAAGTCGAAGTAGCAAAAACATGTACCGGTACAGACGCCAAAGCTGGATGTTCTAAAGAGTGTGCAAAAGCTTGCGAAAAAGCTGGAAAATCTTGTGAAAAAGCTCCTGCAAAAGCTGACCCAAAAAAATAATTGAGTCATAAGTTGACTTATTTACAGCATTACATAAGAAAAGAGGCCTCGAGCCTCTTTTCTTATGTAATGCTGTAAATAAATTGTCTAAATGTCTTCGCTTTCCTGAATTGGAAAATTGTTTTCATACCTTATCAGGTTTTTCGCCATCCCATCGAAAATAAAGAGATGAAAAGGCAATTCAGCATACCAGTAAAGTCTGCCTGCAATTCCAACTGGTCTAAAGGTTGCCGTTTGCTGTAAAAAGGGTTTGTTGTTCTTTTGAATGATCTTAAATTCAAGCCAGGCCTCCCCTGGTAATTTCATCTCAGCATAAAGTAACAGCCGCTTATTTTGTTTGTCAGCAGCCAGCACGCGCCAAAAATCAAGTGTATCTCCGGTATAAATGGTACTGGTATTGGTTCTTCCTCTACGTAATCCAACTCCTCCCCACAATTTATCCAGGTAACCCCGGATATCCCACAGCCAATTGCCATAGTACCAACCCCGCTCACCGCCAATTGACCACATGTTACTTAATACCTGATCAACACTTGTGGTGATTTCCATTTTCCTTCTGTCCCGGTAACAGCCAAGTGATGGGACTTTTATGTGTTCGAGCAGGCTATTATCGCTGTAGCTTGAGACCAAAGCATCTTTCCAGCTTGATACAACATTATTTTGCTCAATTCGCTGAAATGCCAATTTTACTGCTTCTTTATAGGGGATTAGATTTATTTCAAGAATCTCATTCAGATTATTGGAGGTTGGAATTACCTCCTTTTTCATGCGAATAACAAGTTGTTTTGCTAATTTGAATGAAGTGGAAGTAATCAGGTTTACCCAGTAAGCAGAAAATCTGGAGGCATTAAATGGAACAATAAAAATGTATCTTTTCATCCCTCGTACCTCGGCAAATTGTATAAGCATCTCCTTGAAAGACAATAAATCAGGCCCCCCAATTTCATAAGATTTGTCAAAAGTCTCCGGCTTAAGCAATACTCCGATCAGATATTCAAGCACATTTCGGATCGCAATAGGTCGATTTTTAGTGTTGACCCATTTAGGGGCTATCATAACCGGAAGCAATTCAACCAGATCGCGAATGATTTCGAAATTAGCACTGCCTGATCCTACTATAATTTCTGCTTTTAATGAAGTAACCGGGATTCCGCCAGACTTTAGTATTTTTTCAACATTACTTTTTGAGAGAGAAGGATTTGATGAAAAATTGTTGGCTAAGTTTCCAAGATAAATGATCTGTTTTACTGAAGTTTGTTGGATAAATCTGATAAAATTTGCCGCTGTTGCTTCATCGTTTTTTGTTGAATCTTCACGTTTACTGCTCATCGAATCAATGAGATAATATGCTGCATCAATGGACAAAGCCGGATCAAGGGCAGCAGTGACGGTAAGAAAATCTATCTCAAATAAAGAAATATTACTGTGTTTGTAAATTCCACTGTTAGGAAATCTTATCTTATTCCGAACACAACAAACTACGTCATGACCTTGTTCCAATAATACTGGAAGTAATCTTTTCCCGATGTAGCCCGTCGCACCTGTCAATAAAATCTTCATCTATCCTTCCATTTTTATCGCATGTGCAGCAGCACAGCAATTTACCATTTCCTTAATCGCATTTAAGAACGCAACAAGATAAACATTTTAGACTATTGCATATTAAATTCAGTTAAAAAAACAAAAGAATTTAGTTGATTGTTTTAAAAATAAGGGAATGATACTTAAAAATATAATGAATTTCTCCTATTTCTCATTTTCAATTTATTTTTTTCGGTTTTAATATCTTTTTTGATCTCATTTTTGTATTAGCCAAGACTTCGAAAACTTTCTCAGTTAAATACTCGTATAGTAAATAGAAATAAACAGCATGAAGAACAATCAACCTGTCTATCAGATTGATGGACGATATCTATACTACACATTTCTGGCTGGCGCGCATAAGGTGTTGCAAAATCAGTCTGAGATTAATAGTATCAACGTTTTCCCTGTCAACGATAAGGATACAGGTACAAATCTTGCGTCGACTGTTCGTTCCATAATGGACAGTATCCGACCGGATCGTTCTTTCACTGCTACAGCAGGAGTAATTGCGGAAGCTGCACTAGTAGGAGCAAGAGGGAATTCAGGGGTGATATTCGCGCAATTCTTTCATGGTCTCAGCCTTGAAACCAATAATAGACATGTTTTATCTTTTTCAGAATTTGCTGAGATCATTAAAAAATCAGTTAGACACATGTATCAGGCAGTCTCAAATCCTGTTGAAGGAACTATGCTTACCGTGATGAGCGACTGGGCAGATTTTCTTTACAGCAGAAAAGAGGTGGTAGTTGATTTTGACCAAGCTTTCCTGGAATCATTGGAAACTCTAAAAAAATCACTTTCTGAAACTAAAGAGAAATTATTGATTCTGAAGAAAATGAATCTGGTGGATGCCGGAGCCAAAGGGTTTGTGGTATTTATTGAAGGAATAATTGAACTGATCCGCTCTAAAAATCTCAGACATTTAATGAAAGAGGTCCCTCAGATAGTTTCTTTGGTGCATTCTGAGGAGGTAACAGACGAAGTTATTGAATTCCGTTATTGTACTGAAGCACTGATTAGAAATTTAGCTATAAATCAGGTATCTCTCCAGAATCTGCTTCAGAAATACGGAAATTCAATTGTAGTTGCCGGAGCCGAGAAAACTACAAGGATTCACATACATACAAATTCTCCAGCTAAGCTTTTTCAAGAACTCAAAGACTTTGGTACTATCACTTCACAAAAGGTCGATGATATGGTTCGTCAAAACGAGGTGTCAAAAAACCGTAAATGGAACATTGCTGTGGTCACTGATTCTACTTGCGATTTGTCTCAGGACCTGATCGATTTTTACCAGATTCATGTGCTCCCGCTTAATTTGAATTTTGGCGAAAATCATTATTTGGACAAAGTAACCATTACACCGGATGAGTTTTATGATCTTTTGGATAGCAATCCGGAATTTCCCCGGACGTCATTAATTAATGAACGGACCTTTACCAACCTTTATTCTCAATTGGCAACACATTACGATGCAATCATTGCCATTCATCTTTCAGGGCATTTTAGCGGAACCCTACTCAATAGTCAGAAAGCAGCTGCTCGAATTGCGCAGGAGTTTAATAAAGAGGTCCATGTATTCGACTCAAAAAGTTTGTCAGGAGCACTTGGATTGCTGGTTTTACGTACTGCACAAGCCATTGAAAGCGGTGAGTCACTAAATGTAATTCTAGGGAAGATGGATGACTGGATTAGTAAAACCCGTATTTATGTGAGCGTGAAGACAATGAAATATATGGTAAAGGGAGGTAGGGTTTCAAAGCCTAAGGGGTTTATTACCAGCTTACTCAATATAAAACCTATTGTTTCACTGGACCAACATGGTAAGGCAATACTCTTGGGTAAAACATTCAGTCAGCCATCCAATGTAAATCTGGTCATGAAAAAAATTGAATCACAATTAGACCAGACAAAAATTTGGAATTACGTGGTTTTGCATGCTCACAATCAAACTGGTGCAAATGAATATTCTTCCCGAATGCAAAAACTTACAGGAGTCGGTCCGGTGGCAACAGTGGATATCTCACCTGCCATTGGTATGAACGCAGGAGTGGGAGCGACTGCCGTTTCAATCATGTTAACTTGAAAGTAAGCTTATGGATTTTATTCACCTCTATTTTTTGAATCTCGTCATAGTAATTGGTTTTATGACAATCTTATGGTTCATAAGTATATACCTTAGGAATGTCAGCATTGTTGATCTATTTTGGGGTGCTGGATTTGTCCTATCAGCTTTCGTCTATTATTTAGGATCTGAAGGTGGTGAAACCAGAAATTTGATCCTTCTAATTTTAGTTACAATTTGGGGACTGAGACTTTCAATATATCTCGCATGGCGGAATATTGGAAAAGGTGAAGATTTCCGATACCGTGAATTTCGTCGCCAATATGGCGAGCATCGGTATTGGTGGATCAGTTATTTTCAAACTTTTCTTTTGCAGGGAATTTTGATGTGGCTAATCTCGGCCCCTTTACTTGGTGCTCAATTTGACCCTATTCATCAGCAGTTATCTTTTCTGGATATCATTGGAATTATTGTTTGGATTATTGGTTTTACTTTTGAAGCGGGTGGTGATTTGCAACTTGCAAAATTTCGATCCAACCCTTTAAACAAGGGAAAAATTTTGGATCAGGGCTTCTGGCGTTATACCCGACATCCTAATTATTTTGGAGATGCCGCTGTTTGGTGGGGCTTTGCAATTTTCTCCTTTTCCTCTGGGAATTTCCTTCCGGTTCTTGGTTCTATTCTCATGACCGCTTTGATCCTCAAAGTCTCAGGCGTTTCGCTGCTTGAAAAGACATTAAAAACAACAAAACCTGAGTATATCTCATATATCACTAAGACTTCTGCATTTATTCCCTGGTTCCCTAAAAAATAATCGATTATGGACATTATATTAAACAATATCTGGCTGATACTTTTTGTTGTGTGGGGTATTCCACTTACCTGGTTTAGAAGTAAGTTCAGAAAGATGGTCTATCAAACAGATAGTTGGATTATTAACATTAAACCCGTTTTCATGGATGAAATAAAAGCCTTGTTTGGCAACAAATTTCCTGATAACAGACAGTACATCAGGCTGAGGAATTCTTATCGTAGTTATCTGTCGATTTATCTGATTTTATTTTTGTTGTATGTAAATTTTCAAAGTAAAGCACAAACTTTAAATAGCAATAAAATGGCAACTGTCTCTGTTGGAAGCATCATCCCCGAATTTAGTTTGAAGGATCAATCAGGCAATAATTTTGATATCCAATCTGTTCTGGGCAAGAAAAATCTTGTCATCTATTTTTATCCGAAAGATGATAGCCCAGGATGTACGAAGGAGGCCTGTTCCTTTAGGGACCAATTCGAAGTATTTGCCGATGCTAACGCTTTAATCATCGGAATTAGCTCTCAATCTGTGAAAAGTCACAAGGAGTTTGCTGATAAATACAGGCTCAATTATACTTTGTTAAGCGACGAAGAGGGAAAGGTTCGTAAACTTTTTGGAGTACCTACTAATTTTCTTGGTTTGATTCCTGGCAGGGTCACCTATGTTGTGAACAAAGAAGGGAAAGTTGTTTACCTTTTTAATTCACAAATTAAAGCAGAACAGCATGTTAGTGAAGCCCTTAAAATATTGAAAGAGATGAAATAATGGGTTTAATTCATATTCTGCCTGTTTTTCTTGCTTACATTATTGGCGCAATCCCTTTTGGTTATCTGTTAACTAAAAGAGCCACAGGCTTAAACATTCTTGAACAGGGTAGTGGCAACATTGGTTCAACGAATGTTCGCCGCATTGCAGGAAAAAGAATCTCGATTCAGGTCCAGATTTTAGATATGCTGAAGGGTTTTCTTCCCGTAATTTTAGTATTAATGACCAACAAATCAGGTTATATACCCATCCCTGACTATTATATTTTAATCATTGCATTCAGTACTATAATTGGTCATAACTTCTCTGTATTTCTGCGCTTTAGGGGAGGGAAGGGAGTAAATACGACACTCGGCGCGACTCTGCTTTTGGCACCTGTAGAAGTATTAAGTGCCGTCGTTATTTATTTTATAGTAAAGTGGCGATTTAGATATGTGTCCATAGGTTCAATTGTTCTTGCTTGCGCGCTTCCTTGTAGCGCCATATTTTGTAAGGAAAAAACGTACTTGATCATCTATCTGTTTCTGTGTTGCTTTATGATTCTTTTCCGCCATCTGCCAAATATTAAGAGACTAATAGCCGGAAGTGAGCTTCATTGAGAATACATAACTGTATGCTTTAGATTTAACTTATTTATCGATATATTAATTGGAATCGTTACAAATGTTACTTAATGTTTAATTTGTATTTAGAATAAATTAATGTATTAACATAATTATATACGTAAATGTTAAATTCATAAATACTTAATATTTAATGCATTAATTGACTTTTGTAATTTTCCATTAAGGGCTTTAATGCAAAATATAATGAATTAGCTCTTCCTAAATCGTAAAATCAAATAATTGAAATAAACAAAGTATTTAGTAAAGCGTTACATTGGACGGTGGTATTAATGAATTTATAGTCTTTTAAAGACATATTATGCGCTACTTGTCCCTTACAATAGTCGTCTTAATAATGGCTCTAATTGTTCATGGACAGACTTCCCCGCACGGGAAATCTTTCCAGATCGATTGTGCACAATGCCATACTTCCACCAACTGGAAGGTAAATCCCACAGCAATTCAGTTCAACCACGACATTACCAATTTTAAGCTGGTTGGTCAGCATTTGATTGTCAATTGCAAGGATTGTCATCTTGTGCTCACTTTCAAGGATGGGCGAAGCAATTGTCTTGATTGTCATGCAGATGCACACAACCAGTCGTTGGGTAAAGATTGCGGGAAATGTCATACGCCGAAATCCTGGATCATCAGTGATGTTACTGCCATGCATCAAAAAACAAGATTTCCGCTATTGGGTGCACATAGAACTGTCACTTGTAGTGAATGCCATAAGTCTGCTTCAAAATATCAATATGAGCCTCTTGGAATAGAATGTGTCAACTGTCATAACACAGATTTTCAGAAAACAACAACCCCAAATCACGTAACGAATAAATATTCAACATTTTGTCTGGAGTGCCACAACGAAAATTCAAATAGCTGGCGCACAACTCTAACAAGCCATGAATCGTTCCCTCTAACAGGTGGTCACAAGGTTGGATGCGGCTTATGCCATACAACAGGTCATTACGCCAAAATTCCTACTGATTGTAATAATTGTCACAATAAACAGTATATAGCATCACAAATACCTAAGCATCAATCTGCAGGTATCCCGGTAAAATGCGAAACCTGCCATAATACCTCCACTTGGAAGCCTTCCAGCTTTAATCACCTTGCAACTGGTTTTGAATTAAAAGGATCACATAAAAATGTAGTACAATGTTCTGATTGCCATAAAGGAAATTTGACAAGTGCAAAACAAACTTGCATCAGTTGCCATCAGGTTCAATATGATAAAGCTCCCAACCATAAAACTGTAAATTATCCACTAGATTGTACTCAATGCCATACACAAATTAATTGGGTAGATAATACCTTTAACCATTCTGCAACAAATTATCCACTTACAGGTGCTCATCAAAAAGTTAAATGCGGTGATTGCCATTTGACTACCTTGAAAGGAACACCTACTGTCTGTGGCAGTTGTCACCTTGCAACCTATAATAACTCCCAGGTACCCGCTCATGCGTCTGCAGGAATTCCAAAAGAATGCGCCACTTGCCACACAACAGCTGCATGGAAACCTTCCGGTTTTAACCATACAACAACAGGTTATGAGTTGAAAGGTGCGCACAAATTACTGGTGCAGTGTTCATTGTGTCACAAGGGAAATGTTACTTCAGCACCACAAACCTGTGTCGGATGTCATCAGGCCAAATACGAAGTTGCTCCTAATCACAAAACTCTGGGCTATCCAACAGATTGTATTATGTGCCATACTCAGAACAATTGGTTGGAAAATAGCTTTAACCATGCCACAACTGCCTTCCCATTAACAGGATCTCATGCATCAGTTCAATGTTCAAAATGTCATGTTGTAAGTTTTAAAGGAACATCTGCTATTTGTAGCAGTTGCCATTTGCCGGCGTATATCAGTTCAAAGTTACCTGACCATGTGGCAGCCGCTATACCAAAAGAATGTGCCACCTGCCATACTACAGTTTCCTGGAAACCTTCATCCTTCAATCATGCCACTACTGGCTATGAATTAAAAGGTGCACATACAAGCATTGTGCAGTGTTCACAGTGTCACAAAGGAATTGTCACTTCAGCACCTCAGACTTGTTTAGCCTGCCACCAGACCAAGTATGATGCAGCTCCTAATCATAAAGTCAATGGTTTTCCAACTGATTGTGCCATGTGTCATACCCAGAATAACTGGTTGGAAAATAGTTTTAACCATTCCACTACAGCCTTTCCACTGACCGGAGCACACACCAATGTTATCTGCTCAAAATGCCATACTGTTGGTTTTAAGGGGACATCCGCTGTTTGTAGTAATTGCCATATGCCAGTTTATACAAGTTCACAGATTCCTACCCATGTAGCTGCCGGTATTCCAAAGGAATGTGCATCCTGCCATACGACAGCATCATGGAAGCCATCTGTTTTCAATCACACTACCACTGGTTATGAATTGAAAGGAGCTCATAAAAGCGTTGTTCAGTGTTCGCAATGTCACATAGGCAATGTCACTACTGCCCCTCAGGTATGTGTTGGATGCCATCAGGTTCAGTACAATGTGGCACCGGGTCATACGAAATATGGATTCTCAACTGATTGTGCCAAATGCCACACTCAAGACAACTGGTTATCAGCAATTTTTGATCATGCAGTAACTAATTTTCCGTTAACAGGTGCTCATTCAAAGGTCATATGCGCTTCATGTCATGCCAATGGTTATACAGGAACTTCAACTGTTTGCAGCAGTTGCCATTTACCTGCTTTTAACAGTTCTCAAAATCCTGGTCACGTTGCCGCAGGCATTCCAAAGGAGTGTGCAACATGTCACACGATTGTATCCTGGAAACCATCCTCATTTAACCATACGACTACAGGATATGAACTTAAGGGGGCTCACAAGCTAATAGTTCAGTGTTCGCAATGTCACAAAGGCAATGTCACCAGCGCACCACAGGTTTGCATTGGATGCCACCAGGCGCAATACGATGTTGCACCCTCACATAAATCAAGTGGATTTTCAACAGATTGCGCCAAATGCCATTCTCAAGACAATTGGCTTTCTGCGAATTTTGACCATTCAACAACAAATTTCCCATTGACAGGAGCTCATACAAAGGTTCTTTGTGCTACCTGTCATGTAAAAGGCTATGCAGGCACTTCAACAGCTTGCAGCAGCTGTCACCTGCCGGTTTATACGAGCTCTCAACTGCCTGGTCACGTGGCTGCAGGTATACCAAAGGAGTGTGCGACCTGCCATACCACAGCAGTATGGAAACCTTCTACCTTCAACCATACTACTACTGGTTATGAGCTAAAAGGCGCCCACAAACTGATTGTTCAGTGTTCAGACTGTCACAAAGGGAATGTTACAACTGCCGCCTTAACCTGCGTTGGATGCCATCAGGCCAAATATGATGCAGCATTGAATCACAAAGCACAGGGATACCCCACAGATTGCTCCATGTGCCACACCCAGAGCAACTGGTTGGAGAACAGTTTTAATCATGCCACAACGGCCTTCCCATTGACTGGGGCTCATACAACAGTTTTATGCTCAAAATGTCATATTGTTGGCTTCAAAGGGACGTCGACAGTTTGTAGTAGCTGCCATTTGCCGGTATATACGAGCTCTCAATTGCCTGGTCACGTGGCTGCAGGTATACCAAAGGAGTGTGCGACCTGCCATACCACAGCAGTATGGAAACCTTCTACCTTCAACCATACTACTACTGGTTATGAGCTAAAAGGCGCCCACAAACTGATTGTTCAGTGTTCAGACTGTCACAAAGGGAATGTTACAACTGCCGCCTTAACCTGCGTTGGATGCCATCAGGCCAAATATGATGCAGCATTGAATCACAAAGCACAGGGATACCCCACAGATTGCTCCATGTGCCACACCCAGAGCAACTGGTTGGAGAACAGTTTTAATCATGCCACAACGGCCTTCCCATTGACTGGGGCTCATACAACAGTTTTATGCTCAAAATGTCATATTGTTGGCTTCAAAGGGACGTCGACAGTTTGTAGTAGCTGCCATTTGCCGGTATATACGAGCTCTCAATTGCCTGGTCACGTGGCTGCAGGTATACCAAAGGAGTGTGCATCCTGCCATACCACAGCAGTATGGAAACCGTCTACATTCAATCATACAACCACAGGTTATGAACTGAAAGGTGCACATAAACTAATAGTTCAGTGTTCACAATGCCACAAGGGAAATGTCACTTCTGCAGCTCTAACTTGCATTGGCTGTCATCAGACAAATTATGATACAGCTCTGAACCATAAAGCACAGGGATACCCCACAGATTGTGCCATGTGCCACACTCAGAACAACTGGTTGGAAAATAGTTTCAATCATGCCACAACAGCCTTCCCATTGACTGGAGCTCATACAACAGTTTTATGCTCAAAATGTCATACAACAAGTTTTAAGGGGACTTCTACGCTATGTTTCACATGTCATGCAGTGAAATACAATGCATCGACAAATCCGAACCATCTTGGCGCTAAGTTTCCTACAAATTGCGAAATCTGTCATTCTACCAAGGCATGGACTCCTTCAACCTACAACCATGATGCTCAGTATTTCCCAATAAACAGTGGGCGGCACAAGGGAGCATGGACGCTATGCACCGAATGTCATACGGTTCCTACTAATTATGCTACATTTAGTTGTATTGTTTGCCATACACATAGCAATAAGACAACAGTAGATGGAAATCATAAAGGCGTTAAAAATTATGCCTATACCGGTACATCCTGCTATACATGCCATCCCCGGGGAACTACTAACTAAATTAGAAAAGGGCAAATTTTCAATCTGAAATTTTCTAGTAAAAATTTGAGTTGCGTAGATCAAAAAGCTTTTTGATAGTCTGATTTCGTTGAAAAATTAATTGGAATCATTACAAATATAAATAATGAGATAATTTATATTTAAAATAAATTGGTTAAAATGCATTTAATTATATCTAGATGGATAGTGATTATCTATAATAAAATCAGATACATAGCAATATTATTTATTTGACCGTATATAAAAAAGATTTTAAAAATTTAAAAATTTTGATTTTTCAAATTAAATCAAAAAGTAACCCAGCAACCCGATTAGTTTAAAAAATTTCCTTCATGTGCTTCATAATGTTAGTTTTACACTTGATTCTTAACATGTGATTTGGAACATAAGAGTTGAACAAAAGTGTTGTGTTAAAAAAAAAGAATAACTTCACTTTACAAGTTACAGGTAGAAAGAATGTTAACAATCCCTTATTTGTTGCCATGAAATTAAAAGATTCTACGATACATCAGATTGTCATTTCAGCATTAGTTGCCATAGTTGCCGGCATAGTTATAGTATTGTTATACATTGGCTATAGCTATTATTCAATTCCTATCGAAGAGAGACACTTTCATCCACTAAATCAATCATTTAAAGCTAGCGGTATTGTTGGACATGGCTTAGGCATTGTTGGTTCTGTCCTGATCTTGGTCGGTGTATTCACCTATATTATCAGAAAGCGATTTCATCAATTTTCACGGATAGGCATTTTGAAGCATTGGCTGGAGTTCCATATATTCCTCTGCACGCTAGGGCCATTCTTGATTCTATTTCATACCACTTTTAAATTTGGAGGAATTGTTGCAGTAAGTTTCTGGAGTATGGTGGTTGTTTTTCTTAGTGGAATTATAGGAAGATATATTTATCTCCAAATTCCAAGATCAATTGAAGGGCAAGAACTCACACTTCTTGAACTTGAAGATCAGAAGATTGAAATGAACAAACAATTAAGGCAGTCTGTTACATTGGACGAAAGTATTTATGAGCTTATAAATGTAACACCCAATAAATCAAAAGGCAATAGTAATTTTTTTGGAAGAAGTAAAGAGGAGCGAATGGCCTTTGGACAATTGAGAAGGGATTTGAAAATCCAAAAGCTTCCCACCAAAAAGGCAAGGGAAATAATTAGAATTTTTAAAAGTCAGTTGAGGCTTAAAAAGCGAATTGAGCGTTTGGTAACCATGCAAAAGCTTTTTTCCTACTGGCATGTGGCTCATTTACCATTTGCTTTAATCATGCTGGTGGTTATGATTATTCATGTTGTAGTCGCAGTTACTTTTGGTTATAAATGGATTTTTTAATTATGGAAGTACTAATAGAAAATTTGGTCATTTATTCTCTGGTTGCAATATTTATTGTAGCTATTATTATGATTTATATTCTCAAGGGAAAGAGGGAATCACGCGTTGTGGAAGCCAAAATTGCCATTGCAATTGAGGAGGGAATACATGAACCGGTCACATTGCATCCTGTGATTGATGTAAACAGCTGCATCAAAAGTGGAGCCTGCATTACCGCATGTCACGAAAAGGATATAATTGGGATAAAAGATGGAAAGGCGACTATTATCAATGCTTCTCATTGCATTGGACATGGAGCTTGCTTTCATGCTTGTCCGGTTCAGGCTATCTCACTTTTTATTGGTACTGAAAAGAGAGGCGTTGAATTGCCACACGTCGATCAAACATTTGAATCAAATGTTCCTGGAGTATATATTGCCGGGGAGATGGGAGGAATGGGTCTAATAAGGAATTCAGTAGAACAGGGCAAGCAGGCAGTTGAGAACCTGATGAAAAAAATTGATAAAACAGTTGATGCTCAATATGATTTGCTAATTGTTGGTGGTGGGCCTGCCGGTGTATCTGCCTCCCTTGCGGCAAAGAAAAATAAGCTCAACGCATTGACTCTTGAGCAGAATAGCCTGGGTGGAACAGTCTTTACTTTTCCACGAGCGAAAATTGTCATGACATCAGCCATGGATTTACCCCTGCATGGTAAAGTTAAATTTAGTGAAACCAGTAAATCAGAGCTTCTGAATCTTTGGACAACAGTGTTGACGAATAATGATATCGATCTTCGTGAGAACGCTAAAGTTGAGTCTATTACCCCAATTGATAATTATTTTTTGACAAAAACGCTGGATGGTCAGGAGTTTACCTCTCGCAAAATTTTGCTTGCCATTGGAAGAAGAGGTTCTCCCCGCAAGTTGAATGTTAAAGGAGAAGAGAGTATGAAAGTGGCTTATCGGCTGCTGGAACCGGAACTTATAATAGGGAAAAGAGTTTTGGTTGTTGGAGGAGGAGATTCAGCGATCGAATCTGCCTTGCTTCTAACTGACGAAAATGAAGTAACGCTTTCTTACAGAAGCGATGCATTTGGACGAATTAAGCCAAAAAACAATGAAAAGATCAGAGAAGCGATTGCAAATAAAACTGTAAATATGCTCTTTAATTCAAATGTGACATCCATTGAGGACCATCAGGTTAAATTATTTTTGTCGGATATTAAGGAAGAGGTTGTTCTCGAAAATGACCTTGTTTACATTTTTGCCGGAGGAGAACTGCCAACTCAGTTTCTAGAGAAAATAGGCATTAAAATCACCAAAAAATTTGGAGAAGCAATTCTTAAGCACGAAAAGTAGTTTTATTGGAAATTGATTTTAATAAAGCGGAAATGAGATTTGTATTTAGAATAGTATTTATTATTTGCATCCTGTCAATTTCTTTGCCTGGGAAATCTCAAATTTCGCCTGGAGAACTTTCAAAAGTTCACGCTCACCTGGAAGGAATGTCTAATTGCACCCAATGTCATACTTTGGGAGCGAAAGTATCAAACGAAAAATGTTTGGACTGCCACAAGGAGGTCAAGAAACGACTGAATGAAACCAGGGGTTATCATGCTTCATCAAAGGTCAAAAGCAAAGAATGTATTATTTGCCATAGTGAGCATTATGGTCGGAATTATGACATTGTCCACTTGATTAAGGATAAGTTTGACCATAATGAAACCGGGTATAAGCTGGAAGGAAAGCATGCAAAGAAAGAGTGCGCTGATTGTCACAAGATTGCAAATATCTCTGATCCTCAATTAAAGAACAAACATGAGACTTTTCTGGGATTGAGCGAGTCATGCCTTCCTTGTCATGAAGATTTTCACCAGAAGACCCTGCCAGTAAACTGCTTAAATTGTCACAATTACGATGCTTTTAAACCTGCCACTAAATTTGATCATGCTAAAACAAAATATCAATTAAAAGGCAAGCATATTGATGTAGCTTGTGAAAAATGCCACCCGAAAAGTTCCCGGAATGGAAAAAATTTCCAGCAATTTTCAGGGTTGCAATTTCAAAATTGTGTAGCTTGTCATAAGGATCCCCACGAAAATAAATTTGGTCAGAATTGCATGCAATGTCATGTGGAGGAGTCGTTTAAGTCTGTAAAAAGCATAGGGCAGTTTGATCATAGCAAGACTGGATTTGAATTGATTGGTAAGCACATTCAGGTGGCCTGTAAGACATGCCACAAAACCAATCTTACGGCTGCGATTAAACATGAGAAATGCACAGATTGCCACAAGGACTATCATAAGAATCAATTTAGCAAGGCCGGTAAATCGCCGGATTGTTCTGAATGTCATGATGTAACTGGGTTTGTTCAGTTTTCTTATTCGGTTGAGAAGCATAATCTTTCTAAATTTAAGCTCGAAGGAGCACACCTTGCTATTCCTTGCCTCGACTGCCATAAGAAAGAGAAAGAGTGGAATTTCAAAAATATTGGAGAAAGATGCGTGGATTGTCACAAGGACATTCACAAAGACCTGATTGATACAAAATATTATCCAGTTCAAAAATGTGAAAATTGCCATCAAGTGTTGGCTTGGAATGAAATTAAGTTTGACCACAAACTAACATCTTTTGACCTTCAAGGTAAACATGCGGCCACTTCTTGCAGGAAATGCCATTTTGATGAAAAAATCAACAAGGGAATGAGTCAAAAATTTAAAGGCTTTGATGGGAATTGCGAAAGTTGTCATACGGATGTGCATCGCGCTCAATTTAGCAAGAACAACGAGATTGTTTGTTTGAAGTGTCATGGTTTTAACAACTGGAAGCCAGAAAAATTCAACCACAATACAACCAGGTTTAAATTGGATGGAGGTCATAAAGATGTAGCTTGTGCCAAATGCCACAAACTGCTGACAGAAGGGAATAATACGTACATTAATTACAAATTTAAAGACATATTATGCGCTACTTGTCACTTACAATAGTCGTCGTGTTGATGGCTTTAAATGTTTTGGGACAGACTTCCCCGCATGGGAAGGCATTCCAGATCGATTGTGCACAATGCCATACTTCCACCAACTGGAAGGTAAATCCTACGGCAATTCAGTTCAACCATGACAATACCAATTTCAAGTTGGTTGGTCAGCATTTGGTTGTCAATTGCAAGGATTGTCACTTGTCCCTTACCTTCAAGGATGGGAGAAGAAACTGTATTGATTGTCATACAGATGCCCACAACCAGTCATTGGGTAAAGATTGCGAAAAGTGTCATATGCCGAAATCCTGGATCATCAGTGATGTAACAGCCATGCATCAAAAAAACAGATTTCCACTTTTAGGTGCACATAGGACAGTAAATTGCAGTTCATGCCATAAGTCGGCGTCACAATTTCTATTTGAGCCTCTTGGAATAGAATGTGTCAACTGTCATAACACAGATTTTCTGAAAACAACAACCCCAAATCACGTAACGAATAAATATTCAACATTTTGTCTGGAGTGCCACAACGAAAATTCAAATAGCTGGCGCACAACTCTAACAAGCCATGAATCGTTCCCTCTAACAGGTGGTCACAACGTTGGATGCGGCTTATGCCATACGACAGGTCACTACACCAAAATCCCTACTGATTGTAATAATTGTCACAATAAGCAATATATAGCATCACAAATACCCAAGCATCAGGCTGCGGGTATACCTGTTAAATGTGAAACCTGCCATAATACTTCTAGCTGGAAACCATCCAGTTTCAACCATCTTTCGACTGGTTTCGAATTAAAAGGATCACATAAAAATGTTGTACAGTGTTCTGACTGCCACAAGGGTAATTTGACAAGTGCAAAGCAAACCTGCCTAAGCTGTCATCAGGTTCAATATGACAAAGCTCCCAACCACAAAGCAGTAAACTATCCGGTTGACTGTACTCAATGTCATTCCCAAATTAATTGGATAGATAATACTTTTAACCATTCTGCTACAAGCTATCCACTAACAGGAGCTCATAAAGTAGTGAAATGCGGTGATTGCCATTTGACCGCATTGAAAGGAACGCCTACAGTTTGTAGTGGCTGCCACCTTTCCACTTATACCAACTCACAGGTGCCAGCTCATGCTTCTGCAGGAATTTCCAAGGATTGTGCAACCTGTCACACCACAGTAGCATGGAAACCTTCCGGTTTTAACCATACAACCACAGGTTATGAATTGAAAGGTGCGCACAAATTACTGGTGCAGTGTTCATTGTGTCACAAGGGAAATGTTACTTCAGCACCACAAACCTGTGTCGGATGTCATCAGGCTAAATATGATGTAGCCCCTAACCACAAAGCTCAGGGCTATCCAACAGATTGTATCATGTGTCATACACAGAACAATTGGCTGGAAAATAGCTTTAACCATGCCACAACAGCCTTTCCCTTAACCGGATCTCATATTTCAGTTGATTGTTCGAAATGTCATACTGTTGGTTTTAAAGGAACACCAGTGGTTTGCAGCAGCTGCCATTTGCCGGCATATACCAGTTCCATGTTACCTGACCACGTGGCGGCCGGAATACCCAAAGAGTGTGCAACTTGTCATACAACGGTTTCCTGGAAACCTGCATCTTTTAATCATACCACAACAGGCTATGAGCTGAAAGGGGCGCATAAAAGCGTCGTTCAGTGTTCAGTGTGCCACAAAGGAAACCTGACTTCAACACCTCAGACTTGTATATCATGTCATCAGGCACAGTACGATGTTGCGCCTGCGCATAAGAAAAGCGGATTTTCAACTGATTGTGCCACATGCCATACACAAGACAACTGGTTATCCACTACTTTTGATCACTCAACTACAACTTTTCCTTTGACTGGAGCTCATACCAAGGTTGTTTGTTCTTTATGCCATGCCAATGGATATGCAGGAACTTCAACAGTATGCAGTAGCTGCCATTTACCTGTATATACCAGTTCTCAAACGCCTGGTCACGTTGCAGCAGGTGTCCCAAAAGAGTGTGCTACCTGCCATACCACAATTTCCTGGAAACCATCTTCGTTTAACCACTCAACCACCGGTTATGAGTTAAAAGGGGCTCATAAACTAATTATTCAGTGTTCACTTTGTCATTTAGGAAATGTAACATCCGCTCCACAGGTATGTATTGGATGCCATCAGGCACAATACGATGTTGCACCATCACACAAAGCAAGCGGATTTTCAACAGATTGCACCAAATGCCATTCACAGGACAATTGGCTTTCCGCCAATTTTGACCATTCAACAACTACATTTCCTCTTACCGGAGCTCATGCCAAGGTTCTCTGTACTACTTGCCATATCAATGGTTATGCCGGTACTTCAACCGCATGCAGTAGTTGCCATTTGCCGGTTTATACGAGTTCTCAATTGCCAGGTCACGTTGCTGCGGGGATACCAAAGGAGTGCGCAACCTGCCACACCACCGTCGTATGGAAACCTTCTACTTTCAACCATACCGCCACAGGATTTGAACTCAAAGGAGCGCATAAGCTTATAGTTCAATGTTCAGATTGTCATAAAGGAAATCTCACCTCCGCATCTTTGAGCTGTATTGGATGCCATCAGGCTAAATATGATGCAGCACCAAATCATAAAGCACAGGGATATCCAACAGACTGTACAATCTGCCACACCATGAACAACTGGCTGGAGAACAGCTTCAATCATGCAACAACAGCCTTCCCATTGACTGGAGCTCATACCACTGTTTTATGTTCCAAATGTCATACCGTTGGTTTCAAAGGCACTCCGACAGCATGCAATAGTTGCCATTTACCGGTTTATACGAGTTCGCAATTACCTGGCCACGCTGCCGCTGGAATACCTACTGATTGTGCAACCTGTCATACAACAGCTGTATGGAAACCATCTACATTCAACCATACTACCACCGGATACCAACTACTAGGTGCGCATAAGCTTTTAGTCCAATGTTCAGATTGCCACAAAGGAAATGTCAAAACTGCGGCCTTAACATGTGTAGGTTGCCACCAGGCTAAATATGATGCAGCCCTTAACCATAAGGCACAGGGATATCCTACAGATTGTGCAATGTGCCACACTCAGAACAACTGGTTAGAGAATAGCTTCAATCATGCCACAACTGCCTTCCCATTGACTGGAGCTCATACTACTGTTTTATGCTCTAAATGTCATGCCACAACTTTTAAGGGTACTTCGACATTGTGTTTCACTTGTCATGCAACCAAATACAATGCATCCACAAATCCGAACCATCTAGCCGCTAAATTCCCTACTAATTGCGAAATTTGTCATACTACCAAGGCATGGACTCCTTCAACATACAACCATGATGCTCAGTATTTCCCAATTAGTAGTGGACGGCACAAAGGGGTATGGACGCTTTGTACCGAATGTCATACAGTTGCTACTAATTATGCCACTTTTAGTTGTATCGTTTGTCATACGCATAGCAATAAGGCTAGCATAGACAGCAGTCACAAAGGCATAAAAAATTATACATATACCGGTACATCTTGTTACACATGCCATCCCCGGGGAAATACTTAATCTTATAATTTTGAAATGGTTGATTTAGAATGATTTTTGTTTTATTGAGACAAGAAAAAGATGGCAGATTCTGAATTAATGGTATCTGGAATGTTAAAAATAATTTTGTAAACGTATTAATTTGATTGATGAGAATTATAATAATCATATTTGGAATGTTTTTGC
The DNA here is from genome assembly GCA_037140615.1 of Prolixibacteraceae bacterium. Lineage (GTDB taxonomy): Bacteria > Bacteroidota > Bacteroidia > Bacteroidales > Prolixibacteraceae > CAINVV01. The sequence continues at coordinate 27,339 of JBAXED010000004.1, forward strand.
TCTTACCAGCTGTTTCCGCCCAAAATGGGAAAACAGAAATTGAAGGAGCAGTAACTTACCAAACCACTCAAAATGTTTATGTCAAATTTTTATCGGCAAGAGGTATTAAAATCGGAGATAAAATTTTTCTCCGGAAGGATCAACTTCTCGTACCCGTTTTGAATGTGGAGAATGTTTCTTCTGTTTCTTGTGTTGGAAAACCAATTGGAAATGAAAAATTCAAGGTCGGTGACAAACTAATTGCCTTGGTTTCAAAAGAAGAAGCAGCAGTTGAAAAGGAATTACAAAAGGAACAGGCTGTTGCATTGGTGCCAGATAGCTCGAAATCAGGAATTAGTAAAACCCCCATTGCCACATCAAGTAGGAAACAACGCATCGATGGGCGAATTCAAATATCCTCTTATTCAAATCTTTCAAGTTTACCTTCCGGCAATAACAATCGGTTGAGGTACATCTGGTCTATGAATGCCACCAATATTTCAGATTCACGAATTTCATTGGATGCTTACATATCATTTTCCCATAAGTTGAACGATTGGGCACCAATCAAGGAGAATATTTTTAACGGACTAAAAATTTACGACCTCAATCTGCAATATGAAGTCGGTGATAACACTACTATCTGGTTGGGAAGGAAAATCAATCCTAATATTGCCAGTCTAGGTGCGCTTGATGGTTTACAATTTGAAATGAAGTTCAAACATTTTTTCTGGGGAGCTGTAGGAGGCTTCAGACCTGATTATGTCGACTATAGTTTTAATAAGAATTTGTTGGAATATGGTGCATTTATTGGCCATATGGCAAAAAATATGAATGGAGTCATGCAGACTTCATTGGCTGGATTCAACCAAACCAATTCCGGTCATACTGACCGACGTTTTGTTTATTTTCAACATGATAACTCATTGTTGAAAAATGTCAACCTTTTTCTGTCTTCAGAGGTAGATCTGTATAAAATAATCAACGGACTTCCTGTCAATGAATATACCTTGACGAGTTTATACTTAATGCTGAACTATAGGATATCCAGAAAGCTTTCGGTTTCAACTTCCTATGATAATCGTAAGAATATTATTTATTACGAGACCTATAAAAATTACGTCGATGCAATGCTGGCAGATGCAACAAGGCAAGGTGTACAATTTAGGATCAATTATCGACCAATTAATTACATGAGCATTGGTTTCTCATCTAGTTACTGGGATCGGGCAGGGGATAGCAGACCAACTAAAAACTTCAATGGAATATTTACCTATTCACAACTTCCGCTATTGAAAGTTTCATCTACTTTAACTGCTAATATACTGCAAACTAGTTATGTAGATGGGGCGATTTATGGGATTAGATTTGATAAGGATTTTTTCAATGGCAAGATGAACTGGGGATTAAACTACAGATATGTTGATTATACCTACCTGGCCTCTTCAGGAAAACTCATCGAACACATTGGCGCCGCTGACTTATCCATTCAATTTACCCGTAAATTTTCCATGTCAGTTAGCTATGAAGGAACCTTTGAACAACAGAATGTTTACCACCAGATCTATGGTAGTCTGATTAAGCGTTTTTAATTTTTTCATCTCAATTTATATTCTACAGGTAAACAAAACAAAAGGGTTTTCATTCCGAAAACCCTTTTGTTTTGTTTACCTTAAAAAAACTTCTCAGCTCATTAGGGCTTTTATCTTCTTTAGATTTTTCCTTCTGCGGTTTTTAATACGTATGATGTAATCCATATAATAGAGCGCTGGAACGAACAATAGGGTAAGAAACGTTGCAAAGCTCAATCCGAAGATAATTGTCCATGAGAGAGGTCCCCAGAAGGCAACATTATCGCCTCCAAAATAAATCTGTGGATTGAAAGAGGTGAACAAGGTTTCAAAGTTAATGTTCATTCCAACTGCCAAAGGAACCAAGCCTAGTATTGTCGCTGATGCGGTAAGAACAACAGGGGTAATTCTGGTCTTTCCTGCCTGGATGATAGCATCTCTTGTTTTCATTCCCCGTTTTTTCATTTCGTCGCAGAATTCCACAATCAATATTCCGTTTCGGACAACAATTCCACCAAGTGCTACCACGCCTAAGCCAGTCATCATAATGACCAGATCCATGCGGAATACAATCACACCCAATAAAACTCCAACAATACTAAATATCACCTCACTTAGGATAATGATAGATTTACTGATTGAGCCAAATTGTGATATCAGAATAAAGAATATCATGCCGAGTGCTATAATCATTGCCTTCAGCAGAAATGAAGAGGTTTCGGCCTGGTTTTCCTGCTCTCCTGTGAGCTTGATAGAGGTTCCCGAATGCATCGGATAATCTTTGGCCAATGCTTTGATCTTAGGGACTATATCATTTGGAGAATAGCCGGATATAACATTTGAATAAACAGTAATGATACGTTTTTGATCCAAACGTTTTATTCCGGCATAGGAACTTGAATATTGAATTTTCGCCACTGTGGAAAGTGGTATCGTCCTGATCTGTCCAGAGTTCATATCACGGTAGGTTATCACCAGATTGATCAACGAATTGATATTTTCGCGTGTCAGCTTTGAATAGCGCAGCGTAATTGGAAATTCGTCTTCATCTTTCTTAAATTTTGAAATCTCTTTTCCAAACAGGGCTGTTCTTAGCTCCAGTCCAATCTGACCCGTCGACAATCCAGCTCTTTGAGCACGGTCACGGTCGATGTTAATCATGATTTCCGGAGAGTTTATTTCAAAGTCAGTCTTCAGTTCTTCAACACCGGGAATATTTAATGAATCGAGGTAATTGCGAAATCCGAAAGCATCTGACACCAATTCATCCATATTTTCACTGGTAACCTCAATATTGATTGGTTGTCCGGTTGGAGGTCCCATTTTGCTTTTACCAACAGTTATCTCAGCTCCGGCAATATCAGCAATTGATTCTCGAATTTTTGCCATATATTTTGTTGTGGAGATGCCGGTTGTCCTGAATTTGCTTTCAACAAAATTAATAGAGATCTTTCCTTTGTTAAAAGGCTTACCTGCACTTGAAAAACCTTCCTCCTCGGCACCAATTGTAATATTGGAAATCACCGATTCAACGTCAGGATTATGATCTCCTATGGCTTGATAAACACGTTTTTCCGCAATTCTGGTAACGCTGTCCGTTACATTTTGATCAGTACCTCCAGGCATTTTTACATATACCATGATGCTGTTTGGATCACTATCAGGAAAAAAAAGTACTTTAGGTTTTACGATACCGGTAAGCACCATGGTAAATATGAAAAGCACTACCATTGCTCCAAGCATCCAAAGAGGACGGAAACCATACAGCACCCAACGCAACTGTTTCTCGTATGCAGCCATGATCTTTGGCCAAAAATTTTCCTGAAATGATTTGATCCAAAATTGGATGGCGTAATGGTATAGGAAGACCATCAATATGGCAAATACAATGAAATTGGCAATTCCAAAAGATTTGAACAGATAGAATACTACTGCCAAACCAAACATCCCAAGCATGATTTTCTTTGTTTGCTTCCATTCCGCTTTTGTGTCAGAATCAAATTCATGTGCCATGAAAGAGACTGCAAATACCGGGTTGAAGATGTAGGCTACAAAGAGTGATGCAAACAAGGTGATAATTAATGTTACCGGTAAGTAATGCATGAATTGCCCAACAATACCTGGCCAGAATGCCAATGGGAAAAAGGGTGCAAGTGTCGTTAGCGTACCGGACAGAATGGGCAAAAATACTTCGCCTGCAGCCAGCTTAGCCGCGACCCGGATGTCTGGATGACTTTTGTGCATTCGGTGGGTATTTTCAATGACCACAATGGCATCATCAACCACAATTCCCAAAGCAAAAATGAAAGCGAACATGACAATCATGTTCATCGTAAATCCTATGTTTGGAATGATCAGATAAGCAATGGCCATAGAAAGCGGAACTGAGAGTCCGACAAAGAACGCATTTGTAAAGCCCATGAAGAACATCAGAACGATAGTGACAAGAATGAAACCAATAATAATCGTATTGTTTAGTTCTTCAAGCGTGTTGCGCGTCATGCGGCTCTGATCGCCGGAGATAGTCATAGTAAGATCACCCGGAAGTTCTTTACCCTTAACTGAAGAAACAATTTCTTTGATCTGATCTGACGCATCCAGAAGGTTTGTTCCGCTCTTTTTAATCACATTAAGCGTAATAACGTTTTTGCCATCCAGACGGGAGAAACTTTCCTGCTCTTTAAAGTTATCGCTGACCTCAGCAAGGTCACTTAACTTGATGTATGCTCCACCAGAACCATGCACAACAATGTCTCGAACTTCCTGAACAGTTTCAAATTGACCCTTTAACCGAACAGTATTTTTTGTTCCGTTCATCGTAATTGTACCACCAGAAATGGTTAAGTTCTCGCGGGCAACAGCTCCTTCGATGTCGGCAAAAGTGACTCTGGCAGCCTGCATTTTAAAAATATCGGCATTGATCTGAATTTCACGTTCGAGGGCACCTACAATATCGACTCTTGTAATTTCTTTGACACCTTCTATCTTATCCTGAACGATTTCAGCATATTTCTTCAGTTTATCCAGCTCGTAATTTCCGGAGATATTGATATACATCACTGGAAATTCTGCTAAATTGACATCCATAATTTGAGGCTGATCAGGAAGGTCACTGGGCAAATCCCTTTTCGCTTTGTCTACAGCATCTCTAACCCTTTGCTTGGCTGATTCAACAGCAACACTTGGATCAAACTCTACGACGATGGATGAGAAATCCTGCACTGAATTACTGGTGATTTTTTTGACATCAGCAATCGATTTCAACTGTTTTTCTATGGGACGCGTTATCAGATTCTCGATGTCTACCGGCGAAGTGCCGGGATAGGGAGAATTGACAATGATATATGGAATTACCACCTCAGGAAATTGTTCCTTGGGAATTTGGTAATAATTGAGCAGACCCAGGATGGAGATAATGAAGGCCAGCACATAAACACTCGTCTTGTTATCAACCGCCCAGCTGGTTGCAAAAAATTCTTTGATAAAAAATTTATCCTTTGACATAATTACTTTATTTGTCGATTAGAAAATGACAGATGATCCTTCTTTCAGATTTTGGTAGCCGGCAGAAATTACCTGATCCCCGGGATTTAGTCCGGAAATAATTTCTGTTTCTCCATTGTAATCCATTCCAGTAGTGACCATTTTGCGAACAGCTGAAATTTTATCGCCTTGTTTTACCGCCACATATACAAATTTCCCTTCCTGATTACTTTGAATGATATTGACTGGCAATACCAGTGAAGATTCATTGGTATAATCTTTGATTTTTACATAGGCAATCATATTGGCCCGAAGTTCAAACTCTTTCGTAGAAAACCGGCATTCAACTTTGAAGGTGCGGTTTGATGGATCTATGAAGCGACTGGTAAAGCTCAGCTTTGTATCAATTTCTTTACCCAAATCAGGAAAGCGTACAATGGCCTGGTTGCCATTTTTAATCCTTGAAGCAAAATTTTCAGAAACCTCAGCAGTAACTTTGGCTGATGACATGTTGATAACCCGAATCACAGATGTTGGCAATCCTGGTGAAGCCATTTGTCCAATCTTCAATGGAACACTTTCAACAGATCCGCTGATTGGGGAGATCACGCTTGCCATAGATATCTGTTCCTGCAAGGTTTTTATGCGCTTCTCAAGCGATTCTTTTGTCGCTTTGGCTTGAAGAAATTGTACTTCACTGCCAATTTTTTTATCCCAAAGGTTTTTCTGCTTTTCAAATATGATGTTGGCCATATCAAGTTGGGTTTTTACCTCCTCAACGGATTGCTTGAGCACCTGTGCATCCAGGGTTGCCATGACATCTCCTTTTTTAACGAATGAACCTTCTTTTACAAATACATTGGTAACAACACCTGGGATTTGAGGGCTCACAGAAACATTTTGATCCCCATCAACAATTCCCTGAATTTCAATAAAATGATTAAAAGGGATAGTCTTAAGATTTGTAACCTTAACCTGAACGGCTTTTTCGATTTTTTCCTGGTTCGGATTTACTTCAGCCTCGAGTTTCGAGATCTTTGTATTCAGAACATCGCGTTCTGTTTTAAGCTTATCCAATTCTCCTTTTTTGTTGTTGCTCTGATTGCAGGCGACCAGTGTGGCAAGGATGGCCAAAGTGAACAATGCGTTTTTCATCTTTTTATTATTTGTTTTTATAATATCTTTTTATTTTTCGGGAGACATATTCCTGATAAGGGAGCCTCCTATTTTATTTTTTGAGTTTTTATTTATTTATTTCCTGATTGATGTTGTACAATTTTTCCAGTTTGGTTTTCGCAGTGACCAGATCATAAATACTTTGGTAGTAGCTGGATAGCGTTGTGAGATATTGATTTTGAGTAGTTGTCAGGTCCATGCTTGATGAAACACCATTTTTGTATTTTTCCAGCGTTCGCAAATAGATTTCGTCTGAGAGCGTCAGACTCTTCTTTTGAATTTCATATTTCTCATATTTGAGTTTCAAGTCTGTTTGATATTGATCAGCCTGCATCATCAAATTGTTGTAAACGAATTGTTTAGTGTTTTCCATTTTGCTGATGGCCAATTTTTTCTGGGAAACTGCGGCCATTCTTTGTCCGCTGCTAAAAATTGGTAAGCTAAAATTGATCCCAAACATATCCTTCATGGAAAAATCAAAAGAAGGCTTATTTGTTTTTTCTGTATGGTTATAAAATCCTGATATTACAGGCATATAAGCAGCAATTGCATTTTGATATTCAAGCGTAGTAAGGTCTTTGGCTGTTTTAATTATTCTAAAGTCAATATTCTTATCTATGTTAAATGGCTGATTGACCAATGTTGAGATGTTTAATGGCAAATTTTCATTTGATTCAAGATTCTCAGTCAGATGAATATTCTTACTTACGTCAATTCCCAAAATGATCTTTAATAACCTGTTGGCCACATCCAAATTGCCCTTTACCTGGTTAATTGCATTTAGAAGGTTATTAGAGGTAAGATCCAACTGGTCTACATCAGTTCTCTCTACAAACCCTTGTTTGTTCATTTCTTTGATCTGATAAGCTGTCTGGTTCACATTGTCCAAACTTTTTTGAAGATTTTTCAAGCTCTCCTCGCCAACTAAAATCATGTAATAGGTATTTATTACTGATTCGTTTACATCCTGGACTACCTTTTCCGTGTTCTCATTTGTCTGCAGATAAAGTGTTTTCATGGCTTTTAATCCTACAAGGTAAGACCCGTTGAAAATTAACTGGGAAGCAGTAACATCAAATGTGATATTATTTTTCACTCCCAAAGAAACTGCAGGCGTACCTGGTCCAAAGGATCCTGGTGGCAAAGTCGGCACAGTAGGAAGAAATTGGTAAGCAGCTTTTGAATCAATGTGAGGCAATCCAATGGCGGTTGTTTCCCAGATTTTCTTTCTGGCAATTTCCATTTCAATTGTTGAATTCCTGATGTTCGTGTTGTTTTCGAATGCCAGTCTGCGGGCTTCTTTCAACGATAAGCGCAAAGTATCCTGGGCATCACTTTTATGGACTCCAAGGAGAAGTAAAAAAATTGTTATCAAAATTAGATAACGACTTGAAAATGACATAATTATTATTTTTTATTTGTATTAATATATTCGATTATTTCTTTTTTTCTGGATTCAAAGTATTCCAACCCAGATGAGGTGGAGATGGCCCGGATATGGTTTTCAAACATCACCTCAAAGAGTTGTATGAAATTGACATCCATTATTTTGCATATTTCCGCATTGTGAAGTTCAATAAAACTGTTGAGATAAATTGAGGCGACCAAATCGATGTTTATATCATCCCTGTAAAGTTTTTCTTCAATACCTTGTTGCATGTTGATTTTCATGCCTTCGAATATCTGGGTTCGCTTTTTCTCCATGTAGGATTCAAACGTATTGTGGTAATACTTCATCATCTCGAAACGAATCATTGGATTGATTTGTTTCATCTCGTCGTGAACCAACTGACTGATTCTTAATAGTCTTTCTATTGCATTGATCGATTCGTTTTTGATTTTCTCACTCAATTGGAATACCCGGGATTCTTCTCCGAAAAATACTTTCTCTACTAGATCCTCCTTGTTCTTAACATAAGTATAGAGCGTCTTTTTTGAGATACCCAACCTTTGGCTAATCTCATCCATACTTAGGTTCTTTAATCCATATGCATAGAACAGTTTTTTGATAGGCCCTACCAACTCCTTAAACCGATCACTTTGTTCTTCTTGATTATCCATTTTTATTTAATTCTCATTTTCTTTGTAGGTGCAAATGTCGGAAACAATTTGGACACAAAACGTTTCCTTGTGTTAAATGTTTCTTAATTCACATTAAATTATTATGATGTAAATACAATTGCACTCTGCGTTTTTTTAAGATTTCTTAAACAATTATATTTGTTGAGAAAATGGAAAGCAGATATGGGAAGAATCATGGCCATTGATTTCGGCAAGAAAAGGGTAGGAGTGGCAGTGACTGATTCTTTGCAATTAATTGCCACCCGTTTGGAGACCGTTGATTCAGATTTTATCTGGAAGTTTTTGGACGATTATTTTTCGAGAGAAATTGTTGATTTAGTTTTAGTTGGATATCCGGTTCAATTAAATAATCAACCGTCGGAAGCCTTGAGATACATTAATCCATTTGTTCAAAAGTTCAGACAGAAATATGAAAAGGAGATCAGACAGGTGGATGAAAGATTCAGTTCAAAAATTGCTTTCCAATCGATGATTGATGCCGGATTGAGAAAATCTCAACGTAAGAACAAAGGAACAATTGATGGCGTAAGCGCTACTATTCTGTTACAATCATATCTTGAGCAAAAAAAGTATTTATAATTTATGATATTGCCTATTATACTGTATGGTGATCCTGTTCTTAGAAAGGTAGCCGAAAACATAGATTTGAACTATAACGGTTTACAAGAACTGATAGTCAATATGTTCGAAACAATGTACAATGCCGAGGGAGTTGGCTTGGCTGCCCCTCAGATAGGATTATCTATTCGCTTGTTCGTCGTCGATTTAACTCCTTTGGCGAAGGACGAACCTAGCTTGATGGATTTTAAGAAGGCATTCATCAACGCCAAAATTTTAGAGAGAAGCGGGGAAGAGGAGTTGATGGAAGAGGGCTGCCTTAGTATTCCCGGCATACATGAAGAAATTTTCCGGAAAAATTACATTCATATTCAATATTTAAATACAGATGGCTTGTTATGCGATGAAATATATACCGGATATACGGCCAGAGTTCTCCAGCATGAATATGATCATCTCGATGGCATTATGTTTACAGATCTATGCTCTCCCTTGAAAAGGCGCTTGTTAAAGCGGAAGTTATCAGATATATCAAAAGGAATTACATCGGCTACCTATCGGGTTAAAGTGCCAAAGATTTAATTCAAACACCCATTTGTTTCAGCGTTCTTCAATCCATTTTTCTTTTTCTCAATACAATGCCTTAACTTGATGTGGATACTTCATTCACATGCCTAACTCTTCTTTTCAGCTCACCAGTGCTCCCTTCATAAGACTTTTTATACCACTTTGTATTGGAGTCATCATGTATCAAATTTGTGATATTTCAAATTCGATACCTTTCATCGCACTCTTTTTTCTGGTCGTTCTCCTTCTTTTGATAGCCAAAAGCGTTTCTTTTTCTTCTCAATATTATTGGGGATTATTACTCTTATTGTGTATCCTTATTTTCTCGATTATCAGATCTATAGATCAGAAAAGGATCTTTCCAGCACTTAGAAAACAAAGGTATTTTGTGGTACTCGACGAGTATCCTCAGGAAAAGGCAAAAACTTTTCAGGTTGTTTGCCAGCTGATAGATTCGGATTTGAAAATCCTGACCTACCTTCCCAAATCGCCTGCTGTCAAAAGTGCCCAGCCAGGTGATATTCTTTGCTTGACCGGATTCCCTGAATTGATAGAAAATGATGGCAACCCATTTGAATTTGATTATCGAAAATACCTTAACAATAAAGGAATAGGTTATCGGATATTTTTAAAGGAGAGCCAATTTTTCTTTCTCGTTGGGCAGCATCAAATGAACATCAACCGACATGCATTGATCTTGCGCGAAAAGCTCATAGATATCTTATATAAGTCCGGAATGAAAAGGGAAAATGTTCCTTTGGTATCTTCCATCTCCTTCGGCGCAAGGGAAGATGTTGACAAAGAAACTGTTCGAAGTTTTACCAATACAGGAGTTATACATGTTCTGGCAGTTTCAGGAATGAACGTTGGACTCATTTTTGTCATACTTGATTTTCTACTCCGCTTCTTGAAAAGAGGTCGAATTGGGTTTTTATGTCACACATTGATCATTTTGTTCTCAATATGGAGCTACGCATTAATTACCGGGATGTCAGCTTCCATTCTTAGGGCAGCTGTCATGCTTACTTTCGTTGTTGTCGGAAATGCGTTGCAGCAAAAGGCAAATATTTTTAATTCTTTGGCCGTTTCAGCTTTCTTTCTGGTTGCATGGGATCCTGTAATAATTTATGATGTTGGATTTCAGCTATCATATGTGGCGGTATTGTCAATTGTTGTTATTCAACCCATATTATACAAACAGTTATATTTTAAATCCTGGATTGTGGATCAGACCTGGCTTATCCTTTCAGTAACTTGTTCTGCACAGGTTGGTACACTTCCTTTTACGCTTCATTATTTCCATCAATTTCCAGTTTATTTCTGGTTGGCAAATTTGATCGTAATACCATTGGTCACACTGATACTTTACCTCTCTTTCTTGGTTTTGTTTCTCACCTTTATTTCTGGTTTTTTAACTTCTTTATCTGCTTTGGTGCTTGATTGGTCAGTTCGTTTGGTATTGTTGACTGTCAATCTTGTTGAAAAGTTACCCATGGCCGTACTTAAAGGGTTATATCCTTCTTCTGTGCAGTTAATGTTGGTCTTTTCAATATTCCTATTTTTTTACATGTTTTTCAAAACCAGGAAAATTCTTCATGTTAAAGTTATCTGTACGCTTGCAATAGTGCTCTTTATTACAACAGTCATTTCGTCCTATTCAATGTCGACAAAGGCCGAAATAGTCTTTTTTAATGTGCCAGGCACAAGAGCGATGGCCCTTACACGAGGCCGAAAGACAATTGTGGTTTACGATAAGTGTGAGAATGGCGAGTCAAAACTTAATTATTATTTAAAACCTTACCTGGGTTCAAATGAGATCATTGAAACTGAATATTATAAATTCTCTGATTCTTTGAGAATTATGAATGCAAGTTTCAGTATTAGAGGGAATTATATACTATTTAATGGGGTGAAGTTATTCGTGAAACCTGATTCATCTGGTGTCTTTAATAATGAGGAGGTTGGTCCAAAGGCTGATGTGGTCTGGTTAAGTGATATAAAGCCCCTTCCACTTAAAGATAATATATTTCCTGAGGCAAGAATTATCCTATATCGCTCTTCGAAAGAGGTCGAAAATGAGATTAATGCCAGTTACCCTCATATGTCCTTCAATATCAGGAAAGCCGTTCTCATGACCTTTGATTCAGAAGGAAGGGAAGGCAACGAAGGTTTCAAGTGTGGGTATTTTATAAAAAACACAGCTCAATAAGTACTATTCCAGAAGAATACCTTTTCCTTGCCTGATAATTTCTGCTTCCCCTGTCGTGCAATCCACGATTGTTGAAGGACGGTTGTCACCAAAACCGCCGTCAATGACCAGATCTACGAGATGACCGTACTTTTCTTCAATGAGTTCAGGATCGGTAATGTATTCCAAAACCACATCATCGTGATGAACTGAAGTTGATAATACCGGATTGCCAAGCTCCTTTACAATGGTTCGTATTATATTGTTTTCCGGAATTCGGATGCCAATGTTTTTCTTGGAGTTTTTAAAAAGTTTGGGAACATTTGAATTTGCCTGCAGCAAAAAAGTAAAAGGCCCCGGAAGGTTTTTTTTCAAAAGTTTAAAAATACCGTTTGGGAAAGGTTTACAATAGTTGGAAATCTGACTTAAATCATGAAGAATAAAGGAAAAGTCCGCCTTTTCAGGTCTGACATTTTTAATTCTTGCAACCCTTTCTACTGCTTTTGACTTGGTGATATCACAACCAATGCCATAAATTGTATCCGTGGGAAAGATAATAACCGCTCCATCTTTGAGCATGTCTACGATTTTATCTATCTCCTTCTGGTTGGGATTGTCGTCATAAAGCTTGATAAGCATTTGCCAGCATTTAAATTTTTTGTCTTTAAGCTAGTAAAATTAACTATTTTCGATTTACTTTCGTCGAATTAGGAACTTAAAGTGTCTTCTGTTAAGGGAAAATGAAACGATCATTGGGTGAATATGAAAATTGAGATTGTCGAAACGCTTGATGGATCGAACACTTTGTATCTCGAAGATATTGGCGAGCACTATCATTCTACTTTCGGTGCAATTCAGGAGTCGATGCATATTTTTATTCAGGAAGGTTTTAATCAAATCTTGTCTGCGGAAATCAACATACTTGAGATTGGGTTCGGAACAGGCCTGAATTGCTATCTGACTCTGCTTGCTAACCAAAAATGGAACCATCATGTTCGATATTATTCAATTGAGAAATATCCTTTGCAAGAATCAGTTTGGGCGAAATTGAATTATACCGATCAATTTCCAGATAATGATCCAAGTTTTTTCACTCTTATTCACAAAGCTCCCTGGAACTGCCCAGCAGTAATCCAGAAAGGATTTATCCTTCAAAAAATGGATATAGATCTTTTGGAAACAAATTATTCTACCCTTCCCCAGATCGACCTGGTATATTTCGATGCCTTCTCTCCTGAGAAACAACCTGAACTATGGGATTTGTCTGTCTTTCAATCACTTTTTGCGATTATGCAGGAAAGCAGTATTTTGGTCACATATTGTGCAAAGGGTTCCATCAGACGAATGCTTCAATCCGTCGGATTTAGTGTTGAGAGAATTGCTGGTCCACCTGGGAAAAGAGAGATTTTAAGAGCCAGAAAAATATAGTAGAAGTTAAACATTTGGTATTCTGGTGTTTGATTCTGGTTAATTTTTTTAATAATAGAGAAACACAAAGAATTGAAATTGCGATGATAAAAAGGCCACGCCAACCGAGAATAACAACGATTTTGTCCAGATCAATTGTGCTTATAGGTCTGTTTGTAGTAGTCTTTGCTTGTTATCACAGTAGCAAAGAGCTCAAAGTGTACAAAATGAATGGCGCTGCGCAAGGAACGTACTATGCTATCACATATTGTTCTGATAACAATGAAAATCTTCAGCCAGCCATGGATTCGCTTTTTAAGCAGTTTGATCGATCTGTTTCTGCCTATCTGCCCAACTCTATTCTTTCGAAGCTCAATAACAATGATACTTCAGTGGTTGCAGATGCTATCTACGAATCAATTTTCAATAAGTCAATGGAAGTGTCTGCTAAAACGGATGGAGCCTTTGATATAACTGTTGGTCCGCTCGTAAATGCATGGGGTTTTGGATTTTCGAAGAAGGCCAGTGTTGATCAGGCTTTGGTAGACTCACTTCTACCTTTGGTCGGATATAGGAATGTGCATTTATCCAAGGGCAAGCTGGTCAAAACTGACCCGCGGATTCGAATCGATTTCGATGCTATCGCACAAGGATATACCTCAGACTGGCTGGCAAAATATTTAGAAGGGAGAGGAATTCAAAACTATTTGATTGATGTGGGAGGTGAAGTTTTAGGTCATGGATCCAAACCGGATGGGCAAAAATGGAGTGTAGCCATCGAGATGCCTGCTAAAAACATGAATGATGAAAGAAAGATTCAGGCAATTTTATCGCTTGTGAACCGGGCAATATCAACTTCTGGGAGTTACAGGAAGTATTATGAAGAGAATGGCATTAGGTATTCGCACACAATAGATCCTTCCAACGGCTATCCGGTTAAGCACAATCTGCTAAGTGTTTCTGTAGTCGCCGATGATTGTATGACTGCTGATGCCTATGCAACTGCTTTCATGGTAATGGGCCTGGAAAAATCAAAGGATTTTCTTTCAAAAGAGCGGAAAATTGAGGCATATTTTATCAGTGATGACCAAAATGGAGGATTTTCCGTTTATTATACTCCAGGTTTTGACAAAATGCTGAAGAAAAATTAAAGACCCTATTGACAACTAGTTACATACAAATAAATTAAATAGCCACTATGTTTATCTATCGAAAAATAGTTATCTTCGCAGCTTTTAGAACCATCATTCAATTTTTTATAGAAAACAGTTATGCAAATTAAAAATTTACTTCTAGCAGTAGTAGCCGGTTCAATTGTTCTGGCATCGTGCAACACTTCAAACACAAAAGTTAACCTCAAGACTCAGGCCGACTCTGCAGCTTATGCAATAGGTGTGGATTTGGGTAACAACATCAAGAAAAACCTACCCGAAGCACCGGGTGGCAAAGAACTCAATTCTGAAATCATTCTGCAGGCTTTTTCTACTGTGATGAAGGGTGATTCTGGTCTTATTGCCTCTTCCAAAGCTGGCGCGATAACTCAGGCTTATTTTGTAAAGGCTCAGTCACAAGAAGGTGGCAAAAACAAAGAAGCAGGTCAGAAGTTTTTGGCTGACAATGGAAAACGTTCAGGAGTAACTACAACAGCATCAGGACTTCAGTATGAAGTTTTGAAAACAGGTACTGGACCAAAACCAACAGCAGAGAACACAGTTAAAGTACATTACCATGGAACAACCATTGACGGCAAGGTGTTTGACAGCTCTGTTGAGCGTGGTGAACCAGTCACATTCGGTTTGGGACAAGTCATTAAAGGTTGGACTGAAGCTTTGCAGTTGATGCCAGTAGGATCAAAATGGAAAATCTACATTCCTTCTGAATTGGGTTATGGTGAACAAGCTGCCGGACCGAAAATTAAGCCAAATTCGACACTAATTTTCGAAGTAGAACTGATTAGCATTGAGCCAACACCTGCTGCTGCAGCTCCTGCACCAGCTACAAAATAAATGTTTTGATTTATTGTCAAAGAGGTATTAACCTCAAAAACATAACCCGGAATGTATGAAATTCATCTTCCGGGTTTTGTTTCTAAAATCACTAAAGAATGAGCTTTAAAGTTAAAGGAAAAGTAGTGGACATACTTCCGTTACAGACTGGAAGCAGTGCAAGAGGAGAATGGAAAAAGCTGGACTTCGTTCTTGAGGTACCTGACGATCAATTCCCAAAGAAAATCTGTTTTACCCTGTTCAATGACAAAACAGACATGATCAAAGAAAATGACAGAAATCGAGAAGTCGAAGTTAGTTTTAGTTTGGAAGGTCGGGAATACAACGGTAAATGGTACCATAACGTCAATGCTTTCAAAATCGACAGAATAGAGAAATCTTCTACCACTGGAGATCAACCTCCTCCACCGCCTTACAATGAAGATGATTTCCTTCCTGTAAAAGAAGGTGAGAATGACGATTTACCCTTTTGATTATCCATAGTGAAGTCACTTCACTTTGATTAGTTGATTGTCACAACACAAAAGCCCACAAAGATTTGTTCTTTGCGGGCTTTTGTGCTCTTGGGTAACATTCCAGAAATCAGGTTTCCTCAAATTTTCCGGAATCCTTTTTAAAAATATCTATTTGATTGGAATCTGACGCTTGAAGTCTTGCTCAAGTGAAATAAAGGTCTCTGTTCGTGCAATCCCGTCAATTGCCTGAAGATCAGTGTCAATTATTTTCATCAAATGCTTATTTGTCTTCGTTTGAATTTTAATGAAAATGGCATATTGTCCGGTAGTATGGTGACATTCTACTACTTCAGGGATGTCCTTTAGTTGTTTCAATACTTTTTTGTCAAAACTGGTCTTCTCCAAATAAATACCCATAAAAGCGGTGGTATTGTATCCCATCCTTGACGGACTAACGATAAACTCAGAACCTGTAACTACTCCCATTGAGATCAGGCGTTGAACCCTTTGATGAATGGCTGCACCGGAAACTCCACATTCTCTTGCAACTTCAAGAAATGGAACTCTGGCATTGTTTGTGATAAGTTTTAGTATTTTTCGATCAAGATCATCAATCTGGACTGCTTGTTCTTTAAAATCTTCTTCTAATTCTAGGTTGTTTTTCTTCACGATACTTTCAATTTGTTATTAGATTGACTACTTTTTAACAAAACTATAAATTTTCATTCTTCCGGCAAATCTTTTCTGAAAAGATTATTGATTTCTTGCAATGTATCTAAAATCGCTACCGGATGGATTTTGGAATACTTTCAGATCAAATTCGGCAATAACTGCTAAAATATGATCTACGATTTCTGCAGAAATAGATTCAAAGAGATCAGATTGTTGTTCTTTACTGAAGACGATGTATTCAAGTGGAAGTCCACGTTCTGTTGATTGTAAAAATCTGACTATCAATGTCATATTGTTGTGTGTATTCGGGTTGGTCCAGAGAAATGCTTCAACATATGCCCGAAAAACTGCCAGATTAGTGGGCTGAGTTCCCATTTGTTCCTTCCAGTCGGGGAAATTTGGATCCAAGTCTCTTTTCTGTTCCATAAAAATTTTGATAACCGGCAAATTCGCGATTCGCTCAACAAATTTCTGATCACAAAACTTAATTCGCGCCATATCGATAAATACTGAACGCTGAATCCGTCTGCCTCCGGATTCCTGCATGCCGATCCAATTGGTTACGGATTCTGACACCAATGAATAAGTAGGAAGAGAAGTAATTGTCTTATCCCAATTCTGTACCTTCACGGTAGTTAGAGAGATGTCTACAACAGTTCCATCTACGCTAAATTTAGGTACCGTAATCCAATCACCCGGTTTTACCATTTTATTGGCGGCAAGTTGAATACTTGCAACAAATCCCAGGATTGGGTCTTTAAATACAAACATCAGAACGGCTGCCATGGCACCCAGTCCGGCAAAAAGTCTGCCAGGATCCTGGTTAACGAGAATAGAAACCAGAATGATAGCTGCCACCGAATAAATGAGAATCTTGACTAACTGAAGATAACCCTTGATAGGACGTTCAATGGCAAAGGGATAAGTATTATAAATATCCTGAGAAGCATCCAGAAAGCGCACGAGACTAAGTACTACAGCGAATGTGATGTAAATTTTGGCAATGCCTTTGATGATTTCGGGAAGGGAAACCAAGTCTTCAGATCCAAATCCAGCGGATGCATATATGAAGACAGCAGGAATCAGGTGAGCAACTGCATGAAAGACTTTGTGATCAAACAGCACATCATCCCATAAGGTTTCTGTGTGTTTGGTGAACCTTTCGATTATTTTAATGAGTAATTCACGTAGGGGGAAGAAAAGGATAAGTGAGATAAGTGATAGTATCAGGAATGTACCTAATGCTGCTAAATAAATGGCAATTTTGGGATGCAGCTGAGCATTTAAAAGTAGTTCCCTCAAATAATCGTAAAAAACTTGCATGGTCTGTTTCTTTAAAAGATGTTCAGAAATAATTATATTTGAATTGTTCGCAAAATTAGTGAAAGAACGCGGATTAACCCCGTAATTATAGATAAAAACATATTGGTTTTATTGGTGATTTTGGTGGACTTTCTACATAAACGTCTGATTATTTAACTAAAAAAGAATTTTCCGGTGAAAAATGGATTGATAATATTATTCCTGATTTTTGCTGCTGAAGCGCTTCAGGCACAAAGTAAATTCAACGATTATTTTACGGATGGAGTTTTGCGTTTTGATTTCATGCTCTCCGGAACGAATAATTCCACCAAGGTGACTGAAGTTCAGCAAAAAAAGGAACCTGTTTGGGGTGGTTCAACAATGTTACATGTGTCGGAAAAAATTTTGGGGAATTATAGATACAGTGTTAAAGATCAAGATACTCAGACATTGATTTTCCGACAGGGGTTTTCACCGCTTTTTCAGGAATGGCAAACTACAGCTGAAGCCAGGAACATTGAAAGATCATTTTATCAGGTTCTTCGGTTTCCATTTCCAAAAAAAAATGTTCTTGTTGAAATAGAATGTCGCGGTGTAGATGGCTTGTTTCGAACCATATACACGAAATCCATTTTGCCATCTAATTATTTTATCAATACGGAGAAACCGCTGAAGTGTGATTTTACCAAATTGAAAATTACTGGTGATCCTTCGCAAAAAGTGGATGTGGCTATTTTGGCTGAAGGATATAGAAAGGATGAGATGGGAAAATTTGTAAAGGATGCGCGCAGGTTGCTTGATTCACTTTTTTCAGTTGAGCCATTTGCTTCGCAAAAAAATCAGTTCAATCTGTATGCACTCGAGACTCCATCAGAAGAGTCTGGAACAGACATCCCTGGCAGAAATATTTATGTAAATACCCTTTACAACAGTACGTTTTATACTTTTGATGTGGCACGGTATCTGACTACCACAGACATGAAATCTATCTATGATCATGCCGCATCAGTTCCATTTGATTACCTGATTGTCCTTGTAAATTCCAGTGAATATGGAGGAGGTGGATTTTATAATTATGTTTCGGTGTGCACTGCCGACAATTATTTGTCAGCCAGCGTATTCATTCATGAGTTTGGTCATGAATTTGCCGGATTGGGGGATGAATATTATGAATCTGAAGTTGCTTACCAGGATTATTACAACTTGAAAGTGGAGCCTTGGGAGCCAAATATTACCACTTTGGTGGATTTTAAGACTAAATGGGCCGACATGATAAGCCCCGATATCCAGATCCCAACTCCCAGGACAAAGACTAACACAGATATAGTTGGTGTATTTGAAGGAGGTGGGTATGTTTCAAAAGGTGTCTACAGTCCAATGCAAGATTGCCGCATGAAATCAAACAAACCGAACAGTTTCTGTCCGGTTTGTCAGCAGGCAATTCTCAAAGCCATCCAAATATGTACCAGATAATCTCCAATCAAAGCATAGATTGAAATACTGCTACTCTTTGTCAATCATTTTATTGGCCTTTTGTTCAATCTTATAGGAGAGCAAAAGTCCTGCACCACCAAAAATGCAAATCATAGCAAAATAAGAGGCAGGCTCATTCATTCCGGCATCCACAAGCAGTGTTGCCAGAAAGATACCAAGGCCAATACCAACCAATAAAAGTGCCCATTTTAAGACTCCACCGGAAGAGGTTTTCTTAACAGATTCAAATAGCTTCGGGTCCGCACCTTTTTCTATTAGAAGCATCCTTTCGCGGTTGCGTGAAGTAATGACAAGATAAACGACTCCGAAGATCATGATAAAAAATGCTATCGGAATAAAAAGTGCAATTGTTCTTTCCATTTTGTTTTAATTTTAAGGATTAATATTTGCCCATTTGACGCAATGGAATATACTTGGTTACAAGTTCAAAGAAATAATGTTTTTATTTCCTGATAAGAGGTCACAGCTGATTTAAGAGAATATATTTTCATATAATTTTGTAACCGATTCATTGTACCTGCAGTCTAATGGAGTAATGGAGGCAAAAAGTGATTCATATTACATAGCAGAAGTACTCAAGGGAAAGTCTGATTCCTTTGCATCACTTATTGATAAGTACAAGCAATTGGCTTTTTCTCTCTCCATGAAAATCACAAAGAACCGTGAGGATGCAGAGGAAGTTGCTCAAGATGCCTTCTTGAAAGCATATCGGTCACTTGAGACTTTTAAAGGTGGAGCCTCTTTTAAAACCTGGTTTTTTCGGATTGTCTATACAACTGCAATTTCAAAAGTAAGAGGAAAAAGGAAAGACTTCGTTAGTTATGAAGATCATAAACTCTCAGAAAGTGAATTATTGGAAACTGAAAATGCAGTGGGAGAATTAACAAGTGAGGAAAGATCCATTCATTTGCACAATGCAATGGAACAGCTTGATCCGGAAGAACGTGCGATATTAAATCTATACTATTTCGATGAAATTCCTGTCGACGAAATAGCAGCAATTACGGATCTGACCGCATCAAACGTAAAGGTTAAACTTTTCAGGAGCAGGAAGAAATTATATGAGAAACTGCACTTTTTACTTAAAGGAGAAGGTGTCTTTGTTTAAAGGTTAGAGAAATAAGAATAAATATGAAAAATATGAATACTTCCGATAATAGAAACATGAAAAAGCCAGATCTTCTGAAAGAATATATCAGGGAACTTCCCAGGGAGGAGCCATCTGTTAATTTCACTGAGATGGTGATGAGCAGGGTGAACGTTGAGACACTCAAGTTCCCAGTTGCATATCAACCATTAATAGGTTCGAAAGGATGGAGAAATATTATTTTTTTATTAACGGGAGTATTACTTGGGTCAATTGTCCTTTATTTCTATTTTCCTACTAATCAATCGGCTTCAGGGTTGTTCTTGTTGCCGAAAATCGATTACTCTATTTTCATCAAACCTTTCGTTTTATTTTCTCAGTCCCTGAATAAGCTTTCCTTTTCTTTAAGTGCTGTTGTCATGGCTGTTTCTACGCTCTTGATTATTGATCAAATTCATTCCAGAAAGACTCAGGTGTAATTCAAAATTCTTAAATCTCAAAAGCTATTTGTAACTCATAATCAGAATAATAGTACTAATATTTTAAATTATTTACTGCATGGAATTTCCATGAGATTATAGTCATCAAAATTGTTGATAATAATCTCAGGCAATTCCATTTTTTATTTCTGGTATTTTTAGTCCGAAAAATGTAATAAACATTAACCATACAGAGAACTTATTTGGTGGGTACATATTCCCGCTAATTTCTATTTATTGATAATTTTTTTGAAGTTTTTGAAAAAAAATCATTATTTTTTGTTTGGTAATCAATTTGCTTTCTATTTTTGCAAATTAAAACCAAACCATGCTTGAAATCCTTTACAACCGAAGAAGTACCCGAAAGTTTAGTGATAAAAAGGTTGATGATGAAATAATACATCAATTGCTAAAGGCAGGATTACGTTCACCCTCCTCTAAAAATAGCCAGCCTTGGGAGTTTGTCGTGGTTGATGATCCAGATTTATTAAGTCAGTTATCTGTGGCTAAACCACATGGTGCTTGTCTTCTGAAACATGCTCCTCTTGCCATCGTGGTGGCAGGTGACAAAACAAAAAGTGATGTTTGGATTGAAGATTGTTCAATCGCTTCAATTATTTTGCAGCTTGCAGCCGAAGCCTTGGGATTGGGCTCATGCTGGGTTCAGATTCACCGCCGCTACCATGATGATGACCAGACCGCCAATGAATTTATCAGTGACTTGCTCCAGATCCCAAATCATTTGGAAGTTCTTTCCATAGTTGGCATTGGCTATAAAGCAGCAGATAGACCGGCTTTAAGTGAAAAGGAGACAGATTGGCGCAAGGTTATGAGAAACAGCTACAAAATTGCGATCTCAAACGAAAAATAGCCTCAACTATCTTTTCCAATCATATCTTTCTACACTGATCAGTCTTTGACGTGTTCAATGACATAAGACTCATCATGCTGCGTAATATCCAATCCAAGTCGTTCAGCTTTTGGAGACACTCTTAAAGGAATAATTTTGTTGGTCAAAATATAGAGAAGATAGGAGCCTCCAAAGGTATATATGCCTACAATTATCAAGGCCAGCAGATGGAATAAAAAAGTTTTGTACTCTCCATAAAATAGTCCGACGCCCTGCGCAAATACCGCCGTAAGCAGCATACCGATTATTCCTCCCATTCCATGAGCAGGAAAGACATCCAGCGTATCATCAAGATTGGTTTTAGAACGATACGAGATAGCTATATTACAAATAAATGAAGCAGCCAATCCAATGAATATTGCAGCGCCTAAGTTGACAAATCCAGCTGCTGGGGTGATGGCAACCAAACCAACAACCAAGCCGATTGCAGCCCCCATGGCGGTGGGTTTTCTTCCCATGGCAACATCAAAAAGGATAAAGCCAATCATTGCCGCGGCAGAAGCTATATTAGTATTCATTAAGGAGACAGTTGCAATTGCATTGGCGGCTAAAGCGGATCCTGCATTGAACCCAAACCAGCCAAACCAAAGCATGCTTGCGCCCAACAAAACGAAGGGAATGTTGGCAGGATGAAATTGTTGCTGATAATCTCTTCTGGGACCTAAAAACATGGCTCCGGCAAGTGCAGCAAAACCTGCTGACATATGAACCACTGTTCCTCCGGCAAAATCAAGTACTCCCCAATTACGCAAAAAACCATTGGGATGCCAGGTCCAGTGCGCCAAGGGTGCATAAATAAAAATTGAAAAAAGAGTGATAAACAGAATGTATGAGCTAAACTTTACTCTTCCCGCAAAAGAACCGGTAATCAATGCAGGGGTTATAATGGCAAATTTCATTTGAAAAATAGCAAATAGTGCCAAGGGAATAGTTGGGGCCAATGCAGCATTGATATTCCCCCCAACTCCTTTGAACATAAAAAAGGTAAATGGATTTCCTATAAAACCATATTTTTCTGGGCCGATACTGTCTCCAAATGCGAGGCTGAATCCGAACAAAACCCACACAATACTCACAATTCCCATGGCAACAAAACTTTGTAGCATAGTGGAAATTATATTTTTGGGCTGAATCATTCCACCATAAAAAAAGGCCAACCCCGGAGTCATAAACAAAACGAGAGCTGTGGAAGTTAACATCCAAGCAACATCCCCTGGAACAGTTTTCGGGTCAAGTTCGAATGGATTTTTTCCTGAAACGATTACTCCAAGCAAGGAGACAATCAAGAGAAGAACAAGGGAAACCTGCCATGATTTTTTCATGATGGTAAAATCTAAATTATTTTGGTTGTTTTAGTTTAAAAGTTTTATTCAATTTATCTTTTTTCTAGAAAATAGGGTGATTCGTATGCATTTGTTTTACAATCACCTAAATTAATATACAAATAAATAAATTTAGTCTATTTTTGTTACAATGTACAATAACTAGACTATTAGCTGCAATAGCTACAAACTAAGATATTCGATCAGAATATTATCACATCAAATTATTTTTAAATAAATATCTGCCCTACCATGACACTAAGAAACCAACTTGATGATACAGACCTTCAAATATTGGACATTGTAACCAAAAATGCCCGCATTCCTTTCAAAGATGTTGCCGAATCGTGCGGAATATCCAGGGCTGCGGTTCATCAGAGAGTAGCTCGGATGATTGATCTGGGCGTGATTGTTGGTTCTGGCTATACGGTTGATCCAAGAAAGATTGATTATAGAACCTGTTCTTATATTGGTTTGTTTTTGGAAAAGGGTAGTATGTACACTGAAGTTGCAGAGCAACTACGATTGATAAAAGAGATTGTTGAGTGCCATTACATAACAGGTCAATATGCCATCTTCGCAAAGATATATGCCAGAGACAATGAACATTTGAAATCTGTTTTGAGCGAAAAGATACAGAACATACCTGGCATTTCGAGTACAGAAACTTTCATCTCCCTGGAAGAGACCTTTAAGCGTGAGGTTCCAATATTTTAATCATTCTTCCTATAAATTGGACTTCCAATTTGTTTTATTTATTCAATGAACGTTTTGATATTAGTGGCGAATAAACATATATTATTTGTTTTATGCAATTAATATTGGGGGGTATCAATGAAAAATTAATGATAATTTCAGATTTGATGCCAAATAATTGCAGTAAATATATTCTTAACGCTATAAAATAGATCCAGGTAACATAAGAGACAACTTTTTTATAGCTATATTCTTAGTCACCCGGATTCTTGTAAACAAATAAATGAATGTTGAAACGGAAAATGCTAATATTTTGAAATGCAGTTATTGTTTTTAAATATCTATAGTAACTTTAAGTAATTCTTGGCATTAGTCGTAATATGCTTTTGATCCATGTTCAAATACGTCAATACCTCCTTCGCCAAGTTCACCTTTTGCTTCTACCCGCAGGCTCCATGGTTGAGGCAATTTCATTACTACCCACATCAGTAACATGGCTATTCCAAATGTCGTCAATGTGATGGTAATACTTCCTATTGCTTGAGCTTTTAGAACACTGGCGCCACCGCCATAGAATAATCCTGCTACAGGTGAAGAATCATCTGCACCAGTTGGGCCGGTTGCACCATACAATCCACAAGCAAAAAGTCCTAGCGATAAAGTTCCCCATATTCCGTTGAGTCCATGAACTGAAAAGGCACCAACTGGGTCATCAATGCGAAGGTATTCAAGTAAATAAACACCCAAGACAACAACAACTCCTGCAACAAGGCCAATCACAACCGAACCGAATGGAGAAACCCAGTAGCAGGGTGCCGTAATGGCAACCAATCCACCAAGCATTCCATTAAGTGTAAAACCAACATCAAATTTTCCTTTTGTCAAACCAAAATAGAAAGCTACAGCCATTGCTCCCAGGGCACCAGTACAGGCTGCGAGGGTGGTGTTGGCTGCTACACGGCCAATCCCTGCAATATCCATTCCGGAAAGTGTACTTCCTGGATTAAAACCATACCAGCCGAACCACAATAGAAAGGCACCAATAGTTGCCAGGGGTAAACTGTGAGGAGCTGGTAATCCACCTTTTTCCTTATCATCGCGAAGGAATATACGTCCAAGTCTTGGTCCTAAAACAATCGCTCCTGCCAGAGAAACTACTCCACCAATAGTATGAACGACTGTTGAGCCGGCGAAGTCGCGAAATGGTTGGCCGAGGGAAGGCAAGAAATTACCAGCACTCCCCATGGTTGCCAGAAAACCATCAGGTCCCCATGCCCAATGGCCAATAATAGGGTAGATGAATCCGGTTACTCCAATGCTGTAAAGAATGTCACCACGGAATCCTGTGCGTCCAATCATAGCACCTGATGTGATGGTTGAAGCTGTATCAGCGAATGCGAATTGAAAAATCCAATGTGCAAGGATTGAAACGCCTGTTGCCTCGTAAGTTAAAGGTACTCCCTGAAGGAAAAACCAGTTGTATCCAATGAAGCCATTTCCATGACTAAACATGAAGGCATAACCGATTGCCCAGAAAAAGACTCCGCAAATAGCAGTGTCCAGAGCGCATTCAACCAATATATTAACAGTTTCTCTTTTACGTGCAAAACCAGCCTCTAACATCACAAATCCTGCTTGCATCCCAAATACCAAGGCGGCTGCTATCAAGGTCCAAACTGTGTTTATGGCATTTATTGTTGCAGTTTCGTGAGGTGTATAGGTGTCAGCTGCATGTACCGACAACCCCAACAATCCTGGAATCATCATCATAGCAGCGATTACCATGGCCAACCCAATCATTTTTCCAGCAAAAATTGCGATGAATAGGTTCCATTTTTCGGATCGACTCAACTTAACCTTAGGTGCGGCTGAGGATTTTTTGTTAAAAAGCCTTCGTAATATCATAGCTTTAAGTTTTTTTGTGATAAATTATTGTCTTTGAAATGTCAATCTTCACGATAATTCAGTATAAATTCTGAATGTTTTGATGATTGGCGAGCTGTATTTTGCATGGGTTAATCTTTAACAAACAGAGATTCGTCTCCTTGTTCTTTTGTCCGGATTCTCCAGGATTCTTCAATCTGAGAAACGAAAATCTTTCCATCCCCAATTTCTCCGGTGTATGCAACTTTTAGAAGGCAGTCGACTGTCTTTCTGAGATTCTGGTCTCTAACGACAATTGTAAGCATCCTCCTGGGAATGAAGGATGTACTCCCGTGTACACCTCTATAAGTTCTTTGGGATGATTTCATTTCATTACCGACGCCTGTTGCTTCCCAGAAAGAAAAGAAATCGATATCAATGGAATGCAAGGCTTCTTTTACCTCTTCGAACTTTGAAGTTCTGATGATGGCTTCAATTTTTTTCATGGTGTTTCAATATTAAGAAGTTATACTTTTTGTATTTTAATTTACTGGTTGGCCAATGTTATGCCTACAACGATGTTAAACTGTTCTGTAGAAGGATTCAAGATCAAGGCACCAGTTATTGGAATAGAAAAAGTGTCATTTATTTTAATGGCAGTACCTGTTTTTATTCCTAAGTTGCAAAGGTTTAGCTTGGTGTCTTTTGTGTACTGTCCATCACCTAATCCTGCGAAAAGTGTTATCGGACCTGCTGCATATCCAGCTTCCAGGTAAGTATCTTTAGCATTGAACATATATGCTCCGGTGAGTGTTAGCTTTCCCAAACCCAGACTTACTGTCGGTTCGAAGAAATGTGAGGTTCCGGTGAAATAGGGAGCAGTTGCTGCTGGAAAATAATAATCTGTTGCACCCAAAGTAAGAGATGAACTTTTGCCAAGCGAGATAGCATAAGTCGCGAAAAGATCTGATTCGGTAGCTTCATTGGTCGAAAAGCAATAATTTCCCCAGCCACCGATGGTGAATCCACCTTTCCCATATTTTACTGTTGGTTGCAATGCTGGACCTGATCCAAATTTGGTTCCACGCCACACATAGCTGCTGTAAAGATCTACACCAGTCGTCCATGGACTTTTTTCCTGAGCATTTGCATTGAAAGTCAGAATTAGCGTTAGTGTAAAAACTAATAAAACAATTTTCCTCTTCATGGTTTTAAAAATTAAGATTTATACTCTGTTGTTTTAAATTTTTAGGACAGTCTTTAAAAAAACGCTGTTTTTTTGTATACCCCCCCCCTGTTTTTTTATCTTCTTCGACAAAAATAGATGTTTTAATTGATATTGATATACAAAAAATAGGGGGTGTACTCAAATTAATGATTAATTAACAAACGGGGTATCTGAAAAATAGGGGGGGTAATATGAAAAAACACATATATTTTTGAATATATGTGTTTAGAATAGGGGGTGTATTTAAAATATTATAAATAGTGACGAAAATGAAAAACGCCACTTTGAGTGGCGTTTAATCAAGCTTTACTGTCAAATAGCTCCATAATATCTATCATAATTGCCTTTCAGCAAATAAGTATTCTCTGTCTCACTGCTTCAAAAAGCAGAATACCTGCTGCCACTGAAACATTCAGCGACTGAATGGTACCTAACTGGGGTATCTTGGTCCATTGGTCTGCAATTTTTAGGATTGACATGTCGATTCCTGTCTCTTCAGATCCCATAACGATCACCAAAGGCACAGTCATATCGCATCCAAAGTAATTTATGTCACCTTTTTCAGAGGCAGCAATCACCTTAAGTCCTGAATTCTGCAAGAACCTAACAGCATTGATCAGATTTTTTTCTCTGCAAACCGGAATGGTCAGCAAGGCCCCTGAAGATGTTTTAATTGCATCAGCATTGATTTGTGCTGCTCCCTTTTCGGGAATCAATATTGCATCTACGCCGGCCACTTCAGCAGACCGGGCAATTGCTCCAAAATTTCTGACATCTGTAATCCTGTCCAGAACAAGGATTAGAGGATTCTTCCCTTGTTCGAATAACATTGGGATAATTTCTGTAATTGGTTGGTAAGCAATGGGAGAGATAAAAGTAACGACCCCTTGATGGTTCTTACGGGTTACCCTGTCAATGCGTTCTACAGGAACTTGCTGAAATGGAATTTCAAACTGTCTGACGAGTTTCATCAATTCCATATACAATTCTCCCTGCAATCCTTTCCGGATCAGTATGCGTTCAATCTCTTTGCCGGCATTGATCGCCTCAATGGTAGAGTGCAATCCGAATACAAAATTTTTGTCTTCCATAATTATTATTTATTCGGGCTTCCTTGAGTTCCAACCCTCCAGTTCACTGTTCAGATCGGCCCATTTTCCCAATTCCAGATCAAGCTGTTTCTTGGTAGATTCGTATTTGGTGAGTAGATCACTATCAACCTTTTCGGGATGATCACTCATATATATATCGGTAATAATGATCTCATTTTCCAGTTTTGAGATGTATGCTTCTACATCGGAAATCTGTTTTTCTAGCTTGCTGATCATTTTATTGATCTCTTTTCGCTCTTCAAATGAGACATTGGTAACCACTTTTATTAGCTCTTTTTTCTCCTTTTTTACAGGGGAATTTACTTCAAGTTCCCTCAGGGAATCTATTTCTTTTTTTTGCAAGAATTCATAGATACCGCCAAGGTGTTGCCTGATTTTCTTGTTTTTGAATTCATAAACCACATTAACGAGTCCGTCTAAGAATTCGCGGTCGTGCGATACAAGCAACAATGTGCCATCAAAATCCAGCAATGCCTTTTTCAGAATTCCCTTTGAATGAATATCAAGATGGTTGGTCGGTTCGTCAAGCACCAGAAAGTTTACAGGTTCGAGTAGCAATCGGATCATGGCAAGCCTTGATCTTTCGCCTCCTGACAAGACCTTAACTTTTTTGTCAACATCTTCTCCTGAAAACATAAAGGCACCCAGAATGTCCCTGATTTTTGTACGAATGTCACCCACAGCTATCTGATCGATAGTTTCGAGTGCAGTAATATCTTCATTCAGCAAGGAGGCCTGGTTTTGTGCGAAGTATCCTACTTTTACATTGTGTCCAAGTACTTGTTCTCCTGTACATTCCAGTTGCTGCATCAGGATGCGTGCCATGGTAGTTTTCCCTTCACCGTTTTTACCGACGAAAGCTATTTTTTCACCTCTTTCAATGGTGAGATCAACGTTTTTCAGGACTTGAAGATTTCCAAAGGACTTGGATACTTCCACCGCTTTGAAGACAACTGTTCCAGATCTTGGGGAAGGAGGGAACCTGATGTTCATTGAACGGGTGTCCTCTTCGTCGACTTCGATTCTGTCCACCTTATCCAACTGCTTGATCCGGGATTGAACCTGCACAGATTTTGTCGCTTTGTAACGAAATCTTTCAATAAAATCTTCCGTATCCTGGATCATCTTTTGCTGGTTGCGAAAGGATGCCATTTGTTGTTCTCTTCTTTCTACTCTTAGCTCAAGATATTTGCTATAATTGACCTTGTAGTCATAAATTTTACCCAAACTAATCTCGACTGTCCGGTTGGTAACATTATCGAGAAATGCCCGGTCATGAGATACAAGAACAACCGCCCCGGCATACTCCTTAAGAAAGCGCTCAAGCCATTGAATTGATTCTATATCCAGGTGATTGGTCGGCTCATCCAACAAGAAGACATGAGGTTTCTGGAGTAAAATTTTAGCCAATTCAATCCGCATGCGCCAGCCTCCTGAAAACTCTGAAGTTGGTCTGTCAAAATCTTTGCGATCGAACCCCAAACCGATTAGTGTTTGTTCAATATTGGCATGAAAATTCCCCCCTCCAAGCAGGTGAAAGCGATCATTGATTTCATGGAGTTCATCCATTATTTGATGGTACTCGACTGAATCATAATCATTTCTCACAGAAAGCTCATTGCTGAGAAAGTTGATTTTTTTTTCAAGAAGGTGAATCTCTTCAAAAGCTTTGGCTGCTTCTTCTATGACAGAATTTGAGTCCGTCGTATCCATGTGCTGTGGTAAATAGCCGATTTTGATATCCTTGGGCGCGATTACCCTTCCTGACGTTGGGATCTGTTTACCAGCAAATATTTTGAGTAATGTTGACTTCCCTGCACCATTCCGGCCAGCAAGACCAATACGATCTCGGGGATTTACGATAAAGCTTACCTGTTTGAAAAGCTCAAAACCACCAAATTCAACATATAGTTCTTCAACAGATATCATAAAAAAACACGAATTTCACTAATTATTACAGATTACACAGATGAACACCGTCCCAACCACAGATTAAACGAATTTCACCAATTAAGAAAGATATTTAAACCCCTTTCCTTACCACAGATTACACAAATTACACCGATTAAAGAAGAGATTATTTATTTTTCGCCGTTTCACCGTTTCACTCTTCTCGTTTCCTTCTTTAACCACTTGCCCCGTCTCCCAGTCCCCAAGTCTCCCCGTCATTCTCCATCGGCCGCAAAGGTAGTACAAAATAGGGCACGTGAAAAGAATCGCCGGAAGTTAATGCTTCCGGCGATGGCAATTATTAGATTGTAACTGATTACTAAGCGGGCATATCCGGCAAAGACCAGCCTTCACGGTAGTTGTGTTTGATCAGGTCGGCAGCAAACCCTTTTGCACTGATTGGTTCACTGAATTTTTTGTTGAATGTTGGGTGTCCGTCATTTATTACAAACCCATCATCCAGACAGAAATTGAAGGTTTCATTGTCATGAATATTGGTGAAATTCATATTTGGTCCATCCCAAAGCAGCTCTTTGTTGAGGTCCTGAAGGCGAACCGCCAATACGCCCATCACCACCATCTCGTTAAACGGTCCGGCTTGCGAGAAAGGAGATGCAGTTTCAGTCCTACTTTCAGGACTCTCCTTGCAAGAGCGAATCCAATCCTGTTCGTGACTTGTTGTAATGCGTGGAATTGTTTTAGGAACTGTTGGCACACGTCCTGAGAGTAGCCAAGGATTGACCCCATAGCAACCACATGCAATGCTATCTTTGGTTCCGTGGAAAATTACACCGCCTCCATCGTCGTTCATATCCTTGCCTTCCGGCCAATTTGAGGGTTTCATGGGTCTCATTCCACCATCCATCCAGGTAACTGTAACTTCAGGAAAATTCATTTTGATACCCTTGATTTTTGGACGTGCCGGGAAAATCATTTGGACCAATTCTGAGTTGGGCGGAGTATCTGTCATCAAAAGGGTAGAGGCGCCCTGAACTCTGGTTGGATAGCCTAGTTTGAGCCCCATAAATACGGGATGCAAGATGTGACAAGCCATATCTCCAAGCGCGCCTGTGCCGAAGTCCCACCAACCGCGGAAAGTCCATGGTGTATACATTCTATGGTAAGGACGAAACTTTGCAGGACCGATAAAAAGGTCCCAGTTCATGGTATCAGGTGGCCACATTCCATCTTTTGGTCTGGCAAGTCCCTGTGGCCACAAAGGACGGTCCGTAAAGGCTTCTACCCTGGTAACATCCCCAATCTCGCCATTCCATAGCCATTCCTGAATCAAACGGACGCCTTCTCCTGAGGATCCCTGATTACCCATCGAAGTGGCCACTTTATGTTTTACGGCTAGTTTAGTAAGCAGTCGTGACTCGTAAACTGAGTGTGTCAACGGTTTCTGAATGTAGACATGTTTGTTCAATGTCATGGCATGTGCACCGACGATGGCATGGTTATGGTCGGCCGTCGCCACCAAAACCGCATCAATGTCTTTGTTCATTTCGTCATACATTTTTCGCCAGTCCCAGTATTTTTTCGCTTTGGGAAAGTGCTCGAAACAGCGCTGACTGTGGTCCCAGTCGACATCGCACAATGCTACGATGTTCTCTGTTTCCATCTGTTTTAAATTTCCGAACCCCATTCCGCCAATGCCGACACCTGCAATGTTCAGTTTGTCACTTGGAGCCTTATGCCCCAATCCGGCAATGGTGTTCGAAGGAACTACCGTGATTGCTGCAGCTGCTGCAGCCGATGTCCCAATGAAACCTCTTCTTGAAAGATTGTTTTTTGGATTCATGATGTTAATATTAATAGTTATTGATTGGCCAGACCATTAGGAATATAACTTGGTCAGACCCTCAAATTTATCGTTTAATTTTAGAAACGAAAAGCCAATCCAAACTATTTTGAGGTGGAACAACAAATTAGTAAATTGCCATAGTTTCAAGTTTGGGTTTCAAATACTACTATTAACGTTAACAAGTCAACCAAATTACTGATGGAAAAGACTTTGCTTAAAAAAATAAGAGCAGGGAAGGTTGTTTTTGGTACATGCATGACATCCACTTCCCCCACATGGCCGGCTATTGCCAAGCGGGCAGGATTGGATTTTGTGTTTTTGGATACAGAGCATATTCCATTGGAAAGAATGGAAATAGCCCATTTGTGCCAAATCTTAAGAGCTATGGGTATTGCACCCATCGTTAGGATTCCCTCGCCTGACCCATACAAGGCTTGTCAGATGATGGATGCAGGGGCAGAAGGCGTAGTTGCACCCTATCTGGAAAATACAAATCAGATCAAGGAACTGGTTGGGGCGTTAAAATACAGACCATTAAAAGGGGAGCTACTTGATAAATTTCTAAACGGTGAAATTGAACCAGATCCTGTACTTAAGGAATATCTTGATAAATGGAACGAAGGCAACGTATGCATTGCCAATATTGAGAGTTTATCTGCTTTGGGAAAATTGGAAGATCTTTTATCGATTAAAGGACTTGATGCAGTTTTCATTGGCCCCCATGATCTGTCGATCAGTTTAGGTTTGCCGGAGCAATATGATCATCCATTGTTCGAATCTGCAGTTAAAAAAATCATTCGGATCTCGAAGGACAATGGGCTCGCAGTAGGTATTCATTTCTCAGAATCACCCGATAGGCAAATCCGCTGGATGAAAGAGGGAGTCAATATGGTTATTCACAGTTCTGATTTGGCTATGTTCTCCCAAAGATTGCTGCTCGATATGGAATGCATCAAAAGTGCCATTGGTGAGAGGAGTGTGAAAGCAGATACTTCCGGCGATGTTATCTGATTTCCTTTTTAAGATTTAAAAAATTCTTTCCAAAGGAATTATTTTTATACATCAACTTAAATTACTACAAAATGAAAAACAGATTTGCAACATTTTTAATGGTAGGCATGCTTCTTATTGCGGGCAATTGTGAAGCACAAAAGTGGATATCGCTTTTTAATGGAAAGGATCTTTCCGGATGGACTCCACATGGTAAGGCATCATGGAGTGTGGAAAATGGCGTATTGGTAGGTGTTGGAGGAATGGGACACATTTACACAGATGTTGAGTGCACTGATTTCGAAGTCAAGGGTATGTTTCGTATTTCCGCAGATCCGGGTTCCAAAAGCAATAGTGGATTCTATTTCAGATGTAATGCCCCGGCTAAAAACATTGACGGATTTCCGGAAGGTTATGAGGCTCAGATCTGTCATAACCAGGATGCTTATACCGGATGGCTTTGGAAACCAGGTACTCCTACCGGGAAGGCAACAGAATTGCTTACCAAAGATGGGGAGTGGTTCGGGTACCACATAAAAATGGTTGGCGAACACATCGAATTCTGGATCAACGGAAAATCTGTTATGACATACGATGACAAGGAATATAAGAAGGGTCATTTTGCCATTCAGGGACACAATCCAGGGATGAAGATTGAGGCCAAGGAGATGTTCTATCGCGAGGTGAAGAAGTAAAGAGAAGTGCCTAAAGTGTCTAAAGTGCCTAGAATGTCTAAAGTTAATGCTTTAATCAAATCCTGATTGCGGCGTATTTACTTTAGGCATTCTAGGCACTTTAAATACTCTAGGCACTCTTTTATAGTTTGGGCAGCTCCCAGGGTGCCCTGTAATTTGCCAGAATCAGTTTATCAGCTTCAGGATCATTTTTGAAAGCCTGTTTGTCGCCGTCCCAATTTACTTGCCGGCCTAATCGGTAGGCAATGTTCCCAAGCGAAGCGATGCGTGCAATATGAGCTCCTGTTTCGATGTCGCAGTTAGGTTTTTCCCTGGTTTTAATGCAATCCAGGAAGTTTTTAACGTGCAAATCCAATCCTTTTCCGGTACTTGGCTGCAGAGGCACTGGTTTCATTCCTTGCAATGCGGAAGTACTCGTTGTCTCAGGGTATACTTCCCAACCTTTTCTATCAACCACCAAGGTGCCATATTCTCCTATAAAGGCAACTCCGTGTCCCCTGCCATAATTCTGGCCATAAATACCAATTGTATGGTCCCATACGATGTTAAAGTCACCAAAATCGTATATTGTCATCATGGTATCAGGAGTTTGCATTGCATCTCCTGGAAAGGCATACTTTCCTCCTGAAGCCATCACTGATTTTGGCACATACTGATTCATGCCAAACAAAGCGTAATCCAAAAGATGGACTCCCCAATCTGTCATCAATCCACCGGCATATTCCCAATACCAGCGGAAGGTAAAGTGAAACCGGTTGATGTTGAAGGGTCTGCTTGGAGCTGGTCCGAGCCACATATCGTAGTTGACACCTGCAGGCACAGGAGAATCTGGTGCAATAGGAATTGATCCTTTCCATCCAACATACGACCATGCCCTGGCAGAGCGTACGCGTCCAAGTTTTCCACTGTGAACATATTCCACAGCATTTTTCCAATGCGGATCACTCCTTTGCCACTGGCCAACCTGCACTACACGTTTATATTTTTGAGCGGCCTTCACCATAAGATTACATTCTTCGATGGTGCGGCCCAATGGTTTTTCACAGTAAACGTCTTTTCCGCTTTGGCAGGCATAAACCATTGGAAGACAATGCCAATGATCAGGGGTTCCAACAATAACAACATCAATATCCTTTCTGTCAATTACCTTACGGAAATCTTCATACACATCCGGACGTTTTCCTGTCATTTTTTCCACTTCTGCCGCGCGTTGGTTTAAAATGTTGCTGTCTACGTCACACAATGCTGCGCAAATAACTCCAGGTTGTTGCAGAAAAGCCGAAAGATCATTGAAGCCCATTCCTTTGCATCCAATAAGCGCCACAACCACTTTGTCGCTGGCCGAAACGCAGGAGCTCATGCCATTGGATAATACTGCTATTCCTGAGGCAGTTAAACCGGTATCACGGATAAAATTTCTACGACTGGTATTCATGTTTAATTTTTAACTGATGTTGATAAATGGGCAAGAATTGTTTTTCAAAAACCCGCTAAATTTATATAAAATGGCTGAAATCATTTATCTGCAATCCATTTTATTATTTTTTTCACCTTATTTAACAATAATACTTGCAAACCGGCATTCATGATATTATATTTGTTTTTATTTAAACTAAATAAATATAATATGAAAAAGCTATTAACGATTTGTATGATTGTATTATTGAATGTTGGGGTTCATGCTCAAAATGACACACAAAAATTATATCTATTATTCGAATTTATGCAAGTTAAAGGTGAACAATCCTCAGAATATCTGCAAGTTGAAGATTTTTGGTCAGGGATTCATAAACAACTTCTTGCGGATAAATCTATTCTAGGATGGGACCTTTGGTCGCTAACGCCAGCTGGCAAGGAACAAGGATCACAGTATTTAACTGTAACACTCTTCCCATCTCTTCAAAGCATGCTTCAGGCAATTGGTTCATTGGATGTTATGGCCTATGCCAAGAAAGCTTATCCTAATAAAACTGAAAAGGAGCTTAGTGCGTGGATGGATAAAACTATGAAATCCAGGGATATGGCTCATCAGGTACTTTGCCGACTGATTGATAATACAAAGGATGAATTTAAAATGAAACCCGGCACAATATTTACCATGGATATCATGAAACAAATGGATGACAGCTACGAAAGAGTTGAATCGGAAATATTTAAGCCGTGGCATCAGAAGATGGTCAATGAAGGAAAGAAGGGATGCTGGAAATTGCTTCAGACGATATTGCCATCAGGAAGTGAAGCATATGGTACCCATTTAACTGTTAGTATGTATCAGGATGAAACTCAACTTGCCACCTTCATGGAAAGTTCAGGCGGAGAGATGGATTTCATGACTCAGCTTGCTGTTAAACAGGGACTTAAAACAAGAGATTTAAGAGAAACAAAAATTGGTAAACTGATCATGACTGTCCAGTAATTAATCCACAAACATCTTGCTCTGATTGTTGGCAGATTTCCTTCAAACAGCTTATATTTGAGAGAAAAAAATGGATCAACTTGAATCTTATCTTTCTACTAGTCGCAATAGAATTTTAGAAGAATTATTTGGATTAATAAGGATTCCCTCAATTAGCTCTCTTGAAAAGCACAAGCCTGATATGTGGAAGGCTGCTGAATACTGGAAGAAAATATTACTGGATGCCGGTGCAGATCTTGCAACAATTTATTCAACTCCGGGAAATCCGATTGTCTATGCCGAAAAGATCCTGGATCCTTCCAAACCAACAATTCTAGTGTATGCGCATATGGATGTGATGCCAGTAGACCCTATTGAAAAATGGCATTCTGATCCTTTTGATCCCATCATTAAGGACGGGAAAATTTGGGCAAGGGGTGCCAATGATGACAAGGGTCAATCTTTTATTCATGCGAAAGCTTTTGAATATCTGGTAAAAAGTGGAACACTTCCATGCAATGTAAAGTTCATGATAGAAGGGGAGGAAGAGATTGGCTCGACCAATTTGGGTGCATTCTGCGAAGAACACAAAGAGATGTTGAAATCAGATATCATTCTTGTATCTGATACTGGAATGATTGCCAAAGATATTCCTTCTATAACTTCGGGATTAAGAGGTTTAGCCTATTGGGAAGTTGAAGTGACAGGACCCAATAGAGACCTTCACTCTGGTCTTTTTGGAGGAGCTGTTGCGAATCCTATCAATGAATTGTGCAAACTGATTGCAAAAATGACCGATGAGGAGAACAAAATCACAATACCGGGCTTTTATGATGATGTAATAGATGTTACTAATGAAGAAAGAGAAAGGCTTTCTCAGAATCCATTTAATGAATTGAAATATATGGAAGCTTTGGATGTCAAGGAGCTTCAAGGCGAAAAAGGTTATTCTACTACTGAGCGAACTGGTATTCGGCCTACTTTTGATGTTTGCGGGATTTGGGGCGGATATACAGGAGAAGGTTCGAAAACTGTCTTGCCATCAAAAGCATATGCAAAAATAAGTTCAAGACTGGTTCCTAATCAGGATCATGAGAAAATTGCTCTCTTATTTAAGAATTACTTTGGATCAATAGCTCCAAAATCTATCAGGGTAAATGTATCTGTTCATCATGGAGGGCAAGGGTATTTGTGCCCCATCGATCATCCAGCTTTTCTTGCAGCAGAAAAAGCATACTTTAAAGTATATGATAAGCTTCCAGTTCCGGTTCGAAGTGGAGGAAGTATTCCAATTGTTTCAACTTTTGAAAAAATACTGGGTGTGAAAACTATTCTGATGGGATTTGGACTTGAATCAGATGCAATCCATTCGCCAAATGAACATTTCTTGTTGGAGAATTTCTACAATGGAATAAGGTGTGTTGTTCAATATTATCATTTTTTTAACCAGATAGGGTAGGAAAATTGATGTCTTTTTCAAAAAATACCGGTTCCTATGAATCGGTATTTTTTTTGATAATTATACTTAGATTCGAAAAATATTGTATTTTTTGACGTGAATGTGCCTAAATATTCATGATTAATGTTAAAAAAATATGAAATATTGATATATTTATGAAAAAAATGGGGGTATTTATAAAATATATGTAATTTAGCTGAAAATTTTGAATTTATTATTTTTTAAAATTATAGCTATGGCAACAATTAGATTTAAAGCACTTGAGATTTTGATGACCAGAAAGCCTGTCGAGGTAAAAAGAGAAGAGAATCTGACATCTGATTACTATGGAATGCTGGTTTTCGATCGACCTAAGATGAAAAAATATCTTTCCAAAGATTCTTTTAAAGGTATTTGTGATGCTATGGACAATGGCACCACCATTGACAGAAAAATTGCCGATCAGGTAGCCATCGGAATGAAAACATGGGCCATTGAAAACGGAGCAACACACTACACTCACTGGTTTCATCCATTGACCGACGGAACTGCAGAAAAACATGATGCTTTTATTGATCATTCAGAGATGGGTGGTGTCATTGAAAGTTTTCCAGGTAAATTGTTGGCTCAACAGGAACCTGATGCATCTTCCTTCCCAAGCGGTGGTATCAGAAATACCTTTGAGGCAAGGGGTTATACGGCATGGGATGTTTCTTCTCCGGCGTTTGTAGTGGGTACAACACTTTGTATTCCAACTATTTTTATTGCTTACACTGGCGAAGCACTTGATTACAAAGCTCCATTGTTAAAAGTAATGAGTGCGGTTGACAAGGCAGCAGTAGAAGTATGTCAGTATTTTGATAAAAATGTTACCCAGGTAACAGCTAATCTTGGTTGGGAACAGGAGTATTTTTTGGTTGATGAAGCTCTATTCATTGCACGTCCTGACCTTGTATTAACAGGACGGACCTTAATGGGACATTCTTCAGCAAAAGACCAGCAACTTGAGGACCACTATTTCGCATCAATTCCAGAGCGTGTCGCCATGTTTATGATGGATCTGGAAAATGAGGCTTACAAATTGGGTATTCCTGTTAAGACCCGCCACAACGAGGTTGCTCCTAACCAATTTGAACTTGCTCCGATTTTTGAAGAGGTTAACCTTGCCAATGACCATAATCAAATGGTTATGGATTTGATGAATAAAATTGCGCGTCATCATGGTTTCAGAGTATTGTTGCACGAAAAACCATTTTCAGGAATCAATGGTTCAGGAAAACACAACAACTGGTCGCTTTCTACCAACACTGGTGTAAACCTTTATTCTCCCGGGAAAAATCCAAAATCAAATACACAGTTTCTGACCTTTATCGTCAATACAATCAAGGCGGTATATGACAACCAGGATTTGCTGCGTGCATCCATTGTGTCTGCAAGCAATTCTCACAGGTTGGGCGCAAATGAAGCACCACCTGCGATTATTTCTACTTTCCTGGGAACAGAAGTTAGCGCCATGCTCGACCAGATTGAGGAGATGGTAGGCGAAAAGAAAATGACTCCTGATGAAAAAACTGATCTCAAATTGAACATTGGCCGTATTCCTGAGATCCTGCTTGATAACACGGACAGGAACCGTACGTCACCATTTGCATTCACTGGCAACAGATTTGAATTCCGGGCCGTAGGATCTTCTGCCAACTGTGCTTCGGCAATGATAGCCTTGAATTCTGTTGTGGCAGCTCAACTGATTCAATTCAAGAAAGATGTCGACAAGTTGATTGACGCGAATGTAAAGAAGGATGAAGCAATCTTTCAGGTATTGAAAAAATATATCTCAGAATGCAAACCTGTTCGTTTTGATGGCAATGGTTACAGTCAGGAGTGGGCCGACGAAGCAGAACGTCGTGGTTTGACCAACATCAAGAGTGTGCCACTGGCACTTGACGCTTATCTTTTCAAGAGTTCAAGAAAAGTATTCGAATCACTCGGTATTTTCAATGAGAAAGA
Organism: Prolixibacteraceae bacterium; assembly: GCA_037140615.1. Lineage (GTDB taxonomy): Bacteria > Bacteroidota > Bacteroidia > Bacteroidales > Prolixibacteraceae > CAINVV01. The sequence goes on from JBAXED010000004.1 coordinate 66,255, forward strand.
GCTTGAAGCCCGTGTTGAGGTAGAATATGAAAAATATATTAAAAAGATTCAGATTGAGTCTCGGGTATTGGGTGACTTGGCTATCAACCATATTGTGCCAACAGCAATCACATACCAGACCATGTTAATTGAAAACGTTAAGGGGTTGAAAATTATTTTCTCCGATGAAGAATTCAATGAGCTAGCTGGTGCCCGTAAAGATTTGATTAAAGAGATTTCCAATCATATTACCTGCATCAAATCCAAGACCAAGGAAATGATTGATGCCAGGAAAGTTGCCAACGTGATTGAACATGCCAGAGAAAAGTCATTGGCTTACGAGCAGAATGTTAAACCATATCTTGAGGATATCCGATACCACATTGATAAACTTGAATTGGTTGTAGACAATGAGTTATGGCCATTGCCAAAATATCGCGAACTTTTATTTACCCGCTAGAGTAAAATGAAATAAAAAAAATGCCCCGGAGAATTCTCCAGGGCATTTTTTTTATTTATGTCTGTATGGGTTTTCCACCTCTTTTGTTTTTCTCCTTTTCATCTGAAAGAAATTAGAGAAACGGTCTTTCTTGTTGAGTACATCTCTGCAAACCAAAAGCAGTTCCATCTCTTTTAATTCTTTCCATTTCTCCTTTGAGATATTAAAATCTGCCGATTGCGATATAACCTGAACCATCTGCTTGTATCTGCCTTTTCCGGTCTTGTTGAAAGAGACCAATGCGTACCATTCTGAAGGAGAGGTATTTTGTGTTTTCCAGGACAATAATCTATCGCCATCGCTGACTTTGGCTAACGTTATTTCACCTGCTAAAGTGATCCATTCTGATCTGATAGATATTGGATTGTATTCGATCGAATGAAGAAATTCTTTTCTTATTGATTCAACATCGATTGGAATAGTTGAGGGTTCGCCGACAGGCATAGTTATTTTTGAAATGGCAGCTATATCTTTATGACGGTCATCATCAATGGAGGCTTCCAAATTGAGTTGGTTCTCGCGCAAGGTTTTGGCTTGATCAGACGACAATTTACCTATGTTTGATGCACTGTAAAAAGCAAATCCCCTGACTTTATCATTGGATCTCAAATAGTTGATCTGGTTGGTAAGTTCATCAGGTTGTCTCCATCCATTTTTCCCTACTGCTGATTTATAGAGAGCCTGGCCAATGTAAAGAGGCTTTCCGTAACTATTCTCGCTCCACCATTGTACCAAAGACGTGAAATCGCCAAAATGATTTCCTTTTTCCCAGTACAATTGCGGTATAACGTAATCGATCCATCCATTGATAAGCCATTTGCGAACATCGGCATATAAATCGTCATAGGAACTTATTCCGCGAAGACCAACCGAACCTCCGGTGTCTACAGATTTGTTTCTCCAGATGCCAAACGGACTAATTCCAAATTTAATTTTTGGATTGATATTTTGGATGGTGTCGTGAAGTAATGAAACAAAGCGGTTGATATTTTCCCTTCGCCACTCTTTGATTCTTTTGGGATAAAAGGCTTTTCCAAATTTTGCAAAGCTTGATTCATCCTTGAATTTCTTACCTTCAACAGGGTAAGGATAGAAATAGTCATCCAGGAGAATGGCATCTACATCATATTTTTTAGCGACTTCAGCAATCACACCCACCAAATGTGATATGACTTGCGGATATCCTGGATCCAGGAATAGTTTATTATCAAATTCTTTTACATATTGAGGATGTTTCGCTGCAAAGCTATTGGGGTCAAGAGGATAAAACCCTACATTTCTTACCCTGAATGGATTAAACCAGGCATGGAGTTCCATTCCCCTTTGGTGGCACATTTCAATCGCCCATGCAAGAGGATCATAGAATGGATTTGGTGCTTTCCCTTGTTTGCCTGTAAGAAAATGGGACCAGGGTTCAGTTTTTGACTGGTAGAAAGCATCGGAAGCGGCTCGTACCTGAAGAATTACTACATTAAGGTTGAATTTCTGAAATGTATCAAGTAAGCTCAAAAATTCACTTTTTTGTTCTTCAACAGATAAATTAGGTTTGGAGGGCCAGTCAATGTTATTGATGGTGGCAATCCATACTGCTCTGAATTCACTCGTTTTCGTTGCGTTCGGTTGGTCCTTTGAGAATCTACTCTGACCTTGAAGGTTTATAACGGAGCTTTTGACTGAAATTGGTTCCAAAAGGATCAAGACCAAAACAAAAGAAATTGTTCGAAGGAATGGATTCATTTGTCGTTTATGAATGGGTGCAGAACTTAAAAAGAATGACCAATCATTTGATTGAATGGTCATTCAAAAAATATAATTTATAAATATTTCAAGGATAGTATTTAACGAACGCTTCCATCGCTTCATATTCTGCCATACCTAAGGCATCATAAAGATTGGCTGTTGCACGATTTCTTTCTTCAGCTCTCTGCCAAAATTCACGTTCATCTTCTCCCATGAACATGGCACCTTCTTTTTGTGATTGATGACGAAGAATTGCCTCCCTTTTTCTGGACAACTCAATGGGGCTAATTGGAACTGCCATTTCAATTTGATCGGCATCCCACTCTGCCCAGGCACCTCTGTACAACCATACCCAGCAATCATTCATCCATGCTTGATTCTTAAGATGTTCAAGTGCAATGAAAATCGCATCCAAACAAACCCTGTGAGTTCCATGTGGATCGGATAAATCACCGGCAGCGAAAATCTGATGAGGTTGAATGGTCTCAACCAGGTTCATGATAAGTTGTACATCTCTTTCGCCAATGGGAGCTTTTGATTTGAGTCCGGTTTCATAAAAGGGGAGATCTAGAAAATGGATATTTTCATTTTTTAGACCAAAATACCTTAAGGCAGACCTGGCCTCCATTCTTCGGATCAATCCTTTCACTTTTCTAAGATCCGGGATATCTATATCATTGTCCTTCTTATTTTTTATGAAATGAAGAATCTTGTCCTGCTGAATTTTTGCTACAGGATTCTCCGTATCATAAAACTCGATGTACTCCTGATGAAAGTCAAGAAACCGTGTCACGTATTCGTCAGATACCGCGAAGTTACCAGATACCTGGTAAGCTACATGGACATCATGCCCTTGTTCGATTAACCTGAGCAACGTCCCACCCATTGAAATGACATCGTCATCGGGATGAGGGCTGAAAAGGATAATCTTTTTCATTTCAGGACAAGCTCTTTCAGGTCGGAATGTATCATCTACATTGGGCTTACCTCCAGGCCATCCGGTTATTGTATGCTGTAAGTCATTGAATACTTTGATGTTGATCTTATAGGCTGATCCAACGGTAGCAAGTAGGTCACTCAACCCATGATCATTGTAGTCTTTACCAGTAAGTTTCAAAAGGGGTTTGCTTGTTTTAAAGCATAGCCATAAGACCGCTTTTCTGATCAAAATATCTTCTGACCAGTCCATGCTGTCAAGAAGCCAGGGTGTTTTCATTCTAATTAAATGCAGAGCAGCCCCACTTTCAAGAATTACTTTTGCATTTTGATGAAATTGGATGTAGGAAGCAGGAATAAGATTGTTAGGTTCATCTTCAACCATCTGCTTAATTACCTTTGCCTTTGTCTCACCGAAAGCCGAAAGGATTATTTTTTTTGCACTTAGGATGGTTGATATGCCAATTGTAATTGCACTTCGTGGAACATTCTCAAAACCCCTGAATTGAATTGCTTCTTCCTGACGGGTCAAAGGATCCAGTGTGATAATCCGGGTTTTCGTATTTCTTCCTGAACCTGGTTCATTGAATCCAATGTGGCCGCTTCTACCAATCCCTAGCAACAACAGGTCTATGCCACCTGCATTTTCAATTTTCTTCTCATACTCACGACAAAAATCGTGCACTTCATCCAGCAATATTGTCCCATCTGGAATATGTATGTTCTCAGGCAATATATTAACATGGTTAAAGAAATGCATGCGCATGTAATGGTGGTAACTATGAATAGAATGAGAGGAAAGAGGATAATATTCGTCCAAATTAAACGTAATAACATTATGAAAACTTAGATCCTCTTCTTTATGCATCCTGACTAATTCGGCATAAATACCCAGCTGAGTAGAACCCGTAGGAAGTCCCAATATGCAGTTTTCACCTTTTTCTTGTTTTAAAAGAATTAAGCTGGATACTTCGCGTGCTACTTCCTTCGAGGCATCGGAACTTTCCTGGTAAATGAAAGTTGGAATTTTCTCATATTTAGTCAGAACATCCCGGTGGGTAAGGTTGGTTGGCAGATGATCAAGTGAATGGTCAAAAATGGGATTTTGACTCTGTAATTTGTTGCTAAGATTTATCACTGGTAAGAATCTTTAAAGGGTGATCTTAATTTACTCAAGTAATCAATGTTCATATTGAGGTCATATTATAGCTCTTACGTCAAAATTAGAAAAAAAGTAACCATTATCAGAAAAATTTCCGGATAATATCCTCGATCATGGCGTCTTCAATTGGATCATAATCACTCTTTAAATTTACGAGTAAGGCGTTGGCTGAAAGCTGCCATAAAAAAGCATCCATTCCACCACGATATTTTTTTATCAGGTCAAAAGGGGAACTACCTGTTTCGCGCTTAATTAATTTAACGAAAAGTTTTATTTGTCTAATATTTAATGACTTAAGAGTGTCTATGTATGTATTAAAAGTGTGTTTTTGATACCATTTCAGGTATGCTTTTCTCTGATTTTTTGTTTGATAGATTGAATCGAGTTCAGCATTTACAAGCTTTACTTCGCTGGATACTATCTGAGAAAGAGGGTAAGTACGCTTTACATCTTCATACAATTGGTAATACTTTCGTTCTTGCTGTTTATTTTTATAAATATATTCTGCCCTGATTTCAATAGGAGGAAAGCTGAAATGCAGCATAGTATCCTGGCTTTCTTCATTTTTTAACTCAGCTTCTTTTTGAGCTTTTTCACGTTCTGATTGTAAAATAATCCGGGAGGTTTGTGCACTAAGGTCAATACTTATGCAGGAGAGGATGAGAACTAAAAGTATCAAAATCCTTTTTCCAGAATGCAAGTTATTGGGGATAGGATGTGTCATATTTTACAATTCTCTATTTTGGACTAAATAGTGAGATACTTGGTGCAAGATCGTCAGAGCATCGCTAATGGTTTCTACATTTTCCAGAATGACGGCTAGCTTTCCTTTGTTTTCCCTGACCTTGCATTGAGTAGGGTTCTTGGATATCCATTGCATCAACCCTGCAAATTCTTTCGAAAAGTAGTATTTTGATCTTTGATCCGAGGGGAGATAACAGAACATTTTCTTTTCCTTCACAATCAATTTTTCCATGTTTAAGGCAATAGCTTGCCATCGAAGTCTTACTACATCCAATAATTCTTTGGCAGGCTTTGGAATTAGGCCAAAACGGTCGGCCAGGGTTTGCTCAAAGAGTTTGAGCGTATCTTCTCCTTTTAAATCATCTAATTCCCTGTAAAGCAAGACTCTTTCTGAAATGCTGCTCACATAAGTATCAGGAAACAGAAGTTCCAGATCTGTATCAATGGTACAATCCCGTATGAAGGATGTCTGAAGAAAAGCATTCTGCTGGTCTTTGATTTCCTGTTCTTCAAAAACACCCTGGAATTCATCATTTCTTAATTCTTCCATGGCTTCATTCAGGATGCGTTGATACGCTTCAAATCCAATATCAGCAATGAAACCGCTTTGTTCGCCTCCTAAGAGATTACCTGCTCCGCGGATATCAAGATCTTGCATAGCCAGACTGAAGCCACTTCCGATATCAGAAAATTCTTCAATTGCCTGCAACCGTCGCCGCGCTTCAGGAGTCATTGATTCAAGTGGTGGCGTCAACAGATAACAATAGGCCTTTTTGTTAGATCGTCCGACCCTTCCTCTTAGTTGATGAAGTTCGCTTAGACCAAAATTTTGAGCATTGTTGATTAGGATAGTATTGGTATTAGGTATATCCAGACCTGATTCTATGATGGTTGTTGCAATCAGTACATCAAAATCCCCATTGATAAAATCAAACATGACCTTCTCTAGTTTGTCACCTTCCATTTGTCCGTGGCCTACTATGGTTCTTACACCTGGACAAAGCTTATGAATCAATCGCTCCAGTTCGTAAATGTTGTTTACGCGGTTGTTGATAAAAAAGACCTGACCTCCACGAGAAACTTCATAGGTAATGGCTTCTCGGATTACTTCTTCATCAAAAGAATGAACTTCAGTAGAAATGGGGTATCGGTTGGGTGGAGGGGTACTGATAATGGACAAGTCGCGGGCTCCCATCAACGAAAACTGTAAGGTGCGGGGAATGGGTGTAGCAGTTAAAGTCAAGGTATCAACATTGACTTTCATCTGTTTTAATTTTTCCTTAACAGATACTCCAAACCGCTGTTCTTCATCAACGATCAACAATCCCAGGTCTTTGAACTTTACTTCCTTGCCAATCATCTTATGGGTGCCGATCAGAATATCCACTTTACCGGAAGCCAATTCCTGCAAGACTCTTTTAACATCGGCAGGATGGCGCAATCTGCTGATATATTCAACATTGCAAGGAAAATCATGCAACCTCTCCCTAAAGGTTTTGAAATGTTGTAAGGCTAATATGGTTGTTGGCACAAGAATGGCGACCTGCTTGCTGTCTGTAACCGCCTTAAAAGCAGCACGTACCGCAATTTCAGTTTTGCCGAATCCTACATCACCACAGATAAGCCGATCCATGGGCATCAACCTTTCCATATCTTCTTTGACCGAAATAGTGGCTTTAATTTGGTCAGGAGTATCCTCGTAAATAAAGCTGGCTTCCAGCTCCTGCTGAAGATAGGTGTCGGGCATATAGGCATATCCCTTCTCCATTTTCCTTGCGGCATACAATGCGATAAGTTCCCGGGCAATATCTTTGACTTTGCTCTTGGTCTTATTCTTCATGTTTTGCCATGCAGCCGTCCCCAGCTTGTGAATGGCAGGTTCCTGACCTTCTTTCCCTTTGTATTTTGAGATCCGGTGCAGTGAATGAATACTTACAAGAAGTGAGTCATTGTCACGATAGGATAATCTGACAGCTTCCTGAACAACCCCGTTCACCTCATTTCGAACCAATCCAGCAAATTTCCCGATTCCATGATCGGTATGAACGACAAAATCTCCAACCTGGAGTTTACTGAGTTCCTTCAGCGTAATAGCCTGCCGTGATGGTTTTTTAGTCCGTAATTTATACCTGTGATATCTTTCAAAGATCTGGTGGTCGTTGTAGCAGCAAATCTTCAGATCGTGGTCGATAAACCCTTCCTGCAAAGCAAAAGGAAGTGAATCAAGTTTTTGCGGATCACCTTTGTCGTCAAATATGGCGTGTAACCTGTCAATTTGTTTCGAACTGGAGGATAGAATCAGGTTGAAATACCCTTTGTGTCTGTTTTCCTTTAAGTTCGCTCCCAAAAGGTCGAAATTTTTATTGAAAACAGGTTGAGGCGAGCAGTGAAATTCGGCAATTTGTCCACCTCCCTTTTTGTTCGATTTTAATTCAATGAGAGAGAACTTCTTGAGATAACTTTTAAGCTGATCAGCAGAGAGAAAATTGCCATTGAAAAGCTCTTTCTCATCGACAGACTTTGCCTGACTGGCAGAAAAACTTAGATCGCCAACGAGTTTATCCAAATGATCAAAATCTCTTGAGATGAGGAGGGTTTGTTTGTTGAGAAATTCAAAAAAGGAAACCTTTTTCTCTTCTGAAAGCCCTTCCTGTATGTTGGGAATGATAGAAATATTTGTAAAAGGTACTTTCGAAATCTGGTCCTCTATGTCGAATGACCGGATGGTATCTACTACATCTCCAAAAAAATCGATCCGATAGGGGTCTTCATTGGAATAAGAGAATATATCGACAATAGACCCGCGAATTGAATATTGTCCCGGTTCAAAAACAAATTCTACTCTTTCAAATCCATATTCGAAAAGTAATTCATTGATGAAGGATATAGAAAGTTTATCACCTGCCTTAACATGAAGTGTATGCTTTTGAAGACCAGCTTCTGAAACAACCATTTCCATAATTGCCTCAGGATAAGTGACTACCAGATAATTCTTCTCCTTGACTGAAAGCTTGTTTAACACATCAGTACGAAGAATGATATTCTCGTTGTCGATATGGTCGTGCCAAATGTTTCTTTTATAGGATGAAGGGAAAAACAGCAGATCATCTTCCCGGCCGAGTACCTGCAAGTCATCGAAGAAAAAGGCAGCCTCTTCACGGTCGCTAAGGATAAAAAGCGATTGATAAGAGGTCATCTCCCGCAATACAGAGAATGCGACAGTAGAAGCTGATCCGGAAAGTCCGGAGATAGATATTTTTTTCCCTCCGGAACTCTTTAATGACTCATTTAATCCGATGAGGGAAGGATGGGAGCGGTATAAATGAAGAAATTCTGCTAATTCCAAGTGTTGCCTATAAATGAAAGTGCGAAGTTATAAATTTTGCAGATTATGCGACCTCGAAACTGTGTGTCACCCTTTTTTGTTACTTTGTGGAAGAAAAAATGAACTTTTCGAACTTGGAAAATTTTTGAAGATGAAGGTATTCAAATTTGGAGGAGCCTCCGTGAAAGATGCAGCTGGTGTAATAAACACAACTGCAATTATTACCGATGAGCCAGATCAGTTAATTGTGGTCGTATCTGCCATGGGAAAAACTACAGATGCGCTGGTCCAGGTGACAAAAAATTACTTTGATGGTAAGATTGAAGAAGCTGTTGATGGAATTATTAGGCTGAAGGAGGCTCATCTCAAAATTGTACATGAACTCTTTCCTACTGGTCATGAAAAGCTTGAACGCTCTTTACATGATGAATTTGATGCCTTGCTTAAAAGAGTAAATATACTTCCATCATTGAATTATGATTTTGAATACGACCAAATTGTTTCGACAGGTGAAATGGTTTCTACCGAGATATTGGCAAGCTATATGAATCATGTTGGACGTGTCACAAAATGGATCGATGCTGGTCATTATATTCGTACAAACGATACATGGCGCGAAGGGGAGATTGACTGGGAACTTACCAGGAAGTTGGTTCCGCAGGCATTTCAGTTTGCAGATAACAGCGTTTGTTTAACACAGGGGTTTATAGGAGCTACAACATTCAATCTGACTACTACGCTGGGAAGAGAGGGATCCGATTATACTGCTGCTATTCTTGCCAATGTTTTGGATGCCGAGAGTGTTACGATTTGGAAGGATGTTCCTGGAATTATGAATGCCGATCCGCATAAATATGTCAAGACTTTCAAACTCGAGAAACTATCCTACCGTGAGGCTGTTGAAATGACCTACTATGGTGCCAAGGTAATCCATCCGAAAACGATGAAGCCATTGGTCGAGAAGCAGATACCACTTTATGTCAGATCATTTATACATCCTGAAGAGGTGGGTTCCCAAATTTGCAATATAGATCATCCTATGGAATACATCCCGGTTATCATCAATAAGGAAGATCAAATATTGATAACTGTTTCACCAAAAGATTTTTCATTTATTGCGGAAGAGAGCATTGCAAACATATACCGTCTTTTTTCGAAATTCAGGATGAAGGTTAATTTGGTTCAACAATCAGCCATGAATTTTTCGCTGGCGATTGATCGTCCTGAAAGAGATTTTGATCAGCTGATTAGAGAGCTGTCAACCAATTTTGTGGCGCATTACAACGATGGTCTGGAGTTGCTTACCATACGTTATTTTACCAAAGAGGCTATTGAGGAATGTACTGTTGGTAAAACCATTTACGTCGAACAACGCACTAGAAAAATTGTACGTTTTCTGCTCAAATAATTATTGATTTTCTCTGTTAAAGGTCAGTCGCTCCCCTCTAAAATCTTCGTGGAAGGTTCCTTTCTTCCCTGGATGAGTATTCTCGTAAACCATGTTTCCGTTTACAAATGTATTGGTAATGTAGTAATAAAAGGATTCACCCTCGAATGGAGACCAATTACATTTGGCTTGAATATTTTCCTTTGATACTGTCCATTTTCCGGCATCTACCAGAACTATATCTGCTTTGTAACCTTTGCGGATGTAGCCACGTTTTTCAATTCCAAACAGGTCGGCAGGAGCATGGCACATTTTTTCAACCACTTTTTCTATTGAAAATTTACCATTTCGGCTCATTTCCAGCATGGCAACAAGAGAGTGTTCAACCAGCGGACCTCCTGAAGGCATTTTGAGATAAGGGCGTCCCTTTTCTTCCTCGGTATGGGGAGCATGATCCGTTGCAATCACATCTATTCGGTTCTCATTTACAGCTTTTATAAGGCTTGAGCGGTCATTGGCCGATTTAATGGCAGGATTCCATTTGATTTTTGCACCTAATTTTTCGTAATCTGCATCCGAAAACCAGAGATGGTGGACGCAAACCTCAGAGGTTATTTTCTTGCTTTTCACAGGTGCCGATTCGAATAATGCTATTTCAGCAGCTGTAGAAATATGCAGAATATGAAGACGTGTGCCAAATTTCTTAGCCAGTTCTACTGCTTTCGATGAAGAATTGAAACAGGCGCTCGCGTCTCTAATTTTTGGATGTTCGCTAAGAGGAATATCTTCGCCATACTTTTCAATTGCAGCTGCAAGGTTAGCCTGAACAATGGATTCATCCTCACAATGTACTGCTATCAGCATTTTTGACCGCTGAAACAAGGAGGAAAGAGTTAAAGGATTGTCTACCAGCATATTTCCGGTAGATGAACCCATAAAAACCTTAATGCCACATACTTGTGATGGATCTGTTTTTAGCAGTTCTTCAAGGTTGTCGTTTGTCGCTCCGATGTAAAAGGAGTAATTTGCCAAAGAGATTTCAGCGGCTCTGTTGTATTTCTCGCTCAATAGATACTGAGTTGTTGCTTGAGGCACGGTATTGGGCATTTCCATGAAAGAAGTAACTCCACCGGCAATGGCAGCTTTTGATTCTGTATAGATATTGCCCTTATGAGTAAGTCCCGGCTCCCGGAAATGAACCTGATCATCAATTACACCCGGTAATAAAAACTTGCCGGAAGCATCGATAACATCTGCCTGGGATAGAATGGCCTCCGGAACTGAATCCCTGAATATTTTTTCGATGATTCCGTTCCTGATCAACAGACTTGTATCACGCAGTATTTTGCCCTCATTAACAACCTTCGCATCTTTGATAATAATATCTCTCATTCGAAATAGTTCAGTTAGTCTGTTGATTATATTAATGATTTCTGAAAAATGACTTTTTCTTTATTCGAATCATTCATGAAGGTACAATAATTTTAGTTCTTTTTAGCCGGGTCTGTAAAATAACTGGCAATCTTCATTTTGATAACCCCTTTGAATGCCTCTCCAAAAATGCTTCCACTCATTTTTGAAGCGCCTTCTTTACGGTCGGTAAAGATAATAGGCACTTCAATAATTTTGAATCCAAGTTTCCATGTTTTAAATTTCATCTCGATTTGGAAACCATAACCTTTCATCTTAATTCTGTTGAGGTCTATACGATCCAGAACAATCTTTCTGTAACATTTGAATCCGGCTGTAGTGTCCATAATTTTCATACCGGTAACCATTCTTACATATTTTGAAGCAGAGTAGGACATTAATACCCTTTTTAATGGCCAGTTGATTACATTAATTCCGGAAATGTATCTTGATCCTATAGCAAGGTCTGCACCATCTTCCGCACAGGCCTTGTAAAGTTGAATCAGGTCGTCAGGATTGTGCGAAAAGTCGGCATCCATTTCGAAAATATATTGGTATCCGCTTTCCAAAGCACGTTTGAATCCAGTCAGATAAGCAGTTCCCAATCCCAATTTCCCCTGACGTTCGGTCATTAGAAGTTGAGATGGAAATTCTTCCATCAACTTTTTGACTATTCCAGCAGTTCCATCTGGCGAATTATCATCAATAATCAATACATGAAAACTTTTCGGGAGCTTGAATATTGTACGGATCATCCGCTCAATGTTCTCTTTTTCGTTGTAGGTAGGAATTATAATAATGCTATCAGACACGTCATAACTTGTTTCAATGAAGTGGTAAAAATAATACAATTGTGATATTTATAGTTCAAAACTGACAGTCAAATCTATTTTTTATTTATTTTTTAGATGATTAACATTTCAGATAGTCAAAAGGATAGCTAGCATAAATCTTATTTTCGTAAACTATTTTTTCACTTAGGTTGTTTAGGATAAAAAAACGCTTTACATTTGCACTCCCTTTCGGGTCTTATTTCA
>JBAXED010000005.1:0-72808 GCA_037140615.1 Prolixibacteraceae bacterium
ACCTCAACGTTTCTTCCTTCAAAGATCGTATTGAGTACTTCCGTAATCTTTTCATTCTTGACGCTGATGTCGATCGCCCGATCCACATTGATCAATTCGTTGTTGTATATAAAGAAAAATTCGCTCTCATTTTCGATGGCCTTGAGTGCATCTTTGACCGTAACACTTTTCAAATCAAGCGTTATTCTTGTCATTTGTGAGTAGCTCTCCGTCGCTGATAAGCCAAGAACGGAGGTGATAAGAAAGAAAAGCGTTAGTTTCATAATTAAAAACAGTTGACTCAGGAAATTCTGTGATGGAACTTCTCTGTCTTTGAATTTTTTTTTCATAAATTTGTTTGATTTTAATAATTAATTTTTGCTTGCCTTTTCAGGCATTCTAAAAATTCAAACAGGGGAGTGCTTCCAACACTTTCCTGTTTTTTTTATTTTTATACCATAGGCATACCTTTTATAGTAATTAGTTAACTTTTGCTTTAGATTTTAGGATAATCTTTCGTTTTGAAAAAGAGTTATCTCCCAATTTTTTAGCCGGAATAATTTTGTATTCCATCTGTGAGGTAAGGTTGAGCATACTTAAAACCTGTTCAAGTGGCTCGTCGATAAAGGTGCCTGTAAAGCGGTAATTTTCTAATTTTTTGTCGGAAAGGTGGATGTCAACATTGTACCAATTTTGCAGTTTTTGAATAACCGTATTAACCGGATCGTTGGAGAAAACAATCTTCCCATCTGTCCACGCTGTGTATTTCGTTAAATCACTTTCTTTTTTCCACTCAATTTTATTATCTGATTTCCTAAAACATGCAACCTGGTTAGGTTTCATCTCCATCAGATCGGAAGTTTTATCGTTGCTGTTTTGTTGCAGCAAAATCTTTCCTTCTACCAATGCTATTGTTATTGCAGTATTTCCAGGATAGGCATCCACATTAAAGGTGGTTCCAAGAACCCTGACCTGAAGCTTGTTAAGATCTACTACAAAAGGCTGTTGAGCATTCTTGGCCACCTTAAAATTTCCTTCACCTGAAAGATAAACAAGACGGGTCTTGCTGTTATCGAAGGTGGTTGGAAACTTGAGGGTACTTCCTGAGTTCAGGCTGACCAGCGTTCCATCCGGAAGCTCCAGGCGTGTCTGTGTTCCAAAAGCTGCCCTTATTTCCTGGAATACCACAACTTCCTTCTTCGTTATTGTCACCGGCTTCACCACCATCTGGTAGGTCGAAGCAAAAATGACGGACAGCACCAGCACCGCAGCGATCTGGCGCATCAGGCTCATCCACTTGATTTCGCGATTTTTAATTCCTGCTTTATAACGGGTAATTTCGAGCGATCCTGGTAGATCTATCGGGGAAGGAAGTGCCATCTGATTGGAATGTCTCCAAATCTCTTCAAAATCCTGGTAAGCCGTTAGGTTTGATTTTTTAGCTTCTTTCCATGCATTCAATAGCATGATCTCTTCTGCTGTCAATTCACCATTGAATGACCTGGCAATCAAATCTAATATCTCATCGTGTTGGGAATCCATTTATCTGTTCTTTTATGAATGACAAATGAAGAGGGGGGATACCCTATATGGGGAAAAGAGAAATAAGATATAAGATATAAGACATGAGAGGTAAGACGACTATTAATCCAATCTCAATATTCAATAAAAAGATGTTAAAATACTTTGTGCCCAGATATTTACGTCAGAATAAATTTTCTCCAGCTTTCCATTGGCTGCTCTGAACAATAATTTAGGTTCAGCATAATCGACAGAGTTGTCATAAACGTATAATCTGTCGACAAGTGAGGCAATTATGCTACAATTAAATATTGATTTAGCGAAACGACTTACTATTTTTGAAATTGGGACATCGTGTCCACCTTCCATTACGCGGCGTGCTATACGGGAGGCATTAATGGAAGGATGATCAGTACCAACAAAAAATAGTCTAATAAAATAACCTGCTTCTTTAGCCCTTCTGATATAATCGAGTTTATCAGCTGCCGACAAAACAGTTTCGAATAAAATACCTTCTCTTTTTAATAGATATTCTTCCCTGAGTTCGGCAGCCCTGTTTGCTGCTTTGATAACAGCCTCGGGGGAATTCCAATCCCCGAAATCATCTCGAGCAATATTGTCTGGATTAATATAAACGCAATTCTCAATCCATTTATGTTCCAATATTTTTCCTGTAACCGATGTTTTTCCAGAACCGTTTGGCCCCGCAATAATTATCAGTTTTGGTTGCTCTATATTCATTTAGCCTCAGGATTGTTTATCAATTGCTGTTTTTTTGCTCCATGTAGCAATTTTTGCAGTTGTTCAAAAAATTGTTTATCCGATTTTTGGGCTTTTTTCTTCACTTCGGCAGCTACATCCTGCATTAATAAATGTAATTGTTCGTCAGTTGGCTCTATGTCTGATGAAAATTTATACTCGATTATCATATCCTCCTATTTTATTACAAAAGTAAACATTTATAGAAGATCCACGAAATGTGTCAAATACCTCTGGTCAGCAGTCTTTACGAATTCCAGGCAAATTGACGCCAGTTGCAAATTAGCATTGTCCGGTAAACCGAAGTAAGATTTTACTTTGGGAAAATAATCACGAATGAACAAGCGATTAAATCTACTATTTTCACTTATTGAAAAGTGTTTTTTACAAGCATTTTCACTTATTGGAAAGTGATTTTGGGCGATATTTCATTTAGCGCGGCTGCCGCAAATACCAGCCAAAGCTTTTTTGCCAATATTCATCATCGTAAAAAAAACAAGATGCTTTGATTTCCCAATCTTTGCAGATGGTAAATACTCTGCAAGCGAAACACGCAACGACTTTAAAGCTCTTCCCATCAATGCCTCTACCCCTTTCACTGAAATATCCATCTTTATTGCTATTGCCTTGCTTGTGAGATTCTCGAAACGACTGAATTCAAAAGCCATTCTACATCTATTTGGCAGCAATGAGAGCGCAATAATCAGCTGCTCTTCAAAGGAATCTGCATCAATCTGATTTTCAGTGGCATTACCAGTTTGGACATCAACCGGAATATCTGTTAGTTGGACATTGTGTTTTTGCCTCTTGATGTAATTAAGGGAATGATTCCTGGTCATAGCTGTCAGGTAAGGCATCAAACGTTCAACATTCACCAATTCAGCACGGTTTTCCCATAATTTCACAAAAACATCCTGAACAAGGCTATGAGCCGCATCCTCATCATGGACAATAGAGAAGGAAAATCGACACAGATTGGGATAGTTTTCCTTAAAAATCTGATCAAATGCCCTTGTATTTCCTGATTTTAACTCTTCGCAGAGAAAACTATCCAAGCAGATCTGCTTGTTCATTATGACTTGGTTATTTAATATAATGGCTGCAATTCACCATAAATAAAACTATGTTTAAAATTTCATGAAAATTGTAGGCAATTTGGAAAGCTAAAGTAGGATAATTACTGATATCTATGTAAGTGAAATCCCGACAAAGAAGCCAAATTTGTTTTGATGAGTTATTCTTGTTCAAATACAAGATTCCAAACAACCAAAAGGGAATCCACATTCTATGGCTTGAGCAGGGAAAAATGACATAACTTTTTCCTATTGCATCCCATTTCTATTCCTATCTTTGAAACCGTCAATTTTCTTCCAAAAAAATATTCATTTCCAAAGAATAGCTTGTGGTTTAAACTATTCAAATCAACTGAAGTCCAATCGAAGAATCAACCAGATTGTTATGAACAAAAAAAAGTTGCTGATCATATTTTCCATCTCAATTACCTTGTTGCTTATATTGTATCTGAGTTTCAAAGGTAAATCAGGCGAAGAGGTAATAACCTGCAAAGTCCAGAAAGGATCTATTGAAGTAAAGGTGCATACCTCCGGTCAGCTGGAGTCTGAAAAATCAGAAAATATCCTTCTCCCATCTGTCCTATCCAGCCAGAATGTAAGGGTATACGAGATCAAGATTACTGATCTGATTGAGGAAGGATCCGTCGTTGATTCAGGCCAATATATTGCCACACTGGACCATAAAGTCATTGAAGAAGTATTGACAACCGCACGTCTGGAACTGGAAGCCGCCATGGTAGTGATTGAGGATGCCAAGCTGGATTCCAATTTAAACCTGAGCAACTACCGTGATTTAATTACGAATTCACAGTCGGATGTGGAGGAGCGAAAGATTGTTTTGGCGGAATCGGTTTATGAATCACCATCCGTTATAAAAAAGGCACAAATGGATCTCAGCAAAGCCGAAAGGAAACTGGAGCAGGATATCAAGGGTCTGGGCATGCGGCAAAGACAGCTTAATTCACAAATGGAACGACGAAACATCGATTTCAGGCTGAAGCAAAAAAGAGTGGACGACCTTCTAAAATTATACGATGCCCTCATCATCAAAGCGCCCAAGCCTGGAATGGTGATTTATGCCAGGGACCGGTTTGGAATCAAAATACAGGTTGGATCTGTTCTGACCCCATGGAGCCCGATCATAGCCACACTACCCGACATGACCAAAATGATCTCTGAGACTTACATCAACGAGATCGATATTGCGAAAATCAAGGTTGGACAAAAGGTAACTCTGAGTATTGACGCCTTTCCTGATAAGGAGTTGAAAGGTGAAGTAATTTCGGTGGCAAATATTGGTCAGCCAATGCCAAAAAGTGATTCAAAAGTCTTCCTTGTCAACATCAGGGTTTTTGGCAGCGATCCTGACTTAAAGCCTGCCATGACCACAGGAAATCTAATACAGACAGGGGTTTACAACGACAAATTGTATGTTCCTTCAGAGGCAGTTTTTGAGACTGATTCCACCCGGTTTGTGTATCTCAACAGGAATAAATTTGTCAAACAACTGGTGGATACGGGAGAAGAGAATGAGGATTATATAATCATCAACAAAGGAGTAAAGGAAGGCGAAGTTCTGTTGTTGAATGAGCCTGAAAAAACGGAGGATATTGAAACCATTGGTTGGGATATTTACGAGGAACAACTAGCCAGGCAAAAGAAACAGAAAATCGCCGGAGATAAAATTGAGCAGCCTGATTCAAGCAAAAACAGGAATAATATCGCAAAATAAAAACGCGCCGGATTAGCCGCCGTTTTTAATGATTTCTATGTTCCGAACTAACTATATATGAAAATAAGAGCCTTTTATACCAGATATTCCTACAATGTGCAGATTGCCATCGAAGCAATCATTGCCAACAAGGTAAAATCATTGCTGACAGCCCTGGGCATTATTTTTGGCGTTGCGGCAGTCATTAGCATGTTGGCCATTGGCAACGGAGCAGAGCAGGAAATTCTGGAGCAGATTAAAATGGTTGGAGTGAACAACATCATCGTCACGCCAATTCTTCAGGCAGATCAGGCCGGAGCCAACGATGCAAAACCTGGAAGTGCCACCGAGAGCAATCAGCTTGCGGGAAGCAAAAAGAAATATTCCAAGGGGCTGACGATGCTTGACGCAACTTCAATCAAAGAGATCATCCCAACGGTCCAGGATGTTTGCCCGATCATTACGTTTAACTATACCGCGATCCTTCATGACATAAGCAGTCCGGTAAAGTTGGACGGCACCGACAATACCTATTTCAGCCTCTTCGATATCAAGCTTGAAAGCGGTACACTGTTTCATTCGCAACACACCAAGGAGGGATATCCAGTGTGTATTATCGGATACAACATCAAGAATATTTTCTTTAACCAGGAATCCCCCATCGGGAAATACATCAAATGCGGTCAGATCTGGCTTCAGGTGATTGGTGTGATTGAAAAGCGCAATTTTGTTGGTACCGGTGGCGGAACCATGTCTATCAGCAGCACCGACAACAGCATCATCATTCCGGTGAAAACCATGTTGCTCAGGTACCGGAACAGGGCATTGATACGTGGCGATCAGGTTAAGCTGGTCGGGTCAGGCAGGGACAATGTCACCAATAAAGCCGAGGACATCAACCAGCTGGATAAGATCATCGTTCGTGTTAAGGAGACTCAACAGCTTACTGCCACCGCCAAAGTAGTTGGCAATATGCTGATGCGCAAGCACAACGATATTCACGATTTTGAAGTTAGCATTCCTGAATTGTTGTTGAAACAGCAGCAAAAAACCAAAAATATCTTCAACATCGTTTTGGGAGCTATTGCTGGTATCTCATTGATTGTCGGGGGAATTGGCATCATGAACATCATGCTTGCTTCGGTGATGGAGCGCATCCGCGAGATCGGGACAAGGCAGGCCATTGGCGCCTCCCGAAAGGACATTGTCTTCCAGTTTTTGTCTGAATCAACATTGATAAGTCTGGCGGGTGGAATAATAGGTGTGGTGCTCGGGGTGATACTCTCCAAAGTCATTCAGACGGCTTTTGATATAAAGACCATCATATCCCTGTTTTCAATTTTTATTTCGTTTGGCGTCTCCGTTTTTATCGGCATTACTTTTGGCTATCTCCCTGCCAAAAAAGCTGCCGACAAGGACCCGGTTGAATCTTTAAGACAATAATTACACATGAACCGTATTTGCACTATTCTATTACTACTTGTTGCCTTTCAAATCTCCATGGCTCAGGAAAAAGCTAAGAAGTTAACGCTAAATGAGGCGATTGATCTGGCTTCCAGTCAATCACTCGATGCCTTCAGGCAACAAAACATGTACCTGTCAAGTTACTGGGAGTTTAAGTATTACAAGTCGGATAAACTACCTCAATTTTTGGTGGGCGCCAATCCGCTCTCCTACAACAACTCCATCAGACAGGATTATATTCCGCAGGACCAGAGTTGGCAGTACAGTCAGCAGAAAAATATTACCTCCAGCGCCTCACTCAAGATGACACAAAATGTTGCATTAACCGGTGGTAGTTTTTCTGCCAGTTCCGACATCGGGATGGTCAGAAACTTTCTGGGTGACCAGCAGTCCATGTTCTCCTCAAACATGATTAGTTTGGGTTATAAGCAAAAATTAAACGGCTACAACAGCATGCGCTGGAAAGCCAAAATTGAACCACTGAAATTTGAGACTGCCAAGAAACAATTCATCCAGTCTAAAGAGGACATTGCGGTAAAAACGACCACTAAATTTTTTGTATTGGTGGATGCACAGATTGAAATCAACATAGCAAAAACCAATCTGGCCAATGCTGACACGCTTTACCAGATTGGCAAGGGCCGTTATCAGGTCGGAACAGTTACCCAGGATGAGCTTTTAAATTTCGAACTGAATCTCATGAATGCCCGCATCGCCTTGACCCGCGCCAACCAGGGACTTCTGCGTGCCCGATCCGATCTCAACAGTTTTCTGGGCCTGGAGAAAAATGCCATCCTTGATTGTTCTTTACCAACATCCATCAGCTCTGCTTTACAAATTGATGTAGAGAAAGCGATCCAGAAATCGATGAGCAATAATCCAAGTATTCTATCTCAGCAAAGACGCATACTGGAACAGGACAGCAATGTCAAACTTGTCATGTCGCAGAATGGTTTGAGTGCGGATATCAGTGCGTTAGCCGGACTGAACCAAAAATCCACCTCTCTGGCCGAGTCCTACCAAAATCCCAATCAGTTCCAGAATATTGCCCTGGTTGGACTTTCAGTTCCCATTGTGGATTGGGGCAAGAGAAAAGGTCAGCTTCTGATGGCTAAGTCGAACCGGGAAGTTGTCATCAACAGCGTTAAGCAGGAAAGGATTGATTTTGAGCAATCCGTTATGATGAATGTTTTGGAATTCAATCTCCAGTCGGAACAGGTATTGAATTCGGCCAAAGCGGATACCATTGCGCAAATGGGGTTCGATGTTACCATGAGACGTTTTAAAATCGGAAAGCTGGATGTGACAAAACTCAATCTTGCACGAAACGATCTCGAAAATGCCAGGAGAGCTTACATCAATTCACTGAGAAAATATTGGCTGTCCTATTACCAGATTCGGGGACTGGCGCTCTTCGATTTTGAAAAAAACATTGATCTGATCGCAGATTTTGAAAAAATTCTCAACCAATGACCCTGTCTATATCAAGAAAAAGAATTTTGATCCTGGCAATACTTCTTGTGTTGTTGCTGCTAGCGATATGGATTTCCGGGAGGAAGCAGTCCGCCGGAATCTACAAAGTGAAAAAGGAGAATTTTGAGGCCATCATCTCCTGCAAAGGGGAGATCCAGAGTGAAAAGGCCGTCCTGATAAACTTGCCGGATATCTTTGGAAACAGGACCCTTGAGCTCTGGGATATGCAGATCAAAGACCTGGTACCTGAAGGTTCCATTGTGGCAAAAGGCGACTATGTAGCACTTCTGGATCAGGGAAGAATAAAGCAGCTCAAAGAAAACAATGAAGAGGTATTGAAGAAAATCCTTTTCAACTACAACGATGCCAAAATTGACAGTGCTGTAGATCTTGTAGCACTTCGCAATGCCACTGACCAATTTGCTTTTGATCTCAAAAACAAGCAAATTGAGATGGAACAGGCTGTTTACGAATCTCCCGCTTTCCAGCGGAAAGCGCAAATGGCCTATGACAGGACATTGAGACAAATGGATGCGAAGGTTCGTGCCTACCTGATGACGCAGAAAACCCTGAGAATTCAAGTATCCCGCGAGGAAGATCGTGTTAAAGAGCTTACACTAAAAGATCAGAATTATCAAATAGCTTTTGATGCTGCGCGTATCACTGCTCCGCAGGACGGAATGCTTATTTATGGCCGGACATTTGGCAGAGGTGGAAGCCGGAAACTCACCATTGGCTCGAATGTGAGTATGCAAAATCCGATCATCGCCACACTGCCCGACTTGTCTGTACTTGCTTCAGAAACCTATGTTGAAGAGATTTATATTGCGAAGATAAAAATTGGCGACAGTGTCAGGGTGTATATCGATGCGTTAAAAAATCAGCAAAAAATTGGTGTTATCTCGAATATTTCCAATGTCGGACAGGAGATGTCCGGGTTTGAATCAAAGGTGTTCAAAGTAATCATCAGGATTGCCAGCGATAACAAACGCATCAAGCCAGCCATGACCACCAACAATGAAATAATAATCTCAAAGGAGCAAAATGTATTGGTGATCCCAAGGGCTGCTTTGTTTTCGGATGGATCGGTTCAATATGTCTACCTCAAAGAATTTAGCGGAGTAAATACCAGAAATGTCGAATGCGGCAGCCAGAGTGAGAAATTTGTCGTGATCAAAAGCGGACTTGTTGAGGGGGATAAGATTTTGCTTTCGAAACCAGTTAATTGAAAAGTTGAGAGTTGAGAGTTGAGAACTGAGAACTGAGAACTGAGAGTTGAGAACTGAGATTGAGAGTGGGAAGAAGAGAAGATGGGAAAATGGGAGGGTGAGAGTATCGGGGCGGCCCTTTTGGTTGTCCAGCATGCCTTCCAGTAAAGGAAGAATTGAAACGGGGAAACAGGGAAGAATGACAGGGCGAGGGGGAGAGTGGGCGAGTGGAACTCCAGTGATTGAAGCATGAAACGGGGAATTAAAGAAGAACCAAAAATTTTTTCTTTAATTCGTGTAATTTGTGCAATCCGTGGTTGGCAAGGGGTTAATCTATTTAATCCGTTGTTGCAGTGGATTTGTACTTGAATTTTGAGGTAAAGAATCAATAACTATTTTTATAATTTCTTTATGAGGTATGCAATCTTAGTAGTTTTAGTCATTTTTATCCTTTCCTGTTCGACAGGTTTGAAACCCTCCGGCGAAGATGCCATCCTGTATAAAAACATTGAGAAGCACATTGCAACGCTCTCATCCGATCGTTTTGCCGGACGAATGCCTACCACCGAAAGTGAAAAATTAACGGTTGATTACATTGCCGGTCAAATGAAAGAGATTGGACTGGAACCGGCATCCAACGGTAGTTATTTTCAGGAAGTCCCGATTCTGGCGGTCAATTCCCGCATCTCCAATACCCTTGATTTTGAAACGCCCAAAGGTCCCATCAAACTTCAGAAAATTGTTGATTATGTATCCTTTTCCAGACGAGTGGAAAATGAACTTTCGCTCGATCAGTCTGAGCTTGTTTTTGCCGGATTTGGCATTACGGCACCCGAATACAACCGGGATGATTTTCAGGGGATGGACCTGACCGGGAAGACCATCCTGGTATTTGTGAACGATCCGGGTTACGGAACCAGTGAAAGCTATTTCAAAGGCAATACCATGACCTATTACGGCCGGTGGACCTATAAATTCGAAGAGGCAGCACGCCGCGGAGCCAAAGGTTGTATCATCATTCATGAAACCGGTCAGGCAGGATACCCCTGGAATGTCGTCCGCAACAATGGCGAAACGACGAAACTCTATTTGAAACCGGAAAATGGTTACAAAGATCGTTGCGCCTTCGAAGGCTGGATTTCTAAAACGGCGGCAGAACAGCTTTTTTCGGCCTGCGGAATGAGCTTCGAACAGGCAAAGAAGATGGCACTGGCAAAAGATTTTAAACCACAACTGTTGCCGGTAAAAGTATCTGGCAAAATCTATAACCAATTTGAGACCAAAACTTCGGTCAATGTTTGCGGATTGATTCGTGGAAGCAAGTACCCAGACGAGGTGGTCGTGTACACCGCCCATTGGGACCATCTGGGTATTGGCACAAAAGTGAACGGCGACAGTATTTACAATGGTGCCACCGACAATGCCAGTGCCGTTGCCTGGATGCTGGAGATGGCACGTGCGTTTAAATCAGCGAAACCGCTTGAGCGCTCCCTGCTGTTTTTATCTGTGACCTGCGAAGAATCAGGACTGCTGGGATCAGGATATTATGCGGAACATCCCTTCTTCCCGATGAACAAGACAGTGGCTGTTATCAACACCGATGTTCTGCTGTTTTTGGGAAAATTTAAAGATGTAATGCTTACCGGATCAGGGCAGTCAGAGCTAGACAGCTGGGTGGAAAAAGAGGCTGTCAAACAGGGCAGGTATCTGGCCCCGGATCCAAATCCTGAGAATGGCATGTTTTTTCGCTCCGATCAGTTTCCATTTGTCAAGCAGGGTGTTCCGGCGATTTACGCCAAGGGTTATGTCGATGCTGAAAAATATGGTAAGGAGAAAACCCTGGAGATTGTAAATCGTTACTGGAAGGAAACTTATCATACACCATCCGATGAATATCGTCCAGAAAGAGATGATCTTAACGGAGTTTTAGAGGATGCCAAACTGCTCTATCATGTTGGCTCAGATCTGGCAAATTCAAGGGCTTGGCCGGTTTGGAACAAAGATTCGGAGTTCAGAACAATCAGGGAGCAGTCGCGGAAATAAACTTAATTTCGTTAAGCTGTCTTTACATTATCTGGTTAGTTGATAATCGTTTATGAGCAATCCTGGGGAGAGATTCAATCTTGGAGTTAATTTTCGAATCATTTCAACTGTCAATTTACGTTTACGGTTAAGAATCTCAGAGACCCTACTTTTGCCTCCAATGGCATCAATTAGATCAATCTGCTTAAGCTGCATTTCTTCCATCCTTATCTTAATGGCTTCAATAGGGTCCGGAGACTCGATGGGATAATGTTTTTTCTCATATTCGTCAATTATTAAACCAAGAATATCAGCCTCATCACTTTCGTTAGTTCCTGCAGGTGCATCAAATATTTCTTCAAGTCTTTTTAAGGACATCTTGTAATCTTCTTCAGTCTTTATTGGTTTTAAATTCATCGGTTCAGATCTTTAAATTGTGCTTACGTCAATCCTATTATATTCCTCATGAGTTCCAATAAACCGGATAAAAATCCATTGTTTCTCAAAATTAAACTTTGCTACTAACCTGTAGGAATTGCCTTTGATGTTAAAGACAATCCGACTGTCCTTTAGAATACTTGCATTTCCATAAGTCTGTTTTACTTCATTCGGTGATTTCCATTCCGTATTCATTGCAGTATCATACCAGGTTTTTAAATACTGCTCAGAATCAGGATGACTTTCCCAAAATTCTCTCAAAGTACTTTTTGCATAGATTCTTTCCATTTAAACATTACCTGAATGCAAAGATAATAAAAAAATTCTCAATTTGGGAACTTTTATGTGTCGTTTGTGTTTTTGACATTTTTGCCATGGCTTAACTGTCGTGTGTTGGAAAATACGGTCGAATACTCAGACGAAAGTTGTATTATCTTTTCACTTTTAGTTAAACCATATTCAGCCAATTCAGTCAATGTATCGTAAATGATTAAGGCACCACACATTGCTAAGAATTCTCATTTTTTACTACGAGCAATTTTATTATCATTGTTTGGTGCAATACTCTAGTTAACAAGCCAAATTCAATTCTAAACATGAAGAACTTAAGGAAAATCGGATTACTATTCTTGTCTATCCTAATTTTGTCTATGGGCTCGCTGCGCGCAGACGAAGGCATGTGGATGCTACCGCTGATTCAGAAGCTGAACAGCAAAAAAATGTCGGAGATTGGTTTTAAACTCTCTGCCAAAGACATTTACGACATCAACAACTCAAGCCTGAAAGATGCCGTGCTCCATTTCGGAGGAGGCTGCACAGCAGAGGTGATCTCTAAAGACGGTCTCGTTCTGACCAACCACCATTGTGGTTACGGAACCATTCAAAAACTCAGCACCGTCGACCATGACTATCTTCAAAACGGATACTGGGCCATGAACCACGACGAAGAACTCCCAGCCAAAGGATTGACTGTCATCTTCCTCGATCGTTTCGAAGATGTGACCAAGGCTGTGATTGATGCCATGGATGCCGCCAAAGATCCCAAGGCAAAGGACGAAGCCTTCAGAACCGTATCGGACCAGCTAACTGCAAAGGCTGTGGGCGACAGCAAATTCCTAAGAGCCCGCGTGGTTTCTTTCTTTGGCGACAACCAATATTACATGGTGGTGTCCAAAACTTACAGCGACATCCGTTTTGTAGGCGCTCCCCCCTCCTCCATCGGCAAATTTGGTGGCGAGACTGACAACTGGATGTGGCCCCGCCATACCGGTGATTTCAGCATGTTCAGGATTTATGCTGACAAAGACAACAATCCGGCAGAATTTTCGAAGGACAACGTTCCTTATCAACCAAAGAAATTCCTGACTATTTCACTGAAGGGAATGAACCAGAACGATCCGGCGATGATCATCGGCTATCCCGGCAGGACCAACCGTTTCATGACTTCCTACGAAGTGAAGGAGACCAGCGAAGTGACCAATGCCGTGACCATCCTGGTAAGGAATGTACGTCAGGGTATTATTTGGGCTGATATGGAAGCCAATCCAAAAGTTAGATTGCAGTATGCCAGCAAATATGCAGGCTCGGCCAATTCCTGGAAGAAATCCCTGGGTATGAACGAGACTTTTGCCAAATTGAATGTGTACGAAAGAAGAGCCGCCGAGGAGAAAATTTTCAGCGAGTGGGTAGCTGCTGACCCGGCCAGAGTAGAAAAATATGGCAAGGCCTTGTCTGAAGTGAAGGAGGCCATCGAAGGAAGAGCCAAACTTCTTTATATATCAAAATATTATCAGGAGGCCCTCAGCCCAATTGAACTAACTTCTTCTGCTTCCCGTCTTGGTCCACAGGTCGAAAGACCCGGAAGAGAAGGCAGAGGCGGCGGTGGAGGCAGACCTGGCTTCCAGATGAATCCGTCAGATTTTTACAAAGATTACAATGTTACCACGGATATAAAAGTGGCCAAAGCCCTGATTAAGCTTTTCAGGGATAAGGTGCCGGCAAGTGAACTTCCCGCATTTTACAAAACTATTGATGCTGATTACCAAGGCAATGTAGATTCATATGTGGATGCTATGTTCGCTCAATCGGTGTACGTTTCAGAAGAAAAACTCAAAGCGGCACAGGCCGGAGATAAAAAAGCAATGGAGACCGATCTTGCTTTTGTGGCAGGAAAGGATATTTCGGCTGCTTCAATGAAATACAGCATGGAGCTTGAAAAATACCGCGCCCAATATGCCAAAGGTCAAAAACTATACATTGCCGGCATGCTGGAAATGAAGGCAGGACAGGCCATCTACCCCGATGCCAACTCCACCATGCGTCTGACATTTGGAAAAGTTCTGAATTATTCGCCAAAAGACGGTGTGATTTATGATTTTGTCACTACCATGGATGGTGTTATGCAGAAAGAAGATCCGAAAAATTATGAGTTCACCGTTCCGGCCAAGCTAAAGGAACTTTACAAAGCCAAAGATTTCGGACAATATGCGCTGAAAGACGGTCGTATGCCAGTGGCTTTCCTTACCAACAACGATATTACAGGTGGTAATTCTGGAAGTCCGGTGATGAACAAAAAAGGCGAACTAATTGGCACCGCCTTCGATGGCAACTGGGAGTCCATGAGCAGCGACATCATCTTTGAACCCTCTTTGCAAAGGTGTATCAATGTGGATATTCGCTATACCCTGTTTATCATGGATAAATTTGGCGGAGCCGGATATTTGCTCAATGAAATGAAGATTGTGAAATAAACAAAATTAATTTAAACCTGTCAGGTTTAAATTTTTCACTAAAAATCCCTCAAGATTTTAAAAACCTTGAGGGATTTTCTTTTTATATTTTGTCGCCCTATTTACCGTCAAAATAGTCGATCAGATTGTACACCTGGCTATTCAGCTCCCTCATTTTATCCATCATAGGTTGCCACACTTCGTAATAATTATTCACAATTCCTTTGTTGGCATCAGTATTGGAGGGATCAACACCTTTGGCATCCGGATCGTTGTCCTGGTATTTGAAATAGTGCCATCCAACGCAATTTTTTGATTCGATCAAAGCCAGATTGTAGTTTTGATAAAACAATCCCCTGTCCTTTTGTGTCCTGACAATCCAGCCGGCTCCACTTTGATTGGGCATGCCCGAATCTTCTCCCTTGGTATAATATTCAGTGATTATAAATGGTCTTCCTGTCCATTTTGTCCAGTTGGCCAACTGAGCTGAGTCGGGTGTCCAGTAATTGTAATAATTGTTCGACACAACATCCAGGTATTTACCGACAGCGGTCATGAATTTCTCATGGTTCTTCTCCTCACTGTAAAACCTTGCACCAATATACATGTGGTTGGGATCATATTTTTTTATAGCCTTTGAGATAATTGAGAAGTACTTCTCCCCTACCAGTGCCATGAACTCTTCACGGTGTTCGTCAGTAATCTGTTCTTTGGAAATCCCCTTGTCTTTTAGCCATTGTTCAGCAGCCTTCCGGCCGGATTCGGAATCAGGCAAAGCGAGAAAATTATCGAGTGATTTCAATTTAAATGGCATCTCATTGTCTGAAAAATAGCCAAAAAGATTCGGATCATCCTTGAAGGCAATAACCTGTCGGGCATGGCTGTCGCAGAAGGTTTCGAAGCCCGGATCAAAGACAAAGATCGCATCATTTGGATACCCCGTATGCCCGGGTTGCTGGAAAGTTCCTCCCCTCACCCTGCCATAACCACTCATAAAATTCCAGTTGATGGTATAAGCCAATGGTTTTTCGATCGTGCGATTGGCTTCGACTATTGACTGGTAGTCAGACCATGATCCGGCGCAATTGAAGCCGTTTTGCTGCAACATTCCGATGGTCTGTTTCATCCAGTTCTGCGGCGTTCCAAATTTGTCAATTACTGCTTTCTCATTGCGGGGAGATTTTCCCATCGAGATACTGTTGATGGCCATGTTAAAATAGAGGCAACCTTCGGGGTCAACTCCCCACCAACGATCTCCGATCTTTTCCACATGAAAGAATCCGGTGGTGGTTGCTCTTTGTTTTTTTAAACCACCATATTTGTTTATTGCCGGCCCTTTTTTTACCGGATGAAAACCAGTCAGCAAATCGACAGTGCGGGTCTGAAAAGGCTCATAAGCCGTATACAAGGATTTTCCATTTTTGGAAATCCGTTTTTGGGCATCCACCATAATATACTGTTGGCCTTGCTTTCCTGCAGGCGCATCTTTTTTCTGACCAAAAAGCAGAGGGCAGCTGAACAGCAGCATAACCACTGCGGTAAATATTTTAATCATTTAATATGGATTTAAAATCAGGATATTAAACCTGACAGGTTTTTGGAAACCTGTCAGGTTTGAAATAACCACTATTTTTTGTACTGTTCAAAGATTTCTGCCACCTTGGCATCCACCGAATTGCCTCCGTGGACAAGCACCCTGTAGCGCAGCAACAACTTTTCCCCTTTCTTCAGGATTGTCTCCTTGTCATCAGCCGGCCAGTACATGGGTGTTGGAGATATAAAACCATAGTCACGGGTGAACCAGGGTGAAGGATACCACGGATTGGACGGGTGTTGAAGAATCGCTAACCCTTCGATATAATCACCTCTCTTGCCGGAAAAGTCCATCCAGGCAGAACTCTTTCCAAAGGTGGCCTTTTCACCGCTATCCCCCTCTGCATTTACCAAAGTCCCTCCATTTTTAACGGAGAGGTCGGCAGCCATACGTGCACTGAAAAGAGAGTGATTGGTCTTTTTGATGGTCACATCCAACAGCATTTCCATGGTAATTTCTGCATCAATTTGCTTGACAGTGGCAGATGGCGAAGTGATGGTAAATTTCCGGCTATCCTTGACCGGGGAAGCGGCACCCGGCCTGCTCCAGATGCATTCATCCGTGATCAGTACCGTATCTCCGCCTTCTTTCAAAATCTCTGCATTGACTGAAATAATCCGTCCACGCTCCAGACCCTCCTGCCAGTAGTTTCCGCCATTAACCTGGTCACAACCAAAGAAAAGTGAACTATGGTGCGGATATTCTCCGTTGCGCATGGAGGTAACAGAACCACCTGACAAGGGACCATTTACCGGGTAGAAAAAAGGGTATTTCTCGTCGGAGGAGCAAATGTAACTGGTGAAATATTTGCCGTCAATCGTTACATTGATTTTGGATCCGACTTTCACTGCGGTAATTTTTGCCGCTTGAAGCTGGACGAAACCAATCATCAACAATAAAGCGAAAAAAAATTTTATCTTATTCATTATCATAGACATAAAAAGTGACTAAAGTGAACTAGAGTGAGCTAAAGTGAGCTAAAGTGACTAAAGTTTAGGGAAAAGACAAACGGGAATCTTCGGGGAAGTTTCATTCATTGGAATCGCACTCGCCCCCTCTCCCCCTCGCCAAGTCGCCCCCTCTTTGTGCTATTCCGCTCAGGGACCGGTCTCATGTCTCATGTCCTATATCTCATATCTTAATATTCGTCGTCCCATACGGAAACCTCTGCGATCTTGACAACAGCTTGTTCGCCTCATCATCCTTGACGAATTTCTCAATTTCGGGATCCCACTCCACTTTCCTGCCCAGCTTCATAGAGATATGGGTCAGCAGGCAAACGGTGCAGGCGCGGTGTCCTTTTTCAACCGGTGAAATCGGCTCTTTGCCCGATTGGATGCAGTCGATCCAGTTCTGGTGCTGGTTGTCAATTTTGTACAAATGAATCTCATTCTCCTTGATAACAGAGGTTAGAATCTTTGGATCA
Source organism: Prolixibacteraceae bacterium (assembly GCA_037140615.1). Lineage (GTDB taxonomy): Bacteria > Bacteroidota > Bacteroidia > Bacteroidales > Prolixibacteraceae > CAINVV01. The sequence goes on from JBAXED010000005.1 coordinate 17,398, forward strand.
CTTGCATTCAGCGCATTGCTGCTTCTCCTCTGCGTAACCGGATCGCTGGCGGAAGCAACATAATTACCTCTTGAAACAAAGATCCACCCTTCAGTACCTTCATACCTGATACCATTTGGATAGGCTCCGCTGGTTATTTGAGTGATGCCATTTTTATACTCAGCTACCGAGACAAATTCTCCATGAACATCCCATAAACCTGATTTTGGAAACTGTGCCATGGCGTTGATGGAAATCGGACCTGTATATTCTGTATCCATTCCCCAGGCAGCCGAATCAAAATGGTGCTGTCCCCAACCGGTGATCATACCTGCACCAAACTGCTCGCAACGAAGCCATCCCGGACGGTCGCTCATGCTATTCTGGGGATGAACCCTGATCTCGGTATAATAAACTTCAGGCGTTGATCCAAGCCACATGTCGTAATTGAGGTTCTTCGGGATCGGCATCAATGGGGCATCCGGACCGGATGGATCGCCCGGCAAGCCAATTTTGACGGTATGAAGTCTTCCAATCCTGCCGTTTCTCACCAGCTCGGCAGCAATTCTGAACTGCGGCATGGCACGTTGCTGCGTTCCCTGCTGAAAGATATTTCCCTTTTTCTTCACAATATCTGCCAGCATCCGACCTTCAGAGATAGTCAGGGCGGTTGGTTTTTGAAGGTAGACATGCTTCCCTGCAAGTGTTGCCTCAATGGCTGGTTGAGCATGCCAGTGGTCGGGTGTTGAGATCATCACGGCATCGATATCCTTGTTAAGAAGCATCTCCCGATAATCGCCATAGGTCTTGACATTCACGGCGGAAGCGCTGCCACTCTTTTTGGCATAAAAGTCCTCAATAAACTGCTTTCCCTTGGCAACTCGGTTTGAGTCCAGATCTGCTACCGCGATGACTCTCGCGGCATCGATGGGCAAAGTCTCAGCCAGATCATGCCCCATAGCAATCCGGCCAAATCCGATTTGGGCTACATTTATTTTGTTGCTTGGTGCATTGACTCCAAAGACTGAAGAAGGCACAATTGTTGGAACAATCAATCCTCCTGCGATAGCTGCAGAGGAGCTCTTGAGAAAATTTCTTCTTTCCATTTGTTTAGTTTGTAGTTTGTTTTTAAAGTGAGAAATATTTTGATAACTTGATAGTAAATTTTATCTAACGGAAATTTTATCAATAAATCCCTGAAGTTCATCCTCATTTTCGACTTGTGAAACCCTTCTTATTCTATTGTTATTCAATTTAATATCAAGAAATACGTCTCCGAAAGGCGATTTCAATTTCATGGATTTAACATCCTTCAAGGCAACCTCACTTTGAACTGACCTAAAGAGAAATGCTACAAAAATCCCAAAATGAGCAATCCCAATGAACAAGCCAGTCCATAATAAATACTGATCCCCTGTTTTAAAATACCTTAATACCGACAAAGCTCCATAGAAAGTCCACATTCCAGAAGTGACCAGACGGTACCATTTTTGCCTTTTGGCATTATCAGTAATAATTATCTTCCCATCGTTGAATACAAGCGTCCCCTTTTTCAGCGCAAAAGTGCTATTCATCCTGAATTATTTTGGCAGTGAAATTGTTTTGATATAGTCCTCGAGTCTTTCAGCATTGAAGATACCCAGAATTTTTTGAGTTCGAAAGTGTTGGTCATGTGATGAATGAATTGGTATTTGATGAATTTCTTATGTGATTAATCAATTGACATTTGGGTGGAATAAATTTACGAAAAATCCTTTACCGCCTTCACGAACGCCTGCAAATTCTCTGTTGAAACATTTTGTGGAATTCCACCTCCGCAAGACCAGATGATCCGGGTGTGATCTGTTGCTTCGCGCATCATTTTCTGGGTGGCGGCATAAACCTCCTCAGGAGATGCAGCCGAGAGAACATCCCTTGGAGGCAGATTGCCAATCAAAGCAACATCTGGTCCGGCGAGCTCCCTGATCTGGTTGATCGGATGGTCAAAGGCAAAATTAAAAAGGTTCACTCCCATCTCTTTTAGAAAAGGAGCGCAAGTCAAACCAAAGGCGTCGTTGTGGAAGAATCCTATTTTAGAATCAATGGCACCGAAGCACCTCTTGATATAAGGAACAACAAATTCCCTGCACTCATCTTCGCCGACAAAACCAACAATATCATCAAGCAATAGGACCCCTTCAATGGTTGGGAAACAAGCTTTCTGGTGCCTGACCCAATCTTCAATAAATTTCGTGATTTTCTCCATCAATTGGTGGGCCTTGTCGGGATCCATGGCCAGGAGCAGCATGAATTCAGAGGTACCCATTAAGAAAGTGGCAATATTCAGCGGACCGCGTGTCACGGCAAATTTGATTTGATGGCCCTTTTCGTTGATAGCAGGTTCCTTCAGCCTCAACCTGTTGATCATAAAAGGCAACAAACCGTCGCTGGTCACATTGGGTTGTGGCAACCTGTCAATATCATCATCAGAAAGAATAACACGCTCGGCATGTGGAAGATTGGCTTCGTACCAGACGGATCTTGCGCCAAAGGCGGATGGCTCAGTGCACATGCCGTACTCCGACCAGAATCCGGGCAGAAAGGTAATATCAGGAAAAAGCTCAATGGCTTTCAGATTGGTTTTCAACCAGATATCATCCGATGAATAATAATCTATCGTCGAAATTCCAGCCCATCCCGGCAACCACGGACTATCGATAATAAATCCCAATGCCTTTTTATCCATGCTTCGCCCCTCAACAACTGCCAGCAAGGCTTCCCACTGCAAATTTGTCATAATGCTTTTCTATTTTATTCCAAATATAGCAATTCAGCACCATTCAACGCTTTTGGATAAATAAAAAATTACAGGTTATCTGCCTTGTTTACAGCATTATTTTCTAAATTTACGCTTCACCTCTTTATTTATTCCAGATTTGAAAATAACTTCCAAACTTACTTCAAAATGATACGATCCATCGTTGTATTCACGCTCCTTTTTTCCTTGGTTTATGGTATAGCAAATAGTTACGCCTCTAACAGTCAGTCCAAAGAAAAACAAATCAAATTATTGATTATCAGCGGATCAGGAAACCATGAATGGAAAAAAACCACTCCATTGCTGGATCGAATTTTTGACGAAGCCAATCTCTTTGCCACCAATGTCACCGAAAAACCGGATACACTGACTTACAACAGCCTGAAAAAATTCGATCTGGTCGTATGCAATGCCAATAATTGGCCCGACACCATCACAAGGTTTAAAAGTCAATGGGAATCCGATTTTGTCAGGTATGCAACCGAAGGAGGAGGTGTCCTCATTTTTCATGCGGCAGCCTCATCCTATTATGGTTGGCAAGAGTTTTTCCATATCGGAATCGGCAGATGGGGAAAAGAGACGTTTCACAATGCGCCGGTGGTCGCCAAATTGTACGGATTGGATCAAAAACATCCAATCACCAAAGGGTTGAAAGGATTTTTGATCATGGATGAGATATGGGAAAAAACAGAGCTCTTTGGCGGTGCAAAAGCCATTGGGTCACTTACTGCTGTTAATTCTAAAGATAGTCACCCAATCGATGAACCTGCGATTTTTGTCAATCAGACCGGAAAAGGCAGAAGTTTTTTTACAATTCTTGGGCACGACGAGCGGGCACTTCTCAACTCCGGTCTGCGCACTCTTTTGGTTCGTGCAGCCCAGTGGTGCGCCCGCAAAGAAGTCACTTTCAAACCACCGGTTGAGATGCGCATCAACGAAAATAAGGGCAAGCCTGTTTACAGTTGGATGCAATCGGATACGACTTTTATGCTTCTCAACCACAATGAGACAGTCTGGCAATTCAACTACAACGACCGGTTCCAAAGACCCTACTTTCACCCGCTATCCGTTAACAATACCCTGATTACCTGCGTTTCGCCTCCCGATCATCCATGGCACCTGGGATTGTGGTTCTGTTGGAAATACATCAATCATTTGAACTATTGGGAGTATCTTAATGAAAAAAGGTCGGCAAAAACAGGTTATAGATCGGAAGGGGCGACAGAAATTGTGGATTCCAAAATCCAGCGCAATACGGATTTCAGCTGCGATATTCGTCTAAAAGTCAACTACCATCCGCTCAAAGGGGAGACGGTCATGTCGGAAGAGAGAAGTTATCATGTATCAGTTCCGGATAAAGACGGAAATTACTACATCGATGAGGATCATCTTTTCAAAGTCCTTGCCGACAGTGTCGTCCTGGACCGCACTCCTCCTGCCATCAGGGGTGGCAGAATTCAGGGCGGTTACGCAGGTATCTCCATCCGGTTTAACCAGGACTTTACCGCACCTGAATTCAAATCATCCAGCGATTCGGCCCAATGCAAAAAATGCGACTGGCAATATTATGGATTCACCAGCCTGACAGGCAAGAAGGTCGGTATCAAAATCGAACAGGATCCTCAATACAGATCTGCCACAAACAGTTGGTACATCATCAATGATCCGCTCATTCCTTTCTATTATTTTAGTCCGGCAGTAATCTTCGACAGCCCGATGGTCCTTAAAAAAGGGAACTCTTTGAGGTTGAAGTATAGGATTCAAATGATTGAGGAGGAGAAGTGAACTAAAGTGCCTAGAGTACTTGGGAACTCCGAGACTTGGTGCAATTGATAAATGAGATATGAGACATGAGACATGAGACATGAGTTAAGTGCTAGATTGCAGCGATAAACTTTAGTCACTTTAGTCACTTTAGTTCACTTTAGTTCACTTTATTAATTTTTTAAAAACTATGAAAACAAGCAACACCCCAAACCTCACACGCCGTTCATTCCTTGAAACAACAGGGAAATTGGCATTGGGTGCTACTATTCTGCCAACAGTTCTGACCTCTTGTTCCAACCACAAAGGAGCCAACGACAGATTGGTAATCGGTCATATTGGTGTGGGATCAAGAGGTACTGATGAACTGATGACCTATTTTTTACCTTTGCGTGATGCCCTGAATATCGCAGTCTGCGACACCTTCAAAGACCGTCGGGAAAGTACGGCTCTGCGGATCAATCAATTCTACAAGGAGAATAAATTTACCAATGAGGAGTGCAAATCCTACCTCGATATGGAAGAGCTGCTTTCGAGAAAAGATATCGATGCAGTTCATATAACGACACCCGATCACTGGCATGTGCTGGCTGCCATCAAGGCTGCCAGGGCCGGCAAACACATCATGCTTGCCAAACCCCTCGGACTGAGTTATCCTCAGAATCTGGTTCTGGCCAAAGAGCTCAAGGCCAACAATGTGAAATTTCATTATGGAACCCAGCAACGTACCCTGGATCACATGCAGATGGGATACAACATGATCAGAGAAGGATTAATCGGTGAGATTGAACATGTAGATGTCTGGGCTCCCGGCAAGAATGATGTTCCTTCACCAATATGCAACGAAGTTCCGGTTCCTGCAGGTTTTGATTTTGAGCGGTGGACCGGTCCGGCACCCATACGGACTTATTGCCCCGATCGTGTGACCAACAACAGTTCCTGGTTCAACTACGATTACAGCATCGGATTTTTAGGAGGATGGGGTGCTCACCCCCTTGACATTCTGGTTTGGATCCTGAAAGATAAAGTCAATGGAAGTTACGCCTGCGAAGGAACCGGACAATTCTGGCCAGCAGGAGGTTTATACAACAACATCCTTTCCTGGGATTTGAACCTGAATTACCAGGGCGGACTGAAAGTGCACTTTATGAGCCAGGATATTGCCTCGAATACCATTCTGAAAGATCGTGAGATCAAGGAGTCCAATGGCACAACTTTCTTTGGCACTAAAGGATGGATCTCCCTCAGCCGCTCTTCGGTGGAGTCCAACATTCCGGAATTAAATCAAAAGCTCAACAGTGTTTCCAAACAGGCCAATGGCAGAGTAAAAGGCGAAAATAACACCATGGGAAGCAGGTTCATTTCTGTCGTCAAAGGGAAAGAAGCAGAACTTTGTCCGCTGGACGAGGCCATCATTTCGGACACCATCAGTCACATGGGAGACATTGCCATCCGCACCGGACGAAAAGTAATCTGGGATCCAATAAAAGGTGAAGTTGCGGGAGATTCGGAATCCAATAAACTATATATCAGAGAGATAAGAGCTCCGTACAGCGTTTAAACCTGACAGGTTTCCAAAACAAGTCAGGTTTAGATGCTGGTTTAGACGCTGGTTTAGACGCTGCGAGCTTTTTCATCGTCGAACTCCCCTTCCCACCTGGCTATCACGCTAGTGGCAAGGCAGTTTCCGATCACGTTGACTCCGGTTCTGGCCATGTCGAGCAAAACATCGATACCAAGTATGATCATAACCGGCTCGACAGGTAATCCAAAAGTGGTCACAGTTCCCAGCAAAATCACAAAGGATGCCCTCGATACTCCGGCAACGCCTTTGCTGGTTAGCATCAAAGTCAGGGCAATCGCAAGTTGTTTTTCGATGGAAAGATCTATCCCGGCAGCCTGAGCCACAAAAACGGCAGCCAAAGAAAGATATAATGTTGAACCGTCCAGGTTAAAGCTGTATCCGGTCGGGATGACAAAGGAGACGATTTTTCGGGGCACTCCAAACGCCTCCATAGATTCCATGGCTGACGGCAAGGCCGATTCTGAGTTAGCTGTCGCGAAGGCAATTGAGGCCGGCTTTGAAACTGCTGATATGAATTTCAAAACAGGTATCCTGAAAAGCAGGGCTATTGGGAATAAGACCAGCACCAGGAAAGCAATCAGCGCAGCATACAGGGTTGCCAAAAGTTTTAACAGGGTAAAAAGCACATCTGTTCCCATGTGACCAATGGTGTATGCGATGGACGCAAAGACCGCCACGGGCGCAAAATACATGACAATACCGGTAAATTTAAACATCACCTCCGTTAAACTTGCCGTAAATTTCAACATGGGTGATTTGTATTTTTCGCCCAGCATGGAGAGGGCTATTCCAAAAATAATGCTGAAAATAACGATCTGAAGGATATTTCCTTCGGCAATGGCTTTGGCAATATTTTCAGGGAAAATGTGAAGGATAAACTCTGATGTCGTCTGCATTTTTCCGGCTATGGCAGGAACATTACCGGTCATGGCGGAAAGATTGATCCCAACTCCGGCTTTGGAAATATTGATCGCGATTAATCCGATGACAAGGGCAAGGGTCGAAGCAACTTCAAAATAGAGCAGCGATTTCCATCCCATTCTTCCCACCTGCTTTAGATCGGTGTGGCCGGCAATCCCATTAACAAGTGTGGCAAATAACAAAGGTGCGATGATGGTTTTTATCATCCTTAGAAATATCTCGCTCAGAAATCCAAGCGTGCCTGCTATTTTCGGAAAATCATAGCCAAATTCCGCCCCGGCGGCAAGACTGAACAAAATCCAGATTGTCAGGGATTTTTTCCGCCAGGCAACTAATCCGAAGGCAAGAATTGCGATCGTTCTGCTGGCTGTCGGTATCTCACTCCCTAAATCGGCCATGTTAAATATTTTCATGAAAGCCAGTATGGCTGTGATCGTCAATGAGACAATCAAAAACCATGAAACCCAATGAATGGAACCTTTATGCTTGCTGATATTTTCCAAAATACACGTTTTTCAGTTAGATCTATTACCTCAAAGATAAGAATTTCTAATCTTCGGCAAACTCCGGAATTCCACTCGCCCCCTCGCCCCCGACTTCTCACCCTCTCACTCTCTCATCTTCCCATTTTCCCTTCCTACAAAACCCCACATTCAATTTCTCGTATAGATAATATATTTTTACGCCTCAATATTTTTCATGCAAATGGATTTCAGAAATTTCTCCATATACAAGCCCAAAATGGAATACCGCCGCTTTGGAAAAACCAATAAAATGGTAAGCGTCATCACGCTTGGCGGAATGCGTTATAAACATGCGGGAAGCGAACCGCGCGATCAGATACCTCCCGAAACACTAGCGCAATGTCGCGATACAGTCGAGAAAGCCCTGACTCAGGGTATCAACCTGATAGAAACGGCCTGGGGATATGGCAAAAGTGAACATGTTTATGGTCAGGTGTTGAACAATGAGCTCAAAATCAAACGCAGCTCCTACCTCCTGATGACCAAGGGAAATCCCAAAACGGCAGTGGAGATGCGAAAAATGGTTCTGCTCCAGCTAAAAGCGTTGAAGACAGAGTATCTCGATTTTTACGCCTGGCATGGAATCAATACCATGGATTTGCTCAATACTGCCTGTGCCATGGGTGGTCCGGTTGAAGAACTACTAAAAATGAAGGAGGAAGGTATCATCGGACATGTTGGATTTAGCTCACATGCACCGCTGAATGTGATTTTGAAAGCCATTGAAACTGATCTTTTTGATTTTGTGAACCTGCATTATTATTACTTTTTTCAAAGGAACAGGCCGGCTGTTGATCTCGCAGCATCAAAAGATATGGGTGTATTTATCATCTCAGCCAACGACAAAGGCGGACAGCTTTCGAAGTCTCCCCAAAAGTTGAAAGAACTCACTTCACCACTCCATCCTATACAGTGGAATGCCCGTTTTTGCCTGGGCCATGCTGCTATCCACACGCTAACCTTCGGACTGCCTGTTACTGCTCAGTTCGAACATATTGACGGCATCTTTCCGGCACCTGCGCCTATGTCTGCAGATGATGAAAGAATCAGAACCTTGCTTGACAATCAGATTTTGACAGATCAATATGCCGGTTTTGATCCATATTGCATGGAAAACGACCAGTCGGGATTGAATATCCCAGAGATACTTCGGTTCCGAACCCTGTGGAAATGTTATGACATGAAAGAATTCGGTCTTTACCGTTACAACATGTTTCAGGAGAAAGACCACTGGTTTCCCGGCAATTTCCCGACAGAAGAAAATTTAAAAAAGATTGATCTTTCGCGTTGCCCTCCTGAAATTCCGTTGGTCGATCTTATTTGCGAAACCCACGAAGGACTTTACCGTCCCAAATAATTATGAAGCAGATTGCAGGGTAAAATGAAAAGTACTTCCAACACCTTCTTTACTTTCTGCCCATATTGTACCATTCTGCTTCTCTACGAAATCTTTGCATAACAACAATCCCAAACCGGCACTTACCTCCCCTTCGGTGCCTCGTCTATTTTGTTGAAGGTCAATTTTAAACAGGTCATTTAGCATCGTTTCCTCCATGCCAATTCCTGTATCTGACACTGTAATCTCCACGCGTTTATGATCAGTATACCTCGCTCTGACAGTAACTTTTCCGCCCTTAATTGTAAATTTTATGGCATTGGAAAGTAGGTTCCGAATAACCGATTCAAGCATATTCTTATCTGCAATAACCTCTAAATCAGAGGAAATATTTATAACCAAAGCAATTGATTTATTTTTGGCCGTTTGATGAATCGTTTCGATGGAATCACTAAATACATTGATCAGATTTAGTTGTTCCGGATTGAAACTGATCAGCCCCCGTTGCATTCTTGTCCATTCGAGAAGGTTTTCGAGCAGTTTAAACAAACCTGTTGCAGAATCTTTCATACTTACAACCATGCTCTGAATCTCATTCATGTCGTAGGCCTGCAGATTTTCGGCCATGATTTCGGTGAACAGCATGAAAGTGCTTAATGGTCCTCTTACATCATGTGCAATAATTGAGAAGAATTTATCCTTTTCGGAGTTTGCCAGCTGAAGCTCCCTGTTTTTAATCTCCAACTCTTTGTATTTCTCATTTAATTCAAACGTTTGTTCATCAATTTTGTCTTTCAACAATTTTCTTTGATGATTGTGTTCGAGCTCTCTCATTTTTATGTAGAAATAGATAAGAGCCACAATTCCAATGATCATTAGAGTATAAAACCACCATGATTTCCACCAGGGAACCCTGATCATAATCGGGTATTTCTTTTCTTTGCTCCAGATCCCTTCACTGTTCACGGCTTTTACCTTGAAATTGTATTTGCCGGGTACCAAATTTGCATAGGTTATTTCTGTAAGATCAGTCGTCGAACTCCAATGGTTATCCAAACCTTCAAGTTGGTATTGGTACCTGATTTTCGGAGTCTGTTTCTGGGATATTCCTATAAAACTGAATGTGAGAAAATTGTTATCGTAGGCAAGACTTAGATTTTCCGGAAGAAAATACCATTTGGAAATTGAATCAAACCTAAAATCTCCAACTGTCATACTGTTTCCCAAAGCAAAACTTGTGTCTTTTTTAGAAGCAATATTAATCCAGGGAACATTTTCATGGAAGAGCAGAATATTTGTCAACTGAATATTCGGCGGCACAGTATCAGGCACCTCTTCTTTTGGCTGGATAGCAGACAGACGATTGGTTGAACCAATCCACATCCGTCCATGTTTATCTTCCAGTAGTGAATTCAGATTACATCCAATTCCAAGGAATCCATCATCATACGAAAAATTCTTGAAAATGAACGGTTTAGTTCTCTCTTTATTAAAATTTAATTCATTGGCTTTAAGTATATTCGGTCCAAGTCGTGTGCCAATCCATAAGTTACCTTCTTTATCCATTCGGAGACTGGTGATATAATCATTGCTCAGTCCCTCTTTTTTAGTGAGGGTTATCATCTCTTTGCCATCAAAACGGATCAATCCTCCACCTTGTGTTCCAAACCATATGTTTCCCTCTTTGTCCTGCAATATGCTTGAAATGGAATTGTTGCTTAATCCTTCCGCCATCGAATACCGTGTGAATTTTTTTCCGTCGAATTTGGAAACTCCTCCTCCATCGGTGCCAAACCAAAGTGCTCCATTATCATCTTCCAACATGCACAGAACCTTGTTGCTGCAAAGTCCTTCCTTCTCCGAATAATTTACGAATTTTTTGCCGTCAAATTTCGAAACTCCTCCACCATAGCTGCCAATCCAGATTTGTTTATTTCTGGCTTTCAGCATACTCCGAACCGAATTATGGCAAAGTCCTTCATTCTGTGTGTACTGAACAAAATATTTCCCGTCAAATATCGTTATCCCTCCGCCGTCACTTCCAAACCAAATAGTTCCATTGTCATTCTCAAAAATGGTGTAAACAAAATCATTCGTGAAAGTCTCTTTCAACGAATAAGCTGCAAATTCCTTCCCGTCAAACTTTGCAATTCCGCCGCCAAATGAAGTAAACCAAAAATCACCGCTTTTTGCTTGAAGCATGCTTAAAACCTTATTACTTGCAAGGCCTTCATTAATTGTATAATGCTCAAAAAGGTTTTTATTGAATCTGACCAAGCCACCGTCGCGGGTACCAAACCACAAATTGCCTTGCCTTCCTATCAATGAACATCGGACATACTTATTGGATAAGCCATCTTCTTCGCCGTAATTTCGGAAAATCTTTCCGTCAAACATGGAGATTCCTCCGGATGTTCCAATCCATAATATTTCATCATCATCCTGCATGATAGTTAATACAGTATCGTCAATGAGTCCCTGTCTTTCGGTGAACTGACTAAAGTTTTGGCCATCGTATTTCACAATCCCCTGGTTGTAGGTGCCAAACCAGATATTTCCCTTCCTATCCTGGAATATTGATGCTATGTGTGTGGCAGGAAAGCCCTGATTTCCCGAATAATTAAAAAAACTCCTTCCATCAAACTTTGAAATTCCATTGCCAAAAGTCCCAATCCAAACGGCGCCTTCTTTATCCTGAAAGACAGACCGGATCTGGTTACTGGCTAATCCTTCACGTGTCGTATAGTGGGTAAAGACTTTCCCATCAAACTTGGACACACCTCCTCCTGAGGTAGCAATCCAGTAATTCCCCAATTTGTCCTGAATAATACTATTGACAATATTATTGCTTAAACCCTCATTTTCTGTATATTGAGTAAATTCTCTGCCGTCAAATCTGAGTATTCCGCCTCCAAAAGTCCCAAACCAGAGGATGCCTGAACGATCCTCCAGCATACAAAGGACAATAGCGTTTCTATGCACCCCATTTGAAATATCAAAATGCGAGAGATTTTTGCCGTCATATCGGGTAACTCCATCTTCACTGCTAAACCATAAATTTCCAATTCTATCTTGCAGCAAGGAACGAATCTGATTCGTCTTCAGTCCCTGAATGGTTCCAAAAGAAGAAAAGCCATTGGGATTGCTGTCCCTGCTGGAAGGATTTTTCGCCACCACAACCTCTGGAGCTCGTGCCTGAAAAATCAAACCGGTTGACTCCACTTTTGGTGGTTGAGAAAATTGCTTTAAACCGGGAGTACAAATATCAGGCACGCCAGCGCGAAAATTTAGGGCTGACTCGCAGATTATGGAGTGTTCTTTCTCTTTTACAATTGTTGGTTTAGAAGCAAGGACAATTCTGGGTTCACCTGCAACAATTTCTTTGGGCTTTGCAATACCATCAACCGGAACATCGTATCCTTTTAAAGCAACCCTCTCAATGATCTGTTTTTGCTCAATATTCTTCTTTTCTGCACTTGTACAGGAAAACAAAATAATCAAAAGCAAAGCCAAACTTGGGACCAATTTTCTAAATACCATCATCAATAATTTTTGGACAGTAGATTATGTTAAAATACAAAATGAAGCCAGCATAATGCAATCTTGCTGAGATAACATTTGATGATGCAATTATGTTTAGCAGTTAAGAGATAAAAAAAGAAATAATTAAAAGCTGAGTAAGATTTTTTAAGTCAACTCATCTAAATTCCAATAAATATCTAATTATTGCTGTTCTGATTTAGCCATTTGAAGTACCTGTCCCCGTTCAAGTAGCTTCTTCTTCAGCATTTCATACGATATATCCTGAATGGCCATCTTGTTTTCAATTGCCAGACAGGCTGCCACCACTGCCGACTGTCCCAGAATCATAAAGACTGGCTCCATCCGGATTGATCCAAAGGCAATATGGCTGGCAGAAACACAAACCGGCACAAGCAAATTGGTGCATTCTTCCTTTTTCGGCAAAATGGAGCCAAAAGATATTGAATAAGGATATTTCAGCTTTACCTGAACATCCCCTTCGTTCTGCACTTTACCATCCGAAGTCACATACCGTTGAATATTGTGCGAATCCATCCCATAGGAACCCATGCCTATAGGATCAGAAACCTGCTTTTTACCTGTTACCTCATTTTCCGTGGTTACATAAACGCCTGTCATTCTTCTTGCCTCCCGGATGTAAAGTTGCCTCGGCCAGTTTCCATTGTCTTTGAATTCATCCGCAGCCAATCCCCAAATTGACATCTTGCCTCTCACCTCTTCAGATACCCGCTTATCATTGCTCAAAAAATAAAACAACCCTTTCTGGTACTCTTCATGGGCGACAAGGATCTCCTTGCGCTTGGCGTAAGTCGCCTCAGGATAATTGTAGTTTCCGCCAATAAAATCACTACTGAAAGGTCCGTGGTTGTTGGTGTCGGTCTTTTTATTGGGAATTCTGTCGTATTTGGCAAACCAATCCATCCATCCTGTATCCAAAACTCTGGCAACCAACTCATAATTGGCCGGATTGTAATGTGCCGGTTTTGGAAATGCAATGCGGTTTCCCGGATGATCGCTCAGGCAAAGCCGGAAACAGTAAGCCTGTACTTTTTTGTCGCCCGAGCCGTTTTCTGCGATTGGGTCAGGCGAGATGCCATAGAGCAGGCCACTATCTTTATTACCAGGAATTTTGTAAGGATCGATGGGATCCTTGAAGAAATGCCCACGCTCCTTGATTCCGGCCTGCACGCCATTGTATGACTCGCCATAAACTGTATTCGCTTCTCTCCCAACAAAATACGAAACCCCTGCAGCTGCCATCAAATCGCCTTCGTAAGTGGCATCTATAAACATTTTTCCTGAAATCTGTATGCCGGACAAAGTTTTGACAGATACGATCCTGCCCTCTTTTTTCTCAACTCCCTTGTCACGATCGAGCCACTCATTTCTCAGTACCCTGATGCTGTTCTCCTTAACCAGTTCTTCGAAAACAGCTTCCGCGACATGCGGTTCAAAAATCCACATCGTTCGGTTTTCGCCATCCATGGCAACTGTTCCCTGACCTTTGTTTCCAAATTCCGAATGCTTTTCCCATTTCCAGGCCGAGCTGTCGTTGTAATGCAGCCAAACTCTGTGGTAAAACTCTCGCGAAAGTCCGCCGATAACCGATTTATTCCCGGTATCAGTAAATCCTAGTCCGCCGGAAGAAAGTCCGCCCAAATGCATATCCGGGGAAACCACTAAAACGGATTTTCCGGAATGAACCGCCTCAACTGCGGCAATGATGGCAGCTGACGTGCCACCATAAATGACAATATCTGCCGAAAGGGCCTTGGGATTTATCACTGGCATTTTGCCTGCGCAAACTATGCAATAAAATGAAAAAGCAAGGATTAAGAAGGATTTTGACATTTTTGACCGAATAATTATTCCTGGTTTTAGGCATCAAACTATTTCCATTAAGGAGATGGAAAATTCACCCCAATATAGGGAATAATCATAATATATTACCCTGTTCACAAACTAAATTACCAGCCGGAATCATTAATTATCTCATCCTAATTCGTTAATTTGGCAAAAATTCAAGTTATAATGGAAGGTCAAAGCAGAAGTGAAGTAAAAATCGGATCAGAGGTTGGAGTTGTTTTGAAAGAGGATCAGCGTTCAGGAAAAATCACAGAAGGGATTGTGAAGGATATACTTACCAATAGTTCTTTTCATCCCCATGGGATTAAAGTACGTCTGACTTCAGGTGAAGTTGGAAGGGTAAAAACGATTAATAAACCGGAAAGACAGCAATGAATTCGGCCACTCTAAAAGAAATCAAGACGGAACTCAGCAGGGTTCATCCTACACGATTGCTGGAGCTTTCTATTCTTTTGGCTAAATACAAAAAGGAGAACAAAGAACTGCTCACCTATTTGCTTTTTGATTCTTATGATGAACCGGCATACATCCGGTCTGTTAAATCCGGGATCGATGAAATGTTCAATGAGCTCAATAAAAACAATTCTTACATTGCAAAAAAAGGCATCCGAAAAATCCTGGCATTTGCCAACAAACAGATCAAGTATTCAGGATCAAAGCAAACAGAAGTAGAAATCCTAATTCATTTTTGCAAAAAACTAAGGAAAGCAGGAATTTCGATGCCGCTGAACAGTGCCCTTGGAAACCTTTATTGGCGTCAGGTTCAGAAAATTAAGAAGTCACTGGGCACGTTGCACGAGGATCTGCAGTTTGACTATTCGGAGGAGATCACAAATTTATAGCAAGGTAAAAAGCAAGGTATTTTCGTTTAGATTATTTGCATTTTTGAAAATTTCTATCTTATATTTGTGGATGTCAGATTCTTATTAACCTAAAAATACTGCTTTTCAATCATGCTTTTTTTATTTCTGGTTTTGGCTTCCTTGCTGCTGTCGGGCATCTGGATATTCAATTCACTCGTTGCCAAACAAAATGATGTGACCAATGCTTTTGGATCAGTTGATGTTATGCTAAGAAGACGTTACGATCTGATACCCAAACTAGTTGATAGTGTAAAAGGATACATGAATTATGAAAGGACAATTCTCACAGAACTGACAGATTTGCGAACTAGATTGATGACAACAGATGTTTCTGGTAAGGAACGGATCATCTCTGAAGATCTCCTTACCAATAGAGTCAGGAACATCATGGTGGCTGCCGAAAATTATCCTGAACTGAAATCCAATGCATCCTTTCTGCAATTGCAGGCGGCTTGTGATGATGCAGAGGAACAGATTGCTGCCTCAAGGAGGAGCTACAATGCCTCGGTCAGGGAATACAACAATTCAATTCAAATGTTTCCAGCAAATCTGATAGCCAAATTGATGAATTTCAAATCTGCGCATTTTCCGGAGATCAATTCAGAAGAAAAGGTCAATCCCATGACTAAAAGTCTTTCTCAACAATCCTAAAAAGATGAATCAGGAAAATCTGCATCATTTTTATAAAACGGAACTACTTCCTTCACTTAAAGTTTTCAACAGAAAGCGATTGATTCTCTTTCCGTTGGTATTTCTTCAAAGCATTTTGGCGATTTCTGTTTTTATGATCATCGTCACCAATGTCTTCAATGGCTTTATCGGATCTAACCTGACAGGCTTTTATTGGAACGGAGCAGTGCTGTTTTTGTTTTTCTTCATGACGCTGCTTGGTTACAGTTTGCTCAAATCATACAGACTGTACTTCCCAAGGCTTTTCGGGAACAAAAGGTTGGTCTTGTTCCTGTCGGTAATGTTGGCCACATTGCTTTTTGCAGGTGTTGCACTTCTCAAAAATACACCGGTGGTCTTTATGCACCTGGATTTCAATAAGAAGGTTGAATTCGGAGATTTTTTCTCCATGTTCGGTGCATTTCTTGGCCTTTTTGGGTTCACATTAATCGTCCTGCTTCCCTTAAGTCTTCTTAAAGCCAGGCTGAACAAGCAGTTTACAGATCAATTTAAGCCATTTGTTAACAGCAAATTAATCACCTTTATCAATCCTGCATACAGCTATTCTCCCGAAAAAAGCATGGAACTACAGGTGGTGAACGACAGTCAGCTATTTGCCGGATTTCCTGATTTTACTTGTCTTAGCGAAGATCTCACAGAAGGAGAAGCAGGTAATCATCAATTTCTGTTTTCAACTATTATTGTCCGTTCCGATCACCAATCCGGTAACCAATCCGATCCGATGGATCTTTTTTCAGGACTGCTTTTCAAAACCGGCATTAACAAAAAATTCAATGGTCATACTTTTGTAAGACCCGATTATGCCGAAAATATCCTTGGCAGACTAGGTAGAGGATTGCAAAAGATGAGTCTGGATGAAACAAAATTGGTTCAAATGGAGCATCCTGAATTTGAAAAATATTTTGTTGTAAAATCCACAGACCAGGTAGAAGCAAGGTACCTGCTGACTCCTTCATTGATTGAAAAACTATTGAATGCCCGAATCAATTTTGGACGTGATTTTGAACTCTCCTTTGCTTCAGGAAACCTCTACATTGCGCTATCCCTGGAAAAGGATTTCATGTCACCATCGTATGCAGGGCCATTGATCTCCTATCGTAAAATAGCGGAATATTGTAAAGGTCTTGAACTTCTAATCCAGCTGGCAGTTGATCTCAACCACAAATAATGCTTACAATTGAAGTAAGAGCGATATTGGTTCACGGACAATATTTAGCTATTTCCACCTTGGCGGGTTCATAACCCAACTCCAACGCTTTCCGAAAATCGACACAAGCCGCTTCCTTCTGACTTAATCCTATTTTTGCCAGAGCCCGGTTATGGTAAGCTATCCCAACTGTTGGATTCGAATCAATGTACTTTGTGTAATCCTCGATTGCACCGGTATAATCCTTCATGGTATGTTTGACTATTGCCCTTCTGTAAAAAGCCTCTGTAAATTTAGGATTCAGCTCAAGGAATTTTGTGTAATCAGCCAATGCTCCGGCAAAGTCTGAGAGGGAGTTTTTTGCCAATGCAAGGTTGTAATAAGCATTTGAAAACGCAGGATTGATCTCCAGCGCTTTGTTGTAATCTGCAATAGAGCCATTGTAATCCTTCAGGATGTTTTTTATATACCCTCTGTCTCCATAGGCTTCACTATCTTTTGGATTGGCTTCCAAATATTTGGAGATATCGGCCAAGGCGCCTGCATAATCCTTGAGGGCATACTTTGTAACTCCTCTTTTGTAGTACACTTCACTGTTTTTGGGATCCAGCACAATGGACTTATCAAAATCAGCTATTGCTCCAGTGTAGTCTTTTAAGGCATTTTTGATGACACCCCGACGCATGAAGAGCTCTCCCATATTTGGATTGAAACTGATTGCCATATCAAAGTCGGCAAGTGAACCGGAAAGATCGCTGACACCCATCTTGGCCAAACCCCTGTAGTAGTATGGATCTACAACTTTGGGGGCAGCTGCTGAAATATATTGATTCATTGATTCGATCGCTCCTTTGTAATCTTGCAACCCATATTTCGACAGGCCAATGTAATAATGGACTTCTGTGAGTTTGGGATTCAGTGAAAGAGTCTTGGCCAAATCTTCGAGTGCCAATTTGTACTCTTTTAACAAGCAATATGACACACCCCGATAATGGTAAGGTTCAGCAAAAGTGGTATTCAATTCAATGATATGTGAGTAATCCTCTATCGCGGATTTGTAATCCTGAAGATTAAAGCGTGCCATGCCTCTGTCAAAAAGGGCATCTGTCCCCTGGGGATTAGTTTCCAGGTATTTGGAAAGATCTGCCAGTGCACCCTTGTAATCCAAAAGTCCCAGTTTGGTTGATCCAATTTTCGACAAGATCTCCTTGTTTTTGGGATTTGCCTGCATAGCACTGCTAAAGTCTGACATCGCATTTTTAAAGTCCCTTTGCATATACTCAAGTAATCCCTTGATAAACAATGATTCCGCATTTTTCGGATCTTTTGCAAGAACTGCCGTGACATAGTCAGTAACCATTATGTCATAGATACTCTGCTTCGAAATGGCAAGTATATAATCTTCTGTTGCTCCTTTATAGTCATTTAATGCATATTTTGAGAAACCCCTGTTCAGATAAGGTTTCGCCTCGCCGGCAAATAATTTTATACTTTGTGTAAAGTCATCAATGCCACCTTTATGATCTTTGAGAGTGTTTTTTACAATACCTCTGCTACAATACGCATAACTATCAAACGGATATTGTTCAATTCTTTTGGTAAAATCATCGATGGCCCCCTGGTAATCCTTTAAATAGTATTTTGCAGTTGCTCTTTTAGAAAGGATCAAGGGATTTTTAGGATCCAGCACAATGGCTTTATCATAATCCTCTATCTCTCCTTTGAAATTTTTCATCAAAGAATTGATGTTTGCCCTGTCAAGATATATTTTAGCATTAGGGTCCAGCTCAATAACTTTTGAATAATCCTCCAGGGCACCTTGATAGTCCTTGAGGACTTCCCTTCTCACTCCCCTCTTTTTGTAACACCAAGCATCCTTTGGATCCAATTCTATTGCTTTGGTAAAATCTTCTACGGCTCCTTTAAAATCCCCCATAGTTTCTCTTGCATATCCTCTATTGGCAATCGCATTAACATTTTTAGGATCAAGCTTAACAGCCATTTCAAAGTCTATCAATGCATCCTTGTACAATTCAAGATCCAGGTAGGATAAACCCCTTCCAACATACCCCTTAACACTCATTGAATCGATTTGAATAAGCTTGCCATAATCAGAAGCAGCTCCACTGTAGTCTTCCAGCTCTTTTTTGCAAACAGCCCTGTTCAAAAAGCCCAATTTTGATTTTGGATTCAGTCTAATAAGCTGATCGAAATCTGCCATAGCCTCTCGGTAAAGCCCCAAATCCATTCTAGATGCCCCTCTGTTGTTGTATGCATCCTGCAAATCGGGATTTTTTTCAATGGCTTTGGTATAGTCGGCGATGGCACCTTGATAATCTTTTTTATCAAACTTAACATTGCCACTGGCATAAAATTCTTCAGCGGTTTGAGTGTATCCGTGTAAAAAGGAGCTCAAAATCAGGAAAATGGTTAATAGTTTTTTCATCGTCTTAGTTTTAGTTGGTTTAATATGTTAATAGGACAGATTATTTCATGACGCAATGCGTTTTCTAGAATATCCTTCGTTTAGGAAATATAGAATCATCAAAAAAAATCCGTTGCCAAGGATAAATGAGAGGATTAACCAGAACAACTTATTTCCATTTCTTTCTTCAAAAATTTCCTTTTGTGGATTCAGCAATAGTATGGGTTGCTTTGAATCATATTTGACAGCCATCTTGATTGTCTTTTCAAAATATGGGAAAAAGGAATCATGCGGAGTTCTTTCCAGGTATCTGAAGGAATTCATGTCGAATTGGTCAAAAGCGTTCAGGCTATCTTTCCAGAATTTCTCTTCCTTCATCAAGTGTTCAGCCCCTGAATTGAGCCTCCCAATGTTCTTGAAGTATTTTTTGGTCAGCCAGGCCTCAACTACTTTGCTACTGGTATCTGACTGGCATTTATAAACCGGGCATGCGACGAAAATCTGAAAATCCCAACCGGCATTTATCATTTTGCAGGTAGTATAAATACTGGCGTTGGATTTATCGATGTAATAATTCTTAAGCGTGTAATATTTCGTCTTTGGATATTGATTAAGGTGGCTTATGTCATCAAGTGCGGTGATTTTTCCGGTTGCGGTTTCCAGATAGGATTGAGCCAATAATGAAGCTGGAATGATACAGATAGTAGCCAGGAGAACTTGCCATGAAAAACGAATCCAATTTCCTTTTGAAGGTTTAAGGAATATCAGGAATACCACAAAAACAGGTAGTAATGGCAATAAAAACGGCAGCCAGAAATTGGTGAAATCCTTTGAAATCGAGTCAGAAACTGGTTCCAGAATGTAGTACCAGTTCAAAAAGGAGTAAATAGCAATAAAACCTGCAAAGGTCAGAAGGAAAGGAATATATGTTGCAGAAATCTGTTTCTTCATGCAATTAAATTTGGATCCAACTTTTTTCAGAACCAAATCTACAAATTATTTCATATGTATATAAGTAGTTTTTTAGAGGATTTTTGGGTTGATGGAGACAAAATATATTTCGCTAAATTTAGTTACACGGAACCAAAACAATGCTTATCAACCAATGAGAGTAATTCATTTCTGTTAATTGGTTTGGAGATATAGTCGTTGCATCCTGATGCCAGTGCCTTTGATCTGTCGCTTGACAAACCATAAGCTGTTTGAGCGATGATGATAACATTCTTGTTAAATTGCCGAATCTGTTTGGCAACTTCATATCCATCCAAATCTGGCAAACCAATATCCAATAAAATCAAATCAAGATCCTTTGTCTTCCGGGATATTTCAACAGCTTTTAGCCCACTCGTCGCAATTAACACCTCATTACTGAATTTACCGGCGATCTCAACCAGGAACTGACTTGATATTTCATCGTCTTCGACAACCAGAATCTTGCGTAGTTTCGATTGATCTGTGGCGTTTTTCACCAAAGAATTTTGTTCATTATCTACAATTTCTGGCTCTTCGATATTGTAAGGTAGTGTAAAATAAAATATAGAACCCTTCCCGGGCAAACTTTCCACCCATATTTCTCCACCAAGCATCTCAACAAATGCCTTAGATATTGACAACCCTAATCCGGCACCCTGCCGTGATTTTAAGTCAGCAATATCTGCCTGAACAAAGCGTTCGAATATGGCCTTTTGTCTTGCAAGGGGAATCCCGATACCTGTATCTTTTACGAAAAATTTCAGTTTAGACGCACGATTGTCTGTCTCTATCAACTCATACCCGAATTCAATTGATCCTTGTTCGCTGTATTTGATGGCGTTCTTTACCAAATTGGTAAGAATTGCAAAGAGTTTCTCCCGATCAGTAATGATGATGGCAATCTTTGAGGGAAGCTTTTTCTGAATGGACAAATGCATCCCCTTCTTTTCGACTTCTGGTTTAAAGAATGTATAGATGTAATCGATTTGATCGTTAATATTCGATTTTTTCAAATTAATCTTCATCAAACCTGATTCAATTTTTGAAATATCAATAATGTCATTGATGATATTCAGCATTCTGGCACCGCTCTTTTCAATGATGCTGATATACTGTTTCTGCTCATCTCCATTAAGATCAGGCAACTTTAAAAGTTCTGCAAAACCCAGAATACCATTCATGGGCGTCCGGATTTCGTGACTCATATTGGCAAGAAATGCGGATTTAAGCCGATCACTTTCTTCGGCCTGCTCTTTTGCTTTTCTCAACTCTTCTTCGATCCTTTTTCGCTCTGCCATGTTTGAGTCGATTGAATTTCCTATGGAGCGTGACAAAAATGAAATTACCAATCCTGCGATAAGCAAAGAGAATATGTCGACAATGCCGCTATAAAATGCTGTTATGCTGTTGAAATATTTGTTGTTATAGACCTCAAAATAGTTTTCAGAAATCATGATGAGAAAAATTAAAGGCATGAGGCTTCTCATCATTCTGGCTCTTGTAGAAAGTCCAACAAAATAGCGAACAGGGTAGTTTTCCTTGCCAACAGCAATTAGAAAACCCATGGAACAAAACATGATTGCAATGGAAGTTGGCCAGGACATTGGGATTGTATTTACGTCATATAAAAACGGAACACCATATGAGTAACCTACAAAAACCGTATATCCGATTAAAAAAACTGTACTACTGAATATTGATGAATATTTTTCCCCTTTCAAGAGAAGCAGCAAAAGGGAAATACTTAAAAAGAAGAAACACAATGCTGCTAAAACGGATGTTCTCCCAACCACAAGTCCATCCTTAAAAATATCTACCGGACCAATTTTATCAGAAAGATTCCAGACATAATCAGTCTCATGATCGACAATCATTAAAATGGCATAGACTCCAATTACTATGGCAGAACCGGTTAAGTATGAACGCCACAATCTATTTTTGTTTTTCTTGTGGATAAATGCAAGAGCTACTGCAGTAATCAGAAATAGAATGGCAGACTCTTCATCCATCGGGATGAATTTATTCCCCAAACTGTGAATATTATTGAATCCGAAAAACCATTCAAGGAGCCCTTGCAGTCCAAGCAGCATGGTTACCAGAGCACAAACAAGAACCACGGTTTTTTGCCAAAAATCATAATTGTGCTTCCTTGAAATAGTATATTTTCCCATCTTATAATTTTTTAATTTCAGATATTCGCAAGAATAGAATTATCAATATCTGATTGTATGATAGGTAAAGTCGGATGACCTGGAGATATTAGACTATTTTACTGCTGGAATAGAGAAAGAAAATGTACTTCCCTTTCCTACAGTGCTTTCAACCCAAATTCTCCCACCGAGTTTTTCCACAAATTCATTGCAGAGTAACAATCCTAATCCAGTGCCCTTTTCATTTGCCGTGCCTGTAGTTGAATGGACTTCCGAAATAATGAATAGTTTTTTCAAACTATTAGTTGATATGCCAACGCCATTGTCTGAAATAGAAATTGTTATAGCTGAAGGTGTTTGCACAGCACTGATATTTATTGAACCACCGTTGTTTGTAAATTTAATTGCATTTGAAATGAGATTTCTCAGAACTGTTTTTAACATTTCTTCATCGGCAAATACAGATAATTTGTCAGTTATAGAATAATTTATTGTGATGTTTTTTTCAATGGCAGTTGGGATGATGGTTTCCAGAATATCATTACATAAGTCTGTAAAACTAAGATTTTGTGGCCTATAGAGAATTTTACCTTGTTGAGTTTTTGCCCACATAAGAATATCTTCCAGCAAATTGAAGGTGCTTTGTGCGGATTTATTAATATGCCCTGCCAGATTCTTAATTTCTTCAATATCGAAATCCTGAATATTTTCATTTAGTAAATTCGATAAGCCAAGAAGTCCACTAAACGGACTTCTCAAATCGTGTCCAAGTACTG
Organism: Prolixibacteraceae bacterium; assembly: GCA_037140615.1. GTDB lineage: Bacteria > Bacteroidota > Bacteroidia > Bacteroidales > Prolixibacteraceae > CAINVV01. The sequence goes on from JBAXED010000005.1 coordinate 40,736, forward strand.
CAATGAAAAGGTCTTTGTCAGCATTGAGTTTTGCTAACTTTAAATTCTGTTGTTGAATTTTAAATTCTACTTGCTTTTGTTCTGTAATATCTTGTGAAATTCCAGTTAAAAATAAAGGGTTACCAATATCATCAAGGATTGCTTCTCCTGCTATTGCTAAAATAAATCGAATTGTTTTATCAGGCATTATAATTCGATATTCTATTGGCTTTTTTTCTGCAAATTCAGAAGCATTTGAAGGCAAGACAAGATATAAATCGTCTGGATGCATCACTTTTGAAATCGCATCACCAAGAAGACCAGAGTAAGAGTTTTTATCGATTCCAAAAATATGGTACATTTCATCTGACCATATAACTTCTTTGGTTTTTAAATTCCACTTCCAGTTTCCAAGATGTGCAACCGATTGAGCCGATTTCAATTCCATTTCTGAAACTCTATATTTTTCCTCGCTTTCTTTTAATGCCAGTTCTGCCAACTTGAGTTCTTCGTTTGTCAGAATTAATTCTCCGTTCTGCATTTCCAACTCAATTTGGTGAACCTGAAGTTCGTGATTGAGTTTCAGAATATCTACTTCGGAAAGTTGTGAAGAGATTTTTGACGACTTCTTATACAATTGACCTTCTGCCTTTTGGCGAATAATTGTTGCTTTTAAGGGGTTCACTTTAACCATTTTTACTTATTCTGTTTCTTAAAAATTGATCATAGACATTTGGTTTGAAGATTATTAGATGTAACAATTATTAAGTGGATTTGTTCCAGTGAAGAAAAATTGCTAATTAAAATTGAAAAGGGAGTTTGCAGCATCCTTGCTTCCCCCCTGGTTTACAGGCTGCACGAAAAACCACATAAAAAAAGAAAATCAGTTAACTACATTTAATTGTAACTAACTGATTTTCTGGAGCGGAAAACGAGATTCGAACTCGCGACCCTCAGCTTGGGAAGCTGATGCTCTACCGACTGAGCTACTTCCGCGATTTTAATAGAAGTGCAAATTTAATGTATTTTACAAGTTTATCAAGTTCCTTGACCTACATTCTTTCCGGCACCTGAATCCCCAACAGAGAAAATCCGTTCTTGATGATTTTCCCTGCCGTTTGTGCAACAGCCAACCTGAAATCACGGATGGACAAATCCGGCTCATTCAGAATGGAATGGTCGTGGTAGAAGGAGTTGAACTCTTTGACCAGATCGTAGACATAATTGGCTACAACCGCCGGACTATGTGCCTTTCCTGCCTCTTTAATGACTTCAGGAAAGAGCGAAATGATCTTAAGCAGACTCCGTTCCTTGTCGTTGAGAATTGCCGTTTCTACTTTGCCTGGAATGGCGATTCCTGTCTCTTTTGCCTTGCGGAGGATGCTCTGAATCCTGGCATAAGTATATTGAATAAATGGACCTGTGTTTCCGTTGAAATCGATGGATTCTTCCGGATTAAAAGTCATCGTCTTTTTAGGATCGACCTTTAAGATGAAATATTTCAAGGCTCCAAGCGCCACAATATGGTAAATTTCTTCTTTCTCTGATTCGCTGTAACCCTCAAGTTTGCCCAGTTCCATGGATACAGCTCGTGCTACATCGATCATTCCGGCTACGAGATCATCAGCATCCACCACAGTACCTTCACGCGATTTCATCCGGCCGTTTGGCAATTCAACCATTCCATAAGAGAAATGGTAAAGGTCTTTGCCCCATTTGTAGCCAAGTTTATCAAGCAGCAGCGATAGCACTTGAAAATGGTAGATCTGCTCATTGCCTACCACATAAATCATATGATCAATGGGATAATCACGGTAGCGCAGCTGGGCCGTACCAATGTCCTGGGTAATGTAAACAGAGGTACCATCCGAGCGAAGCAAAATCTTTTTATCGAGACCCTCCTTCTCCAAATTGGCCCACACAGAAGTATCGCTCTCCTGCTGGAAAATTCCTTCCCTGACGCCACGCAGCACTTCATCGCGGCCAATGGTATAGGTATCAGATTCGTAATATATCTTGTCGAAATTAACGCCCAAAGTTTTGTATGTTTCGTCGAAACCGGCATAAACCCAGCCATTCATCGTTCTCCACAATTTACGGACTTCCGCATCGTTGGACTCCCATTTAAGCAGCATTTCCCGTATTTCCAGAATGCTGGGAGCCTCTTCTTTGGCCTGCTCCTCACTCCTGCCCTGTGCAACAAGCTCGGCTATTTCACGCTTGTATTGCTGATCAAATTTGACATAATACTCACCTACCAGGTGATCTCCCTTTTTGCCATTCGTTTCAGGCGTTTCGCCATTGCCAAACTTCTGCCAGGCCACCATCGATTTGCAAATATGAACACCGCGGTCATTGACAATGTTGGTTTTTACCACCTTGTTGCCATTGGCTTTCATCACCTCTGCCAACGAAAATCCAAGCAAGTTGTTGCGGATATGCCCCAGATGGAGCGGCTTGTTGGTATTGGGGGAAGAATACTCGATCATGACCAGCTCTGACTCATCAGTGACAGGAACAAACCCGTATTTGTCATTGGCGATGGCAACATTCAACCTTTCAATCCAATAAGCATTATCAATTACCAGATTCAGAAATCCCTTCACGACATTGTAAGCAGATACTTCTTTCAGATTTAATACCAGGAATTCGCCAATCTCAGCACCTGTAGCTTCGGGAGATTTCTTAGACATCCTGAGAAATGGAAAAACCATTACTGTCTGGTCCCCCTCAAATTCACTTCGGGTAAGTTGTACCTGGACCTGTTCTGATTCTGTGGTTTGTCCGTAAAGAGTTTGGATTGCCCGGGCAACCTGATCTTTTATAATAAGTTCTATATTCATCAAATTAATTGGAAAATGTGGAAATTTGAAAATTTGAAAATTAAGATGGTGCAAATTTAAGATTATCTGACCGAAATTGGTAGTTAAAAATCTGGACAAGGCAATTTGTTGGTGAATGACTTATTAAATTTCACTATATACGCACTCTTTACCAAGCCGTAGTTATCTTCATTTTCACATTTCCACATTTCCCAATTTTCAAATTTCCTCATTGAATTACTGCTCTTTGACTCTGATATTCCTGAACTTCACGATCGAACCATGACCCAGGAAGCCAATATGACCGGTGGTATTGAGGAGTCCGGGGTGTTCTTTGTGGTCAAGCGTGCCATTTCTGCTGGCTTTGGCAATATCCCCATCGGTAATGACATTTCCATTGAGGATCACCTTGACATTGTTGCCTTTGACGACAACTTCCTCATAATTCCATTGTCCGGTAGGTTTTAATGATCCACGCTTGGCAGGAATGACGCCATAAACCGATCCGTGGTATTGATACTGCTGCAGGTCGGCATAAATAGGTGCATCATCATCCAGAATTTGCAGCTCCATGCCAACATAAGCCGCATCACCCTGAAGCGGTGCGCGTATCCCCAAACCATTGTTGGCACCCGGTGTAAGCATAAACTCGAACCTGAAGGTGAAATCCTTGTACTGACCCTGCGTGAAGAGGTTTCCGTGCGACGGACCGTTGTCAATATTGAGCACAATCTCGCCGTTCTTTACTTCATAGTCGACCGTATTTCCTACCCAGCCATCAAAATTGATCCCATTGAAAAGTGGAACGAAACCCTCCTTCTGCTCATCGGCCGATAGGACATAATGGTTGTCGTTGATCTCGTTGACAAAGATATCCCTGAAAGCCAGATCAGTGCCATGCGCCTGAAGTTCAATGGCATCTTTGGGGAAAATTGGAATAGAACGATCCCAGTAGTTTTCGAGCGGAACCTGGTCAACAACGAGTATTCCGTTTAAGGTTACCGTGACCTTCTCACCCACCATTTTGATGTAGAAATGGTTCCAGTCGCCAATCGGGTTGTCAGCCACCTTAAGCGGTGTACTCCTGTATTTCTGGTTGTTGTACAATCCGCCTGAGCCAACCTGAGCGCCAACTTCAACACGCGAAGTGTCCCAGATCTGAACCTGTGGAGTGCCCCTAAGATAGATGCCGCTGTCGCCCTTTTTAGTGATACGCCAATCCACAACCATCTCGAAATCTCCGTATTGTTTTTCAGAGCAGAGGTTGTCGCCGGCACCGTTGAAAACGATCGAATTGTCCTTTACGCTCCAGGTTTTGGTGGCTTTGGCATTGGATTCAACCTGTTTGGCAGCCAATTCTTCGGGAGTCATTTTGGCACGGGTAACAGGATTGCCAACCAACCCTTTCCAACCTTTCAGGTCTTTGCCATTGAACATGGAAACATATCCCTGCTCATCCGGCATAGAGGCCAGGTATTTTTTGATCTTCTCCTTGTCATAATCGCTTTCTGCACCCTTGATCAAAGGCAACGACTTTGTCAGTGCATTTTTCGCGATCTCACCGGTTAGGCCGGTAGTTTTGCCTGATCCGGGCAAAGCAATCTGCATCACTGCGGAAGCTGCACTAAATTTCAATTCTTTGTCATCAAGGAATTTAGAGGTATAAACCAGGGTCAAGAAAGTCCTGAGGTCTCCCAATCGGTCGATCACGGACAGTTTCTGTTCCTTGCTGATTGCCAGCGTCATCACCTTTCGGTATAGAAGTAATTTCTGGTCGTCAGGCAAGGCTGAATGGGCAACCAGATCCACAAATCCCTTGAATGCTTTGACTTTGTAAGTCGGATTGGTGGCACAAATCTGGTACAAAGCATCGGCAGCATCTGCACTGCTCCATTTCAGCAAGGCACCAAAAGCTGACTCTTTTACAGCCAGATCTTGCGAACCAAATGCCTCAACTACTTTGTTCAATGCTTCTCTGCTCCCTAGCCGGGAAAGCACTTCGAGCGTCCGTCCAGGATCAGCGGTACCTGTCAGCTGATTGATAAATTTAGTCTTTTCTTCTCCGTTCAAGCCGGATGCAGCATTGATCAACGAAAGCTGAACGCCTGAAATTTGGTCTTTTGAAGAAGCTTTCTTCAGCAGATCAATCAAGACAGGAATATTTTCTTCGGAAGAGAGATTCTTCAACGCGGCAAAGGCTGCGGCCGAAATATCCTGGTCGGCATTTGAGGTAAAAGCCAGCACTTTTCCGAATTCTGATTTCACCGCCTTGGCACCGATCAGTCGGATGACCTCTATTTTGGTGGCTTTTGGGGCTTTCTCCAATGCAGAAGACAAGCGGGACATATGCGCTGCCTCCAATCTTCGTGACAAGGCTTTCGCAGTTGCGGCCGCATCCGGACCGGTTAACAGATAGTCTTCCAAAACTTTAACTGCTTTGTCATTTTTGATGTTGGCGATGGCCTCGACTCCTGCAATGCGGATGACATCAGCACCAGAAAATAATGCCATTTCAAATGAAGGTAGCAATTCGGGATCTCCTTTCCGACCCAACATCTCCACGATTTCGGCGCAAGGATCGCTTTTTTGCCCAGCTAAATCAACTGCCTTGATAATCCATTTCCTGGTCGCAGAAACATCCAGCAGTCCGGCGGCCAAATTCAACACACCCGCCCGGTATGCTTTATCAGCGTTGTCAAATTCGCTTAACAACAAAGGTACTGACTCAAAACCCCCAAACTTCACTTTAAGGGCCAGTGCTGCAGATCTGAATTGCAACTGATTGGTATTCTTGCAATTGGTCATCAAATCATTCAAAACTTTTTCACCCATTTCCTGGTCTTCCAGGAATTCTTGTTCGCTCAGCCGACCTGCATATACCAGAAGTGCATTGACACTCCCGGTAGGTTCGTATAGATACTGAGCTTTTGATGCTTTTTCCTTCAACAAGCTATAGCTGCGATTGTTACCGAATAAAGCAATTGATTCCAGGATCACCCGTTGAAGTTTTGGATCAGCCGTTTCCAGTTTTTTGGTCAAAATAAGATCGGAATCGTTGATTCCCAGCTGACCAACGGCTTTGGAAAGTGCCAGTTCGGGAATTCCCCTGGCAGATTCAAGCGCGGTCAAAATTGTCTTTCTAACTGGGTTATCGTAAGTTTCCAAACCATTAGAGGAAGAGTCAAAAATTGACTTTCTAACTTGTAAAGCATAAAATGCCTTACCATCAGTAGATGATGAAATTGCAATAAACACCTTGATCGCGGCATCGCAAAGCTTATCGTCCAGCAAGTATTCGCTCAGGAGGACTAAAGACTGAGAAGAGGCTACAAAATAGAGCTGTGTAAGGTAGAAAGCTTGAACATCCTTGTCAGTGCTCGCTTTTAAGGCGGAAAGCAATCCCTTTTCGACCATCAATTTATCGGCTTCCTTGCCAAATTGAGATACATATTTAGCCAGACTGGCTACTACAAACCTGGCAGCTACATCATCACCGGTTCCGGGAGGAATAATTTTGGCAGCAAACAAGGCAAAACCCTCTTCTTTGAGATCTGCCACTTCGCCCATCAGCGTATTGAGCCTTTCCTGATCTTTGGTTGGCACCTGCGCAAGGGCATCGGCCACTTTGGTATTGATGGTTCTGTTGATCTGTCCGAGGCCGGTGAAAGCAAGGCCCAAGAGCATCAAAACGATTGTTGAAATTGAAAATATTTTCTTCATTTTTTTGGGTTTGAAGGGTTTAAATGCTCCACGGTGCGCGCATAGGTTGATTGATGAGTCTGTTGGCGGCTTCGTCATCGATAAACTGCTGTGTTGCCGGATCGAAATGCAGTGTACGTCCTAGCTGCAGCGCGATGACGCCCATGTTGACGATGGTAGCCGAGTGGTATCCGTTCATCTCATTCAATGCAAATTTCTTGCGCGTTTTCACAGATTCCGTGAAGCTGGTAATTTGTGGTTCCGGATCAGGCAGCGTCGCAATAAAAGATTGCAGATTCGGAATGGTTGATTTGAATCCCCTGAAGATTTTGCCATTTGGTCCTTCGATGTAGGCAGCATCTTTGTCGCGGTTTTCACCGTCCAGGATAATTTGACAGCCATCGGCATAGGTATATTCTATCCTTCTCCATGATCCAACCGCATCATAATGTTGCTCGGGAGCATCAATTTCAACCTTTACCGGACTGGTATCATCTTTCCCAAGTAAATACTGTACAGGATCGAGGTAATGCTGGCCCATATCGCCGAGTCCGCCGCCATCATAATCCCAGTAACCGCGGAACTTGGCATGTACGCGTTCCGGATTGTATGGCTTGTAAGGTGCTGGCCCGAGCCACATGTCGTAGTCCAGTTCCTCAGGAACGGGCATGGGTTTGAGATTGCGTTCACCGCTCCAGTAGAATTTCCAGTCGTAGCCGGTAATTCCGCTGACGGTTACTTTCAATGGCCATCCGAGGATGCCGCTCTGGATCACTTTCTTCAGCGGTTTCACATCGGTGCCCAATCCGTAGAATGTATCCTTGAACCGGAACCAGGTATTGAGCCTGAAGATCCTGTTGTATTTGTTGATTTCCTCCACTACCCTGAGACCTTCTCCAATGGTGCGGGTCATCGGCTTTTCACACCAGATATCTTTCCCGGCGCGGGCAGCCTCAACGGCCATGATACCGTGCCAATGAGGAGGAGTTGCAATGTGTACGATGTCGATATCGGGCTGGAGCAACAACTCCCGAAAATCGTGGTAGGTTTTCACCGGATTCGGGATCATCTTTTGAACCTGTGCAAGGTGATTCTTGTCGACATCACAAATGGCCACTACGCGGGTATCTTCATACCCAATGTGACCGCGACCCATGCCGCCTACTCCGATAATGGCTTTTGTCAGCTGATCGCTGGGTGCTGTAAAACCGGTTCCCCCGAGCACATGTCTCGGCACAACCATGATGCCTGCCAGGGCAAGCGAGGTGTTGAGAAAGCTTCTTCTTTTCATTTTAACAGTTATTATAGAGTTGTTCAATTATTAAAAAAGTGACTAAAGTGAACTAAAGTGACTAAAGTATATCGCATTTATCTAAATTTTGCCTGTTTTTCGTCTCGCGCCAGGGGATTGCAAATCCGTTGGTGCTATTACGAGCGAGTATTTAAGAGTTGCACCCGCCCCCTCTCCCACTCGCCTAGTCCCCTAGTCCTCCCAGTCTTAGAAGCCCGCGGCTTGCCCGTCCTTCCGGGACTCCGAGGCACCGAAGTAAACCTTGTTTTTGTCATCCCATTTGATGGCCTGGTATCCGCCGTAAATTCCGTTTGTATATTGAATCTGGTGGCCTTTGCCAAGTAATTGCCGGATAGTTTCGTAAGGTACACCACTTTCCAGATACACCACTCCTCCATCGGTCATCTTTTCCCCGGTAGGTTCGCTCGATCCTTCGTGGCAAATCCGCGGAGCATCACCGGCTTCCTGAAGGTTCATGCCGAAATCGATCAGGTTCACCACCATCTGAACATGGCCTTGGGGTTGCATGGATCCGCCCATCAGTCCAAAGCTGATAAAGGGTTTGCCATCCTTGGTAATAAATGCCGGAATGATGGTATGGAAAGGTCGTTTGTGCGGTTCGTAACGGTTAACATGTGTGAAAGTAGAGTCAATGATAAACATCTCGCCACGGTCCTGAAGAATGAAGCCTAACTTACCCGGCGTCATTCCGGAACCCATTCCGCGATAGTTGCTTTGGATCAGCGAGACCATGTTGCCGTCTTTGTCGGCCGTGGTCATGTAAATGGTATTGCCCTGCTCGAGGTTGCCGGCTGGATAGCTTTTTGCCGATCTGGCTGCATCGAAAAGCTTCAACCGCTCTTTGGCGTAAGCTTTCGAAATCAACTTTTCCATCGGAACCTTGTTGAAATCAGGATCTGCGTAGTATTTGGCACGGTCTTCGAAAGCCAGTTTCTTCGTCTCGACAAAAGTATGGATGTACTCTGCACTGCCGAAACCCATCTTGGCCACATCGAAATTTTCCAGCATATTCAGCATTTGCAGAACGGCAGTTCCCTGTCCGTTGGGAGGTAATTCCCAAACATCGTATCCACGGTAGTTGGTTGAGATTGGTTCTACCCAGTCGGAATGATGGTCGGCCAGGTCGCGGGTGCTCAAAAACCCGCCCTGCTCTTTCATGTAATCAGCAATTTTCTGCGCTACTTCTCCTTTGTAGAACGCATCTCTGCCTCCTGCTGCAATTTTTTCGAGTGTCGCAGCCAGATACGGATTTTTAAACACTTCCCCTTTGGCAGGTGCCTTTCCGTTGGGCATATAAATCTCTTTGAACCCGGGGTATTTCTGCAGATTCCTGGAATTTGAATTCCAATAGTAGGCGATCACCTCCGTAACCGGGAATCCCTCTTTGGCATAACTGATGGCAGGTTTTAGCAGGTCTGAAAAAGGAAGCTTGCCAAATTTTTTGTGCAGTTCGGACCAGCCATCCACACATCCGGGTACAGAAACCGACAGCGGACCAAAAGAGGGAATCCGGGTGATGCCATGCTTTTTGAAATAGTCGTAGGTTAGGTCATAAGGCGAACGGCCACTGGCATTCAGACCATATAGCTTCTGCGTTTTTGCATCCCAGACGATGGCAAAAAGGTCACCACCGATGCCATTGCTGACGGGTTCAACCAATCCAAGGACGGCATTGGCAGCAATGGCAGCATCGACGGCATTGCCGCCGGCTTTGAGAATATCGAGGGCTACCTGGGTAGCCAGCGGCTGACTCGTACAAGCCATCCCATGCTGTGCGATAATTTCGGATCGTGTCGCAAAAGCCTTGCCGGTGACCCGGTCTTGTGCTAGCAGATTAAATGTTAGGCTAATAGCGAAAAGCAGCGAAAGGAAATTCTTCATGGGTTTTTTCAAGCGTTTCAGCATTCAAAATTGTCGGCTGATATGGACGTAAATATAATCATTCTTGAAGTGAAACTGAGGCTGCAAGGAATTTTTTCCCTACTTTTAGAGTCGACTAATCATCCTTTTTAACCGCATGTTGACAGGCAATTTTCAGCAACTTTATGAACGGTTGGTTCCCACCATTGACCGTCACCGCATCTTTCACGATCCGCTGCACACACTTGCCTTCGGGACGGATGCCAGTTTCTATCGGCTGATACCCAAAATGGTGATAAAAGCCAGGAACGAAGCGGAGATTGCGCTGATTCTGGAAGAAGCGTCAAAGCTGAAAATAGCCATTACTTTCCGGGCCGCCGGAACAAGTCTGTCGGGGCAAGCCATTACAGATTCGGTGCTGGTCATCGCTGGCAGTCACTGGAAAAAAGCGGTGGTTGAAGAGAATGGCGCAGCCATCCGGCTTCAGCCCGGACTCACGGGAAGTGAAGCCAACGCCTTGCTGGCAAAATATGGCAGAAAGATCGGACCGGATCCGGCCTCCATCCAGGCGGCTATGATCGGCGGCATCGCAGCCAACAATGCCAGCGGCATGTGTTGCGGAATAGCAGAAAACTCTTACCAGACACTGCTCAGCATGCGGATCATTCTGCAGGACGGGACTATCCTCGATACCGGGGATGCAACAAATCTTGACTCTTTCCGTGAATCCCATGCCAGTTTCCTGAACCAGATTGAGCTGCTTAAAGAATCTGTCTCTGAAAATATCGAACTTACACAGCGAATACAGCACAAGTACAAAATAAAGAATACAACCGGATACAGTCTCAATGCGCTGGTTGATTTCACGGATCCCATTGATATTCTGCAGCATCTGATGATTGGATCAGAAGGGACGCTTGGCTTTATCTCTGAAATCAGGTACAGAACGGTCATTGAGCACCCCTGCAAAGCCACCTCGCTCATGCTTTTCCCAACGATTCACGAGGCTTGCGAAGCTGTCATAAGTCTGCAAAATGCTCCTGTTTCGGCAGTTGAGCTGATCGACAGAGCCGGACTGAAATCAGTCGAAAATGAGCAGGGCTTGACTGTAGATTTGAAGATTCTGGCGGACAAAGTTTGTGCCTTGCTGGTTGAAACAAGATCGACCAACAAGGAGGTTCTGAAGAATCAAATTGAACAGATTGCAGCCATTGTAGGGAAAATTCCTACCGTTGGATCCGTTGTGTTTACCGCAGATCCTGCTGAATGCGCCCATCTGTGGAAAATCAGAAAAGGCATGTTCCCCTCTGTTGGAGCAATGCGGAAAAAAGGCACTACCGTGATTATTGAAGATGTGGCATTTCCTCTGGCTCGATTGGCTGAAGCTACCCTTGACCTTCAACAGTTGTTTGAGAAATGGAATTACCATGAAGCGGTCATTTTTGGTCATGCGCTGATGGGCAATCTGCACTTTGTATTTACGCAGGATTTTTCGTCCGAAATGGAGGTTGAGCGTTACAAAAACCTTATGGAGGAAGTGTCAGTATTGGTCGTCAAAAAATATGACGGAGCACTAAAAGCCGAGCATGGAACCGGTCGGAACATGGCGCCTTTCGTTGAGATGGAATGGGGCAAGGAAGCCTTTCAGCTGATGAAGCGGATCAAAAATATCTTTGATCCGGACTATTTGCTCAATCCGGGAGTCATTCTCAACACCGATCCTCAGGTTCATCTGAAAAATCTCAAACCGATTCCGGTCGCACACGAAAAAATTGACACTTGCATCGAATGCGGATTTTGCGAACCAAACTGTGTATCCGCCGAACTGACCCTTACTCCGCGACAACGGATCGTCGCCTACCGGGAGATTGCCAACCTCCGGAAAACCGGGAAAGAGCCGCATTTACTAGCCCAACTCTTGAAATCGTATCGTTATGCTGGCAACGAAACATGCGCCACCGACGGACTCTGTGCAACTGCCTGTCCTGTGAAAATTGATACCGGCAAACTGATCAAATCCATCCGAACGGAGGAAATCGGCACCGGACAAAATAATGGAATTTGGGTTGCCAACAGGATGAGCCAAGTTACCAAAGTGATGCGAACAGGCCTCAATTTCGTTGCCTTTCTCCATACTATTTTCGGAACAAAATTGATGACAGCCATCACCCAAGGTGTACGTTGGCTCTCATTCAACAATCTCCCCCAATGGAATCCATGGATGCCCACCGGCGCAAAACCAATCCTCCTTAATTCAACAAACCTTCTTAATCCAACAATCCCAAAATCCGACGAATCCAAATCCAAATCTGGGGTTGTTTACTTTCCTTCCTGCATCAACCGCAGCATGGGGCCTTCAAGGTATGAGAAAGAAGGCCAACTGACAGATGTGATGCTAAAATTACTTCACAAAGGAGGCTTCGAGGTGATATTTCCGGAGAATCTGGAAAATCTATGTTGCGGCATGGCATTTTCAAGCAAGGGCTACATTGAAGCAGGAAATATAAAATCAGCAGAACTTGAAGCTGCTCTGCTGCAAGCCAGTGAAAACGGCAAATATCCAATCCTTTGCGACATGAGCCCATGTCTGTATACCATGCGCGAAAGCATGGGATCCCGCATGAAATTGTACGAACCGGTAGAGTTTATTCTGGAACACCTGTTGCCACAACTGACCATTACCTCCCTGGACGAGACCATAGCTGTCTTTCCGGTGTGCAGCTTGAAGAAATTGGGACTGGATGATAAGCTGACTGAGCTGGCCAAACTTTGTGCTTCCGAGGTAATTGTTGCCCAATCCAATTGCTGCGGATTTGCCGGCGACCGTGGATTTTCCTTTCCTGAACTGAATCAACACGGATTACGTACCCTGAAGGAGCAACTTCCCAAAACTGTGCTCAGGGGATACTCCAACAGCAGAACCTGTGAGATCGGACTCAGTCTGCATTCGGGCATTCCGTTTCAATCGATCGTATACCTGGTAGATAAAGTCAGTACAAGCAAGACCTTAGAACACTAAAACTCCTTGAGGATTACACAAAAAAACCAGTCAACCAGGGAATACACAGATTAACCCCCTTCCAACCACGGATTACACAAATTACACCGATTAAAGAAGAAATTAAACCACTCGCCCTCTCTCCCACTCGCCCAGTCTCCCCCTCCTTCTTCTAAATCAGCATATTAATCTGATTCTGGCAGTTGGTTTTAACCGTTTTAGCATTCTCATCGTTGGGGTTTAATTCCAGACTCATATTCATGAATTTCATGGCTTCCTTGAAATCTAATCTTGCCTTATCGTTCTGATCCTTAAAAGCCTTATCGGAAGCTGCATATTTACCTGCTTTCACTTGTGCAATGGCATTTTTCATGATCTCAAGGGCTTCATGGTAATGCTTATCCCCTTCAGTGAAATACAATTTGGCCAGAGTTTCTTTCAACGCCTTTGAATTTGGCACCTTCGCTAGTCCATCCTTCAATGTTTTGAGGTAGCCTTCGTTGTTGTTCTGCGCCTTCATGATACAGGCCCGGTATTGATAAGCCATATCCAGACTATGACCGGCAGCGATTGACATGTCAATGTATTTGAGCGACTTGTTCATGTCATTGGCGCGGTAGGCACAGGCTCCCATGGAGAAGATCATGGCCTGATCTGGAGGTTTGTTTCCCCAAACGCTCAATGCTTTTTCGTACTTCGCGAGTGCTACGGCAAATTGCTGTGCAGCCATTGCCTTGTTACCTTCATCCCTTAGCTTAACAGCGTCCTGAGCTTGCAGGAAGGAGAAGCTGAAACATACAAACAAAACTACCGCCAATCTTTTCATTTTGTTTTAATTTGGTTATTAACTTCCTCATTTTTATAATGATATCAAAAATACAAGAAAGAGATTCTACCAAAGTTAATTCAAATAATCATGGATTGAACTGGTCTGTGTGAAAAAATCCCAGAATATTTAAAATAAGGTCGACATAGGTTTGAGCGGCTCCAAAATCGGGATTAATCTGCAGGCAATGACGAAAACAATTGAGTGCCGGACCCCAAGCCTGGCGGCTATAATGGATTTCCCCCGCCAGGAAAAAAGCCTCAGCATTCTGCGTTAATTCAAGACTTTCCAGAATCTTCAAGGCCTTTTCGGCCTCTCCTGTTTTCCATGCCTCGCGAGCCTTAGAAATTAAATCATTCATTTTCTCATCTTCCCATTTTCTCATCTTCCCACTCTCAACTCTCAACTCTCAACTCTCAACTCTCAACTCTCAACTCTTAGTTCTCAACTCTTCACTGTTCACTTTTCATTCTTCATCCATCCGACCGCGTCACCGAATCAACCCCCTTGATATTCTTCAGCTTCTGCATCAAGAAATCCAGGTGATGGGTATCGTTGACAAATACGCGCAATATTCCTTCGAAGGAGCTGTTTTCGCTGTTGATGGTGATCGACCGCATTTGTACCCCGACCTCCTTGGCAATAATATGGGTCATGTCGTTTACCAAACCCATCCTGTCAGATCCTGCCACCCTTACCGTTGCCTGGAAAGAATTTCTTTTGCCCGTTGAGCGCCATTTGGCCTTGATAAGCCGATAGGGATACCTGTCGGTCATCTGTTTGGCATTGGGACAGGTCAACCTGTGAATTTTGATCCCTTCGCGGATGGTTACAAATCCAAATATATCATCGCCAAAAATCGGATTGCAGCATGATGCCAGTTTGTAAATAACATTTTTCAGGTCATTGTCGATCACCAAAAAATCATCGCCCGAATCGAACGACAGCTCCTTAATTTCTGCGGGGGCCAGGATCTCAGAAAGACGCTCCTTGGGACTCTCCTCCTCATGAACCGTGATGACCTCTTTGATACCCAGTGGATCGATCTTGCCGATCGAAATCTGATAATAGAGTTCAGTAGCAAGTTTGAGCTTGTAATGTTTCAGCAGATCACGGATCATCTGATCGTTCAGTTCAATTTTCCAGTTTTTAAATTTTCGGCGCAGAATCTCCTTGCCATTTTCAGATTCACGTTTCTGCTCTTCGTTCAAACTGGCCTTGATCCGGGATTTGGCTTTTGAGGTGATCACAAAATCGAGCCAGTCGAGCTTTGGCTTCTGGTTATTGGAAGTTTCGACGGTAGGCTGGTCGCCGTTCTTTAACTGATATTTCAGTGTTACCAGTTTTCCGTTGACCTTTCCTCCCACGCAATGGTCGCCAATGTGAGAGTGTATTTCGTAGGCAAAGTCCAGCAATGTGGCACCTGCCCGCAATTTGATCAGGTCTCCTTTCGGTGTGAAGACAAATATCTCATCATCATAAATATTGACTTTGAAATCTTCGATGAAATCTGCCGGACTCAGCAGCGGATTTTCAAGGATCTCACGGATGTTTTTCAGCCATTCGTCAAGTTCCTTTCCACCGGCTTTTCCTTCCTTGTAGCGCCAATGAGAGGCCAGTCCGTTTTCGGCTACATCATCCATCCTCCGTGTACGAATCTGAACTTCCACCCATTTCTTGTCAGGACCAAGCACTGTAGTATGCAGCGATTCATAGCCGTTCGATTTTGGGAAAGTGATCCAGTCTCTGAGTCGTTCGGGATTCGAAAGATATTCTTCCGTGACTACGGAGAATACTTGCCAGCACTCGGCCTTCTCGTTTTCGGGCTTTGAATTCAATATGACGCGAATGGCAAAAAGATCGTACACTTCATGAAAATCGACCTCCTGCTTTTTCATCTTGCTCCAGATGGAAAAAATCGATTTGGTACGGGCTTTCATTTCAAAATCAAAACCCCTGCTTTTCAGCTTTTTCTCGATAGGCTTGACAAATGCAGAAACGAAATTGGCTCTTTCAACGGTCGTCTCCTGCAGTTTCTCGACGATGTGCCGGTATTCTTCAGGATGCAGGTATTTCAACGAGAGATCCTGCAGTTCCGAGTTTATCTTGTACAATCCCAAACGGTGTGCCAGCGGCGCATACAGATGCCACGAATCGATGGATATGCGCTGTTGAAGCGGAGCCGGCAGATTGTCCAGTGTACGCATATCCTGCAGCTGATCCGCTATTTTGATCAGGATCACACGCACATCGCCAGAGAGCGCCATCATCAACCGCCTGAAATTCTCACTGTGAATGGCAATATTTTCGGTATTCAGGGAGTTGATTTTGATGATACCTTCCAAAATCTCCGCCACTCCGGCCCTGTACTTCTTTTTAATTTCGGAGGCAGTAAACAAATTTTCAGGTTTCTCAAAAACATTGTGCAACAAGCAGGCGGCCAATGAGTCTGACGAAAGGCCAAGTTCCAGTACGGCAATTCTGCCAACAGAGATTGAATGCTGAAGGATGTACTCTCCATTTTCCCATTTGGATTCTCCCAAAGCCAAAATAGCATGATCCATGGCATTTTGCACCATGGGGAGATCGGCCTCAGGAATCTGAATCCTGCAGTCGTTCATCAGAGTCTTGAAACTCCCCAAAATTGTATCGATACCTGAAGATTCCATATCAAAGAATTAATCTAGCTCAAAAGTTCTATTTCCCCGAAAAAAAAGGGAAGGTGAAAATCAGGCTCCGTTGATAAAATGCTGGACCATGAAAGATAATGAGGTTTTCTTGTCAAGTCTCCACATTTATAAAAATTTGCTCTGAAAACTTTTCCCGGCATTAATCCAATAAGATCCAATGGAATAGCCACCAATAGTTCCCAGTCAAAAGGATCCCTTTCTACCGGCATTTTCTGCTTTTTTATACCGGGGAATCGCAATATTTGTTTCAGCTGATCCTGTCTAAGACTTTCTCTGTTCGATTTGGTTCCTGAAGCAGAAAGACAGATGCCCAGAGAATTGAATTCAAAGTTTTGATAGACAATATCCGTTTGATTTTCAGCATTTATATCGATATCCCTGCTTACGAAGAACTCTACACATGAATCTTGCCAGACCGGTTGCTGATCGACCGTAGATATCGCTCTGAAATAGTCCCCTTTTACCTCATACAGAAGCCACAAATATACTTTTGAATATCCGGCATGGATTTGAACTTTAGGTTGGAAAGGATATTCCTGCCAGTTCACTTTGTCGATGGTCGCCGAGGCACCTGACCTTTTTAATTCACCTGCTATATCCTGGTAATCTGACAGTAAAGGTTCTCCCAAATAAGGAATTAGCATTTTTTGCCTGGTAAAACTGTTCATATCCGGCTTTTGAAATAATGTGAGAGTAATATTAATTCAAAAAGGCATCAAAAAAAAATGCTATTTTTAGATAGAATTTACGCTATTCTTTATGGTTCGCAAATGGGCAATCCGTTTTTCGATAGTACTGGCCTTCCTGGGGCTGGCGTTCTTTATATTCGTATTGTGGATCAATCTGGAAGTCACTAAAATTGGCAAGCAATATTCCTATGATTCAGTCAATGCCATTCCTCACAACCACTGCGCCGTGGTGCTTGGAACCAACAAATATATCTCTACCGGAAAGATAAACCTCTATTATACCTATCGAATTCAGTCGGCCGTTCTTCTGTACAAAAGCAAAAAAATCGATTACATTATTGTCAGCGGTGACAACAAATACAGGAGCTACAATGAACCGGTTTCCATGTTCAATGACCTGATCGAGGCTGGAATTCCGAAAGACCATATCGTTCTGGATTATGCCGGATTCCGCACCCTCGACTCTGTTGTTCGTTGCTTCATGGTTTTTGGCCAGCATCAGTTTACCATCATATCGCAGCCTTTTCACAACCACAGGGCTGTTTTTCTAGGAAGAAAAAGAGGTTTAGAAGTGATCGCCTACAATGCCACAGATTTGAATGGAAGACCCTCCATCAAGGTGATTCTGAGAGAAATCGGGGCTCGGGTATTGCTGGCGTATGACTTGCTATCCGGCACACAACCACATTTTCTGGGTGAACAGGTCAAGGTCCCGGACTAAAATAATGTGGAAATGGGAAAATATGGAAATGTGGAAATGTGGAAATGTGGAAATGTGAAAATTGGGGTAGAGCAGATGCAAGCCATAAGTGTATAATTTAGTGAAAAATTGGTAAATAAATGCCTTAGCGTTCTTCATTTTCATATTTTCACATTTCCCAATTTACACATTTCAGAGTTGTTATGAATGATTCTTATAAAAATATCAAGGAAGCAGAAGCAATGTTGCTCAATGTCGGGACTTTGCTAATGAGTTCGGGTGCCAGTACCGGAAGAGTCAGAACTACCGTGAACAGGATAGCCGATGCCCTGGGTTACAACATTGAACTGCTGATTACAAACCGTTCGCTGATGCTCAAGGTCGTGGACGAAGCGTCCGATTATTTTACCGCGAGTTTGAAGCGTACCTCCCCACATGGTGTCAACTTCAGGATAGTCTCCGGAATCAGCAGAATGAGCTGGAAAGTTATTGAGGAGAACTGGACTGTCTCACAAATAAATGCCGAGATAGACCGTCTCATAGCATTGCCGCATTATCCCAGGTTGATAATTTTATCCTCAGTTGCACTTGCAGGCAGCTCATTTTGCGCCCTCTTCGGAGGCAAAGGGATAGAACTTGTTGTCGCCTTCGTAGCCACCTTTTTTGGCTTATTTGTTCGGCAAGAAGCCTTGAAGATTCGCTTCAATCCTTATGTGGCGATATTTTTTGCCTCATTTTCTGCGTCCATATTGTCAGGTTTGTCAGTAAAAATCGGATTGGGCAATTCGCCTGATCTCGCTTTTGCCACATCTGTTCTATTTCTCGTGCCTGGCGTTCCATTGATCAATTCATTCACTGATATGATCGACGGGAACATCCTGAATGGCATCGTCCGGGGAATTCATGGACTGATTATCGCCTTTGCAATTGCCCTGGGATTGCTCTGCGCCAAATACCTCCTTAACATTTGAAGCCGATGGATTATATCAATATATTGGAAAAAGGTTTCTGGGCAGGATTGGCAGCCCTCGGTTTTGCCATACTCTTCAATGTTCCGCAAAGAACACTTTTCGTCATCTGGGCGATGGGAGCCTTGGGAGGACTCACAAAATTTCTTCTTCTGGGCGCCGGGGTTAACGTCGTCCTCGCTTCACTTGCCGGGGCATCCCTCATCGGAGTGCTCAGCGTCTATGCGGCCCACAACAAACATGCACCTCCGCTGGTATTTTCCATACCCTCTGTCATACCGATGGTCCCGGGTGCTTTTGCCTATCGGATGATGCTCGGATGCATGGATTTGGCCGGATCAGGCATCAATTCGGAAACTTACCTTAAAACTCTCGCTGAAACCACCAACAACGGACTGAAAGCCATTTTTATATTGGTTGCTTTGTCAGCAGGTGTTGCCATTCCGATGCTGGTGACCAGGAAGGATACTTTTAAGAGGATTAAGAGCAGCGAGGAAGTGGAGTAAAAGAGACATGAGAGATAAGACATGAGACATGAGAGTTAAGAAGTCAAATTAAAATATTGGAGATTTCTCTTGTCTTAATTCTTATATCTCATGTCTCATGTCTTATCTCTCATGTCTCATGTCTCATGTCTTATCTCTCATGTCTCTTCACTTCGATGTATGCTCCGAATTGATGCGTTGACAATGGAGGTGTCAGTGGAAGGAAACCACTGACTATTTTATTGTCCATCATTATCAGTAGTTTTTCGGCTTCCTGTTTTTGGCAGAACGCCTGAAAGTTGGTTGTTTGAGAGTAGTGGATCTGCAAAAACCCCAGTGATCCGTCAGCCAGATGCTCCCTAAGCTTCAAGGCAATGGCCCCCATCGTGAACCTTCCGTTTATTTCCACCAATGGATGAAATTTTAATTCGCCGGTTGCAGATTTGTAGATCAGTGCATCCACGCCAATCCAGCCTTCATAATCCACTGCATAATCACTTTCAGACAACGCTTTCTGCAAAAGTGCAATCACCTCAGCGTTGTGTTCATCCAGAAATCGGTCGACTTCCACGGATGTATTTATATTGTCAGTCAGCAAATTACGCAGATACCTCCCCTTGTTATCTGTTTCAAAAAAAGTTCGTCCTTTGTAAGTGATCCGGCCAGCCAGCGAATGGAATTGATAGGAAATATCCAATATTTTATCGTGCCAGGGTTCAACCGTCACAAATCCCTGCTGTTGGAGCATGCCACTAAATACCTCGTCGTTCTTTTTTTTCGTATCCGGGTTAGGGAACACCAGCAGTCCGCGACCCGAGGAACTCCATGGTGTCTTAACCACCGCTTTTGGGGTGCGATCGAGCACTTGGTAAATCTGGTCTGTCGATAGGCAGGCCACCGGCACATCTGAAGGTTTAGTTAACCAAGGAAATGCGGCCCTTTTCACGATCTTTTCCAATAATTCGTTTCCGGTTCGACGGCTGTAAAGATTCTTGTGACTTTCTTTCCAGGATGCCACTGGAGATGTAATAAAATCATCCCCACAGCATGGCAATACCTCCTTAAACAACTGATAAACAGCAGGACTCCATCCCCATGGAAAAAGACGACCTTTGGATTTTGACACCCATGCAGGATCAGACAATGCCCGATCAATGTTAAGTATGGGTGGCAAGTGAAATCCTAACCCTTTCAATCTGGAATTAAACTCCTCATCCACAGCCCCCTGAATCAAAACCTGATCACATTCGCTCGCCAGCCAGGCAGACAAGTAGCCAAGGTCTGACTCGAACTTCCGCAGCCTGGCTGGCGCGGTATAGTAAGGAGATCCATTGGCAATTGCCGGCTCGCAGGTGGGGTTGAAGATGTATATGTTGGGAAACATTTTGGAATCTGAAAATATTAAAATGTGAAAATTGGGAAATGTGAAAATGTGATAATTAAAAGAGATTGGTTCTGAATGATGATGAAATTCAATTTACAAATAAAGATAATTCCTTTTTCATATTTCCACATTTGCACATTTCCCAATTTTTTCAATTTTTCATATTTACCAATTTTCACATTTTCACATTTCCCAATTATTCTTACTAATTTCGCCTCTATCAGAATTTAACCCATCCACTCATGAAAACCCCCAAATTCCTTATCTGCACTGATCCGCTCAATGAAGAGTCGGCCGAGATGATCCTTCACTCGCAACGTCCGAGATTTCTTGCACAGGTGAATCCTATTCCTTTCACTGAAATCGAAAATAGACCTGAGTCGCAATTTGCAGATGCGCTGTATGTCAATGCAGATGGCGTTATGGAGATTTACCGGATTGCTGTGACGGATATTTACGACCGCACGGAAGCAGAAGATCTTCAGGATGAGATTTTCCCGGCTACGGACTACTTTTGCAAATACCTTCAGATGATGGAAAAGGAGGAAGGCTTGACACCCGGCTTTCCTGTGAAGGATTTCAATCCCGAATTACCCGGATTAAAAATCCTGCATGCACCTGATTTGTGGACAGTCGTGTACAATGGAATGGTCGCCGAATTCGGAACAGAGGAAGAAATGGATGATTTTTTGGAATCCGATCTGAACATCGAAACCGAATTACTCGACAAAGGTGTGATCAACGAATTTGATTAACCGTTCGACCTCTTCTGCCGAAATAATATTTAGAAAGTGGGAAACCAATGACTGATAATAGGATAATCAGGGTACCCAGATAGAATCCGGTGGTCATCTTTTCGGTCTCCCCGAAAATAAAGAAGGCCATCACAATCCCGTAAACCGGTTCAAGATTGATTGTGAGCGTTACTGTAAAAGCAGAAAGATGCTTCATAACATCGACCTGGACCGTGTGGGCATAAGCTGTGCAGACCGTGGCTAAAAGAACCAAATAGAAAAAGTCCGGAAGCGTGGGCAATGTCGAAGGCACAACAATCCCTCGTCCTGAGGCAGTGATGTAAAGACTTAGACCAAGCAGTCCACCGATCATCTCATAAAAACTGATTTTGATGGCCGTGTGTTTGGCCACCAGTTTCTTGTTTAAAACAGTAAATAATCCGGCCAGGAAAGCCGACAACAAAGCAACCATGATCCCCAAAGCGTAATGCGTTTCGAATTTGAAGATCAGGTAGAGTCCGGCAATGATGATCAGACCAATCAGTACCTCAAAAAAATTGATGCGCTTCCGTTGAAAAAAAGGCTCCAGAAAGCTGGTAAACAAAGTGGTGGTGGCAAAACAGCCTAGCGTCACCGATACGTTGGAGAGTTTTATTGCACCATAAAAAGTGACCCAATGGAGCGCAATGATCAGTCCGACACCAAAAAATGAAAGGAGCTCTTTCCTGGTTACATCAAGTGGTTCACCCTTGATTTTCAAATATATAAACAACGTAATGATGGCCAAAAACATCCGATACCACACCAGTTCAAGGGCAGGCAGCTCAATCAGCTTTCCCAGGATGGCAGTGAAACCATAAATGAGAACGATCAGGTGAAGTTTCAAATAAGTAGTGAGCAGCTCTTTTCTCAAAATGATGTTAGTTTTTGCTTCAAAAATAGCATCGTTTAAGATATATATTAACTTTGTGGTAGCTTTTTATTTTAGATAAAAAAGTACCACCAAGCGAAAAAAAAATACCATGGTTTTAGATAGGATTGAAAATGCGGAACGTTACCTTTCCCTGGGTGATGGAATTGCCAAGGCACTCAGATATATTCAGAATAACAACCTTACCGGAGTTAAACCCGGACGGTATGAACTGGACAACGACCGGTTGGTGATGATGGTATTCGAATTCGATAGCACCAACCTGAATGAATGCAGGCTGGAAGGTCACCGCAAGTACATCGACCTGCAATATTGGGTATCCGGATCGGAGTTGATGGGACATGATGTTTTGCACAATCAGCCTGTTTTGGAGGAGTACAACGAAAAAACAGACTGCGCTTTTTACACCTGTATCGCTTCCTATTCAAGGGTTTTGCCTGGAACCTTTGTCATTTACTATCCATCCGATCTGCACACGGCTGTTTCGGATCCCCTTTCGGATTCCAGCATAAAAAAAATCGTTTTCAAAATTCTGGTCGAAGCTTAAGCGATTTCATCGCACGGCAAAGTTGCTCCATGGTTTCTACTTCCATGGTGGCGTCGTTGTATGCTATAATCCAGCCCTTTGCGGACTGGGTTATGAGGGGGCGAGGGGGCGAGGGGACGAGGGGGAGACTGGGAGACTGGGGGACTGGGAGACTGGGAGATGAAGAGGACGAGGACGAGGGGACGAGGGGACGAGGGAACGACTGGGGGACTGGGAGACTGGGAGAGGGCGAGTGGACTAGGGGACTTGGAGAGGGCGAGAGAAGGACTTCGAAGCCGAGGCGCTCGAGGGCTTTTTGGGCCAGAATAAGTTCCGGTCCAGAGGCTGAAAGCTCAGCACCACCTTTGCTTTCGCGTTTGATCCGAAAATCGCCCTTTTCTGTGTCAAATTGCAAATGATGATTGTTGGGAAAAAGTGCGTCAAGATAACCGCCACAAGCCACTTCCTCAGGTATTCCTTGCACAACTTCCTTGTCCAGCATCAACCAGATACGATCTGCCATGGTAAGGGCAGTATTTAAATCATGCGTGGAAAAAATAATGCATTTGCCTTCATCGTTGGCAAGTTGATGCAAAATTCTGACAATCTCATACTTGTTGGAAATATCCAGATAAGCGGTTGGCTCGTCCAGTACCATGATCTTTGTGTCCTGCGCCAAGGCCCTGGCAATCATGGTCCTTTGCCGCTCACCATCCGAAATCCTGTTGACGAGCCGGTCCTCGTATCCTGAAAGTCCAACTTGATGGATAGCCCTTTCAATGATTTTTTGATCATTGTCATTCAACTGACCAAACCAGTTGGTGTAAGGGAATCTACCCAGTCCGACCATATCCCGGACAGTAAGATTGGCCACCCTGACAATCTCGGTAGAGACAAAACTCATTTCCAGCGCAAGTTCAGAGGCAGTATATTCAGCAACCGGTCGACCGTGGATGAGAAGTTCACCGGACAAGGCCGACTGAAATCCGGCGATGGTTTTCAGCAAAGTACTTTTACCGATGCCGTTTCCGCCAATTAGAGCAACCATTTCGCCACCTAAGGCATGAACGGTAATATCATTTTTCACCACAATTGTCGCGGAGGCTCTTTCCTGGTAACCTATCGATACCCCTCTACATGCTATGAATATATCTTCGCTCATATCAGATCGCCCCAATTTTTTTATGCTGAAAAATAATCCAGATCACAATGGGAATGCCTAACAGCGACGTAACCGAATTGATTGGCAATGTTGTAGAATAACCCGGGAGCTGTGATATCAGATCGCCTGTCAGCATGACGATGGCACCCATAAGCATGGTTGCCGGAATTAACCGGCTGTGAAGTGAAGAACGAAACAGTTTTCTGGCCAGATGCGGCACAATGATGCCAACAAATCCGATCGGTCCGCAAAAGGCAGTGATGCTTCCGGCAAGAATCGAGGTAGAGGCAAATGTCAGTAAATAGGCCAGCTTAAGATTCATCCCCATGCTTTTGGCATAATTTTCCCCAAGCAAAAAGGCATCCAGAAATTTGGCTGAGAAAAGGGCGATCACAAGTCCGGCGAGGACGGAAGGAACAAGTGCCCACAACTGATCGCGGGTAGTACTCCCCAAGCTTCCCATGGTCCAGACGATAAAAGATTTGAGCGACGACTCGTTGCTGAAATATTGCATGACACTAACGACTGCGAAGATGGCGCTTGAAATGAGAATTCCCAGGATTAAAACCGTCATCAGGTCCCGTAATCTGGAAGCCAGCAAAACGACTAGAAACATCATGCAACCCGCGCCAAGCCAGGCAGCCACAACAATGCTCCACGAACCTGCGATGGTAAAAAGCGGATTTCCCTTGAAGATCCAGCCTGCCGAGAGAACAAAAAGCGCAACGCCCAGGCTGGCACCTGAGCTGATGCCAAGAATATCAGGGCCGGCCACCGGATTTCTGAAAATGGTCTGCATTTGCAGGCCGGCCACCGATAACGCTGCACCAGCCAGAACTGCTGTAATGGCCTTGGGTATCCTGAATTGGAATAAAATCGCCGCAATTTGCGGATCAGATTCTGAAGGATTGAATAAGGTCGAAATGGATTGGGACAGCGAAATGCGCACCGATCCCAACAGCAAATCCAGCATAAATAAAACTGCCAGAAGCACTATCAGCAATGCAAATCCAAATACGTTTTTCTTTGACCTCATCCTATCATTTCATTTTCTCATATTCTCATCTTCGTTCTCCCCCTCGGCTCCGCTCGGGGACCGGTGCGTTACTCAAATGGGCGGACGCAGGCCGCCCCTTCTAACCGTTCACTGTTCACTATTCACTGTTCGTTCTTCACTCTCAACTCTCAGTTCTCATTTCTCAACTCTCAACTTTCAACTATCAACTCTCAACTCTCAACTCCTATTCCACTTTTTTATAGTAGCTAAAATTTCCACTCCCTGCTAATTCCGGATGCAGAATCCTCACCAGATCCCTCAAAACCAGATCCGGGTGCACTACCCCACTCTCCCAATAGTCGTTTCCGCCGATAGGCGTTGAATGAAGGTTGTTGTTGTACACCCTGGAATTTTTTACGGCCGGCAGCTCAGAAAACCGGGGATCGAAAGCCAGCAACTCATTCAAGTTATTGACACTCCCACAATTGATCCAAAAATCAGCCTTCGAGGCACGCAGAAAAACTTCTTCCAAAGATACCGGAAAAGCCTCTTTCGAACTATTCTCTTTCCATAAAAAATTGCCTCCCGCATCATTGATCAAAACGGCCAAATTTGATTGTCCTCCAGCCATCCACCAGGTATCCTTGAAGGGCAATCCAGTGAGGACAGCCGGCCGAATTGAGACTTTTGCAACGGCCAATTTTACAGTTTCATACCTTGATTTGATGTCTTTATAAATAGAGTCAGCCATAGCCTCCTTCGCAAAAAATGCCCCAAAAAATTTAATCCATTCGGCCTTGGCCATGGCACTCTGCTCCAGGTATTCGCCGACCAGAACAACGGGAATGCCAAGATCCTTCAGCTTGTTGATCTGCGTATTTATTTCAGAACCAACGCCAAAAGCAAAAACCACATCTGGCTTGAGTTGCATAATAAGTTCATAATTGAGGCCCTGTTCATGGCCAACTTCCCGAACACTGTTATCAGCAATTCCTCGTTTTAGTTCAGGATTGGTCAGGTAAAGACTGCCTGACAGGCCAATCACCGAACCAGTCTGGTTCAATGCGCCCAGATACCCAATGTGCGTGGTCGACAAACAAATGACTCTCTTCAAAGGCGTATGAAAAATCTGCTTTTCAGCAAGCTCAGCGGGTATTTTCTCATTTTTGCCAATCAGGTAATAATCGAAAAGATTGTCGGTCGACTTTTGCCATGGATCGATCACAGTTAATTTCTGATAAGTTGCAAAATGTTGAATGGTAAACCCTGTCGCAGCATCATTTTGCACCAATCCAATAGTATCGCCAGAGGTGCTTTTACCTCTTGAACCGGAAAAGCAACTAAAAAAAAGGCTCAAAAAAAGAAGGTAAATGAAAATTCTGTAGGTCATTCTTCTGATTTTGATGCAAAGGTGAGGATTAATTGACTATTTGTTCCGGATAACTTTCACTTTCATGACTTCCCGTTTCGTCAGCGTTTCGACGGCAACAAAATAAACGGACGATCCCATCTGGTCACTGCCAATCTCCATGGGTGTTGTTGTCAGCATTCGCTGCGACTCGGAGATTTTACGCCCTAACATATCATAAATGCTTACCCGGCCGTACTCCTCCTTACCTGAATTGATCAGATAAAAGACATTTAGCGCAGGATCAATCGGGTAATAGACCTTGAACTGCTTATCTCCAATTGGCGTAGGCGTTGGATTGGATTGTGCGAAAGTGGTACCACAACCGTAGGCATTGATCAAAAGAGAAGTTTTTAAATTGATCTCCGGAATCCAGTAGAAAGGCTCCCAAAGTCCGCCGACGACACAAAATGCCCGGTTTTGATCGCTGCCCGCTCTGGGTACGGAACTGTAAATGGCAACTGTATCACTGCTGTTGCTGTAATTGATTGTGTACCCAATAAAATATTTCCCGGCAATTGTGAGCGGTTGATCCAAAACGACAAAATTCATGGCAGCTGCCCTTAAAGACTTTATCGGCATTTGGACAGACTTCAAAAGAGTACCCGGAACGCCGGTGCTCTCATTGATGCTGTAGATTTGAAAATCAACTATACTGTTGCTGTTGTTGACTCCAGTGATGGCTTTGGCAACCCCTACTGAAAAAGCCGAAAGGGTCGTCTTTTCTGTTGTTTTAAACTCCTGAGCATAGCTGGTCGTCCGAAGGGAATTGTGTCCGGAAATATAGCCTCTGCCATTCGCCAGTTTCGCCAGCTCATATTTTTCATCAGGCAAAACATCCGAAAATTGATTGCAGACCGAAGGGCTGACATAAGGATCCAGGGATTCAATTTTCGTCTCGCCGGTATTGACCGGATCGAGCCATCTTTTCAACTGCCTGGTAACCATATTAGTGAAGCTCCATTGATACGAAAACATGGCAAAATAATCGTCTATATTACTGTCACAAGAGGCAAATCCACCCGTCAATGAACCAATAACCAAATTTTCATTGCTGAACAAAGGTCCACCCGAGGAGCCCGCTTCGGTTGTGCCAACATCCCATTTTTTAATGAGCCAAAAGACGTTTTGTGCCTTGCCCGATTGAGAGTAAGTAGCTGATCCAACAGGTGGATCAAAATCGATTGTAACCTTTTTAACATCTCCTTTCGGGTGATGAATAGATCGGGAGGAGGCCGGTATGGTTTTGTTCCGGTCCCATCCTGCATAATATGGCCTGTACGAAGGTGGTGGCAGCATTTCGAGCTCAACAAGTGCAAAGTCCAAAGAATCGGACCGTGCCCGCAAAATAGAACCGGTCATGGTTTGATCGGCATAACCATTCATACTTCCGCTTTTGCCGCAATACGGACTCTCATAATTAAAGGAAAATACTGTTCTCTGAGCGTCTGAAGCACTCGTGATGCAATGGCCTGCAGTCAAAACATAAGGAGTTTTGTCTCTTTTGGTGTTGTTCACTAGGGTTCCGGTGCAAAGATCTGTCCCGGCAATAACAAGTTGTACCACTGCCTGTTTCTCTTTAATCATGACGGCTGCAGCCTGGCAATATACATCCATGTTGCACAATCCGGCTTCCCCCAATGGTCTGGTTCCGATGGCATTCTTGTAGCCATGATTGACTTTCGAAATATGAAGCTCACCGCGGGTAGTCACGCTTTCCGGCTCGTTGTATTCGACGATTATTTCATCTCCCTGCAAAGGGAAAATAGGCAACATGCCCGAAGTCTGTTCGTTGTTGGCGTTGAAGGCTCCCCTCAGAATCTGATGATCGGGTGAGTAGATAAAAATGGAGGCTCCGGTTGGCAAAATGGCCCGATCAAAGAGAATATTCAGGGAATAAGCCCCTTTCGACCGAATGGCGACCCTCCAAATTCTCATGCCATTGGAAACGTCCCATATGCCCGAATTGTCCGGACTGATATCCACATCAAAGCCTTTGGCAAAGGTTAATTTCTTACTCTGGTTTTTGGATTGTACCTCCTTGAGCTGCAGATCGAAGTTGCTGACGGGCAACATCTCAATCACAGGAAGTTCCAGAAGGGCACTTTTAAAATGACCGAAAGAAGCGGGCGAACCTCCATAAGATACCTGACCTTCAGAAGAAAAAGACACAATAAAAATCAGAATCAGGATCAGGAAGAAAATACGCTTCGCCATCTAAAATTGGTTTGTCCAAATATATAATTTATCGCTTAAACTAAATGCCTTCAATTTTTTTTGAAGGATTTATCAGCGAAATCCATGAAGCAACTCCAGTCATACTGGTTGATGGCGTGCTTTCCTGGTCGTATATGGTAACCAATGGTTCCGAGTACAGGTTTTTGTAAATCAGGGAAATCCTTACCAGGAAAGCCCACTTTACCAAGAAGCTGATAAACAGGAGAGGCGCCTACACAAGAGAGAAATTCACCCTTGGGATCCGACCACTGATCCTCTTCTGCACTGCAAACATACAACGGCCTGGGAGCAATGAGCGCCAGCAATTCGTGCTGATCGAGTGGCAGGTCCTCCTCCTTCAGGTTGTATTTCCTGAAATTTTCACAAAACCAATGTGGAAACGAGGTATTAATTCTGCCGACAGTTTCCCCATAAATGCGCTTCGACAAGGCTGCACCTCCGCAACCGGATTCGTTGGAGATCACTAGCGCAAACCTTGTATCTTTTACACCTGCCCATAAAGCAGCTTTACCCAACCTGGAATGACCCAAAACCGCTATCTGTTTTGAGTTTATTTCCTTTACTTTTTCAAGATAATCCATCACACGGGAAAGTCCCCAGGCCCAACCTGCCACTGTACCCCACGAAGAGCTTGTCCTTGTCTCTTTGAACAGCGCATGAACACCATTTTTGAAGCCATCGTCAAAATCCGGATCAGCATCCCCGCAATAAATAGTGACAACACCGTATCCACGGGCAATTACATCTGCTATTGGCCAAGATTGGGCGTCATTGCCCCTCTGCGATTCCGGAATACTATTGTCGCTTGTTGAGCCGCGGCTCTTCAACCATGAGGTGGTAATGGCAATTTCAGGATCTTTGGCAACAGTGTGATTTCCGTTGAAATTGTATCCCACAATAAGTGGTACAGGCTTAACTGATTTTGGAAGATAAAGCAAGACATTCATCAATACTTCTGCCCCATCCCTTTCGAGTTTTAACTGAACTTCCCTCCTGATAGCCTTACCATCAAAAGCATTCAGATTTTCAGATAGCAACACCGACGACATGCGGACATTCCCGACAGGTGTCGTCCCATATTCAACATTTTCGAACAGATTGACCAATTCAATGCGTCTCATTTTCCAGTCACTCTTGCTTTTTACCGGCAATCCGTTGTTAAAAACCAGCGGATCAGGCAGCGTATAGGCAGGCATTTTTGATTCGTCGTAATTGGCAACAAATGTCTGGGCCACCAAGGAGGCCGAGAAGCAGAGAAGTAGGGTTGCAAGGAAGGTTAATTTCATTTTTTTCATACGTTTAATAAGTGAACTAAAGTGACTAAAGTGACTAAAGTGACTAAAGTGACTAAAGTTGGGACTCCCAATTAAGTGCAAATTTATTCTTGCATTCAATGATCAAATCAAGATTATATCGTAAGTACTTTAGTCACTTTAGTTCACTTTAGTCACTTTAGTCACTTCTTTTTAACGCAAATTACTTCCATCATAAACTCTCGCTTCCACCTCGCCCCTGGCCACCATCAGCGCATTCATGGCAAGCGCTTTGAGCTCATCCTGTCCTGCATAAACAGACACTGGCGCAATAAATTCAACCCTTTCACGGATCAGTGACATGAGCCTTCGGTCGAAAGCAATCCCTCCTGTAATTAGAATGCCGTCGATTTTGCCCTTCAGGACTGTGGCCATCTCACCGATGTATTTGGCGATCTGATAGGCCATCGCCTCATGGTAAAAGGTGGCCTTTTCGTCGCCACGCCTGACGGCCAGTTCAACCTCCCGGGCATCGTTCGTACCCAGATAAGCGACGTAACCGCCATTGCCCGATATCATATTCATCACCTCCTGGTAATTGTATTTCCCGCTGAAACAAAGCTTTACCAGATCACCCACAGGCAGTGAACCGCTTCGTTCAGGTGAAAAAGGACCCTCGCCATCGAGCGCATTATTGACGTCAACAACCCTTCCATGCTGGTGAACACCTACCGAGATACCGCCACCCAGGTGGACAACAATCAAATCGAGATCTTCGTACGGCTGACCAACTTTCATTGCGTGCTGGCGGGCTACTGCTTTCTGGTTCAATGCATGAAAAATGGACCGCCGGGTAAACAACGGATGACCCGAGACCCTGGCAATTCCATCCATTTCGTCGGTAACCACAGGATCGGCAATCAAGGCCATCATGCCCGGATGCTCTTGTGCAATATCGAAGGCAATCATCGAACCGAGGTTGGAAGCATGGATGCCCATCACTCCTTCCCTGCAATGTTGAACCATCAGTTCGTTGATGTGGTAGACACCCGACTCGAGCGGATAAGTCAATCCACCGCGGCCTATCACCACATGGATCTCATCCAGCGACATTCCCTCCATATCCAACTGGTGCATGATGCTTTTTCTGCGGAAGGCATATTGGTCAGCAATTGTAGTATAAGCAGAGAGGTCCTCAATGGAATGATGCAAAGTCTTGAGGAAAATACAGATAGAATTCTCGTAAATAGCAATCTTTGTGGTGGTTGAACCTGGGTTAATCACCAATATTCTGACAAGATCCGAACTATCCATGAATAATTATTTTTTTAGGAAACAAGAGAAGCTAATGCGATAGAATACTGTTTGGTCAACGTGGAATCACCTCGCGAAGTGAGTACCACCGGTACTTTGGCCCCGACCAGCATGGCGGCAGATTCAGCCTTGGCCAATTTCATGTTGGTTTTATAGAATACATTGCCGGCATCCAAATTGGGAAATAGCAGGCAATCGGCATCTCCGGCCACCTCCCCTTTGATTCCTTTGATGGTGGCCGACTCCTTGTCTATGGCGATATCCAGTGCCAGCGGACCGTCGATGAGACATCCAGTAATCTGGCCTCGATCGCCCATTTTGGCAAGCATCGCGGCATCTTTGGATGACTCAAGTTGCATCAATAGTTGCTCGCTTGGAGCTATCACCGCTACTTTTGGACAAGCATTCCCAAGAGCATTGGCAGTCTTGACCATGTACCTGATCAACTGAACTTTCTGACCCAGGTCGGGCAATGGCAATACCGCCACATCACTGACCACCATGAGTTTATAGTAGTTGGGATTCTGAATGACAGTCACATGACTCAAAACATTTCCTGGCTCCATCAGCCCCTTTTCCTTATCGAGGATGGCTTTGATAAATTTATCGGTAGAGATCAGGCCTTTCATCAGAATATCCCCCTCCTTCTGCCGGATCATCTGAACAGCCAACGTCGCTGCTAACCGGTCATCCGGTTGATGTATAACCGTAAATAGTGATGTATCGAATTTTTCATCGGCACAAATCTTTCCGATTAGCTTTTCATCTCCAATCAGTACCGCATGGATCAATCCTCCCTTTACAGCGTTGTAGGCTGCTTCAACGGAGTGGCTATCGTTGGCGCTCACTACCACCAGGGTCCTTTTGGGACGCTGAAGAACCGCCGGGAACAAGTCGGCCAATGCTATTATCATCTTATTGTTGATCTTTTTAATTTACGCACAAATGTAGAAATAAATGGTTAATGGTTAATGATAAATGGTTAATGACAGGGACCCCGAAAATTAGCTTGCAATGCTATGATTTACGATGCTAGAATCATGATTGCTAAGTTCCTATCATTAACCATTAACCATTAACCATTAACCATTAACCATT
>JBAXED010000006.1:0-70021 GCA_037140615.1 Prolixibacteraceae bacterium
TATAAAGTTCCTGAACCTCTGATTTGCCTTTCAGATCATAGAGTTTTACAAACAATTCGCCATTTTCTCCAACTGCCGGCTGATGGTTCCAATCGGTCACAAACGCCCGAAACCAGACTGTTTCACCGGGTTTATAAATATTTTTATCCGTGGCAACAAATACTTTCTCCTTCGGGAAGGCCGTAAAATAGTCGGCCATCTGTTTACTGATTTTGGGAATCGGTCCCTGATCCTGGGCAGAAAGTGTTAATCCGGTGCAAACAATCAATAGAAGCAATAATAGATTCTTCATCTGTAATGTGGTATTATTTTAAAATAGCAAGTCTTATTATATCAAATTAAAGGCCTCACATAGAGAACCAATAGTTTAGTTTAATCAGGAATATATTATTTGGCGCAGCGTCTGACAATCGGCTGGGAGCGTTGGCTAAAGGCTCGTTGCCAGGATTTAGCCAGTCGGTGCGTTCGTTCGACCATACCACAAAAAGCTGGGAACCGGGTTTGTATTCCCATCGAAAAACCAGATTTGATCTGAATTGATTGAAATTAAAATCAGGCTTTTTAAAATTGTAATCCGTCTTTTGATCATTGTTCTCATCGACCTGATAAGTCTCTCCGTTAACAAGTATCAGGCTATTCAGCATTTTGAAACGGTCGCCAAACTTATCGGACCGCGCATTGGTGATGATTTTAAAATCTCCATACTGACCATAGGTTGCAAATGGGCTTCCATAGTATTGAAAAGAAATTTCGGGGGTGATATTGTAGTCAACGCGAAAGGTCAATCCCACTGTTTCCTGGTATATCTCACCAAGAATATACCTGCTTTCTGAAAGATACTCCTTTTCGTCGACATATTGCAGTTTGTCATCTTTGGCCGAATACAAGACATTCATGGAAAACAATAGGTTGTTGATCGGACGAACAGTTAATCCGGCCGAATATTCATTGAAATTATAGGAATGATCACCTGAAATGGAGGCAATGGTCGAAAAGTTTACGTTCACCCTTTTAGACTGATCGGTGCGCAACATCAAAGATTCCGTCCAGTTGGAAGGAACGAGCATCGCGTAGCCTCCACGAAGAATCTGATTATCGATGCCTTCATTCTTGTATTTCAGAATGGAGAGGAGGCTCCATTTGTTTTTAAAATCAGCAGAAACATTTAAACCAAAATCCGATGACAGATATTGACGTCCAAAATCCCAGTTGTTGCCTTGCTCGGCACCAATGGAATAAGTCCGGAAAATGGAAATGGGCTTGTTGATAAAATAGGAAAGGGTATTCTTCTGACGAATTAAATCTGCGGTCTGAAGGTAACCCAGATCGTTCAGATCCAGTCCGGGAGAACGCCAACTCATTTCTGTGGAAAACCGCCACAATCCTTTGCTTCCTTTGCCAATCTTAACCTTTCCGCCATGGCCAGAAAGTGCCGTTAGCGTTGGATCAAATTCGAGGTGGCTCGCGTCGGGCCGCTGAAAATAACGTGCCGACGATAGCTGTAGGTTGCTGATGGCGTTCACATCTCCCAGAATATTGCTGCCAATCATTTTTGCCTCAAGGAAATACTCCTTGTCCTTCCAAAAATGCTTTAAATCGAGTCCGCCGGTATAGGCGCCCCTGTTGAGAAAATTTAGTTCCGGATTATTAATATTCCGGTTTGTGGAGGTAAAAATTCCACCCAGCAGGGTATTGCTTTGGTTAAAATCCTGCTGAACTCTGGCGACAGCATAGCTTGTAAAAGGTTCGACGCCAATTTGCCTGTCGCCTGCCGGAGAATTGATTGTTGCCTTCTCGTTGGCGGTAAAACTTTGGAGAACCCCAAGTGACAAGCCCTTGGCTGTTTTTCCGCTAAATTTTACGGCACTTAAAATGGTGGTATTATCTGGCTGCTTGATGTATTCCTGGTCCTTTAATGCCGGATGATAAGAAGGTGCATGGCCGATACGCCGGCTGTAAAATAACGTAGCATCATCCATGTCAAAACTAAAAATACTCTTGCCTTCCAGAAAAAATGGGCGCTTTTCTTCGTAAAAAGTCTCAAAGGCTGTCAGATTCATAACCGATGGATCAGATTCCACCTGACCGAAATCCGGATTTACCGTCATATCTACCGTAAAATTACTCCCGACTCCAATTTTGGCATCCAATCCGAAATTACCCATTAGTCGCCGACCACTGCTGGCAAATGGATTTCCCGGCTCTTTCCGAAAAGTCCTTAATTCGCCAAGTGCATATGGCATGAGCTCTATTCGTTGCGATTTTTTCAATCCTTTGATTCCCCTGAGTTCGCCGAAAAGATAGAGCACTCCTGGACCGGTAAGTGATTGCCTCTCCCAATCGCTCTCCTCCTGCAAACGGTCGATCCAACGCCACACATGCATCCCCCAAACTTGTTCGTTTTGATTGCTGTATCTCAACTGGCTCAACGGAATCTCCATCTCTGTTGTCCAGGCTGAATCCTCCATCGCGACTTTTCCATACCATACAGCGTTCCAATTCAAATCCCACAACATTGGATTGGTTAGGATGAGATCGAGTTTCTGTCCGGCAGCACTCATGTCAAACTCAAATCCTGTACGGTGATCGTGGTAACTATCAAAATTTATTCCAACCATGTCGCCGGTCAATTCATCTCTTCTGCCTGCTTTCCGAATAATTTTGCCGGGTTCAGTTTCCATGGCACGTATGGCCACATACATACTTTTGTCGTCATATAAAACCTTGACAAAAGTTTGCTGGCTTGGTTTTCCGCCTTCATTGGGAATAAATTGGATAAAATCACCAGCCCAGGTTCCTGTTTTCCAACAGGTATCATCCAAAACACCATCGATAACCGGTCTGGCGGTACTGAGCCTTTCGGTGGTATAGACCCTGAGCTGTTGTGCATTGGTTTTAACTGAATCTTCAGCGGAAGAATTCAAGGCCTTCGCCTGAAGCACGCTTAAGCACCATCCCAGGAAGCAGAAAAGCAAAATGCACTTTCTTTTATGACTGGCTAATTGGGTGATATATTGCATTTAGTAGTAAAATCACAGAATAAGGTGCGGAACGAATCTGCTGGTATTGTCAGTAATCAGACTTTTGCTCTCTCTGATACCCATGCCGGCAGATTCCTGTCCGACGATCCAGCTGCCAATCAGCGGATAACGTCCATCGAATTCAGGAAGTGTACATAGAGCCTGGTAGATGAATCCTTCTTCGCCGTATTCGCCGGATGTTTCAGCGATCAAATTCCCCTTGCTCATCAATTGAATATTGGCTCCTTCGCGGGAAAGAATCGGCTTTTTTGCAAAACTGGAGCCAGCCAGTTCTTTGTCTTCCTCGAAATAGGATTCCAGCAAATTATCGTGGCCATAATTCAGCTTCCACAAAATTGGCAGAATCGCCTTGCTGGAGAGGATCATTTTCCAGCTTGGTTCAATCCAGAATGTTTTAGAGCGATCTTTCATGATGTTCTTACCAAAGTCTTCGTCGACAAGCCATTCGTATGGGTACAGTTTGAAAATATTGCGGATAATCTGGTCCTCAAGATCCAAAAATTGAGGGAAAGTAGTGTCCCAGCCAATCTCGTCCAGATATAAAAATTTGGTCTCCAGTCCGGCCTGAATGGCGCAATCGCGGAGGTATTCTGTTGTCGTAAGATCTTCGGCAGAGTCCCTGGCAGTCGTAAAATGAAGGTAGCCCGGATGAAGGAACTCCTTCAGATAGCTCCAATAGGCGATAAGTTTCTCATGAATGGAATTAAACTGATCGCTGCCCGGATTAAAATCCTGCAGCCAATGCCACTGCACGACAGAGGCTTCAAACAGTGAGGTTGGCGTATCGGCATTGAATTCAAGCAGTTTTGGCTTTCCGTCTTTAAATGCGAAATCAAATCGTCCGTAAATGGCCGGGGCATCGTTGTTCCAGCTCTCCTCGATGTGAGGGATAAACCATTCGGGGATATGGAAATGACGGTACAACTTGTTGTCAATAACGTATTGAACAGCACTTAGGGAGAGCTCCCACAAATCATTCGTAGCCTTTTCCAGGGTATCTATCTCCTGCATGGAAAATTCATAGTAGGCCGATTCGTCCCAATATGGAGATTCCAAAGAATGAAAATCGAAACCGATCTCCTCTACTTTTTGCTGCCAGCCTGCTCTGGGAGTAATGTTGTGTCTTTTCATAAGTGAAGTTTAAGAGGCTGAACTTCGGACGCTAGTTCCAAATCCGCCCCTGACGGCAGTCCCTTTTGCGCTATTGGTGCCGATATTCGAGCCCTTGTTAATGGCACCGGAATAGTAACCTGTCCGGGCAAAACCCGCTCCTGCACCATACATCCCATACGGCCGGAATGCATAATAATATCCAAGCATACCCATTCCATGCGTCCTGGAATAAGATGCTGTTGTGTCTGAACGCATGTAGACAGATTTTTGCCTTTCGGTCTTATTTTGGCTGCAGGCGGAAAGCGCAGTGGCAATTAGAACCAGTTTAATGTAACCTGATTTCTTCATTTTTTGTTACTTAACTGTGATGTAAAATTCATAATCCTTTTTCACATCGATCTCTTTGCTCACATCCTCAGTGATAGCAGTCTCTGTTTTCATGATTCCCAAACTTGGGATAGTATCCGTATGAACGGCAGTTTTCACAAGCACACTATTTACCCAGATTTTATGGGTTGTCTTGATAACATCCTGTTTAGCATTAAGATGCTCAACGTTCATGATCGTCTCGATGGCTCCATCCCTTGAGATATCCTTGACCTTGTCGTCATTCTCACAGGAGGTTAAGCACATAGCAATTGCAGAGAAAACGAAATATAAAATCTTTTTATCCATGGTAATTATTTCACTTTCCCAAATTTAGATAAAATAGTGTTCGGTTATGATGTGAAAAAATCATGAATTGTCAAACATTTCTATCTCATCTCGTGTTATATCTGAAGAAAAATTATGGGCTAATGGCTGTTCATGCCAAATAAAAATTTATTTTCTTGTATTTGTGAGATTTTACTGAATCCCTAAACATTACACTTAAACTTATTTAATGGACTATAAGAATAAGACCACAGAAGAGCTCATTAAGGCACTTCAAACATTAGAACTGTCAAATACCTCCCTGGATTTACTTTACAAAAACACTAGAAAGGATCTTGAATCCAGTGAATTTTTACTTTCAGAAAGAATCAAAGAATTACGATGCCACAACCAGCTAACTGAAATCCTCGGTAACCGTGACTATTTGATTGATGAGGTGTTAACCAGAATTGTGAAAATACTTCCTGACGCATGGCAATTTCAAAAAGTTGCTGAGGCCATGATTCAGGTTGGTGAAACAATATTTGCAACTGAGAAATTTGAACTTACTAAGTGGAAACAACAAACTGATATTATTCTCCAAGGTGAAAAAATCGGCATTGTCTCTGTAGGTTACCTGGAGAACGATCGTGTTGACCCAAATGAGCCATTTATAAATGAGGAAAATGAACTGCTTCTTTCCATTTCCGGGCGATTAAGCAATTATATTGAGAAGGATCGGGTAAAAAATTCGTTGTTAAAGAGTGAGCTCAAATACCGCAATTTGATTGAAAATATCATAGATGTAGTGTACGAGATAAATGGCGAGGGAGTCATCAATTATATCAGTCCATCGATTGAAAAACTGATAGGCTTTACACAGCAGGATCTAATTGGTAAATCATTTCTCAACTTTATAGACAAAGATTCCGGGTATCTGGCACAAAGATTTTTAGAGCTTAGTGTAAAAGGTGAAACAGTAAATGATTACGAAATTATCTCTAAAACAGGGAAAACTCATTGGATCAGATTCTCCACGAAAGTCATGTTTGAGAATGGGCGTTTTGGTGGAGGTTATGGAACCCTGGTTGATATAACTGAAAGAAAGCTGGCTGAGGAGGAGAAAAAGAAACTTTTGCGCGCAATTGAGCAGAGCCCGGTAAGTATTGTAATTACAAATATCGAAGGGAATATCGAATATGCTAACACAATGGCCTGCGAAACAACAGGCTACATCCTTGATGAACTGAGCGGTCAAAATCCAAGAGTCTTAAAATCTGGCGAAACCACAACTGAAGAGTATAATGTACTTTGGAATACGATCACTTCAGGAAATAATTGGCACGGAATTTTTCATAACAAAAGAAAAAACGGTGAGCTTTACTGGGAATCATCTACCATCTCGCCAATTACGGATGTCAATGGAAAAATAACAAGTTATCTTGCCATTAAAGAAGATATCACTGAACGAAAAAAGACTGAGGAAGCATTGCTTTTAAGTGAAGAACGCTTTAGCCAGGTAACTGAACAAAGCCAAACTGTCATATGGAAGGTCGATAATAAAGGATTATACACTTATGTAAGCCCAATGGCAGAAAAAGTATGGGGCCACAAACAGTGCGATCTTATTGGAAAGTTTCACTTCTATGATTTACACCCTGAAGATGGAAAGGATGAATTCAAAGAGATTGGACTGCAATCGTTTTCCAGAAAGGAGAGCTTCCATAATTTTATCAATCCTGTCATTACCAAGGACGGTCAACAAATTTGGGTTTCTACAAACGGAGTCCCATTCATGGATGACAAGAACAACCTAATTGGATATCGGGGCGCAGACAATAACGTCACTGAACGAATACTTGCTGAAGAAAAAATAAAAGAGCAAAATGATCGCTTATCGGCCATCATCAACGCGCTCCCGGATAAGATCTTTATAACAGCCAGTGATGGCACATATTTGGAATATTACAGTTCGATCCCGAACCAGTTGACCATTCCGGACAATGAAATTGTTGGAATGAACCTGAAAGATATTTTTGACTCAAAAACAGCCAATCTGCATCTTCGAAAGATTGAGGAGTGCCTGAAAGACAAGATCGGAGTTACCTACGAATTTTCAGGCCAACAAGACAGTATAACCTCATACATTGAAGTAAGACTTGTTCCCATGACTAACAGTAGGGTGATGACTTTTGTGCGGGATATTTCAGATAAAAAACTTAAGGAAATTCAAATCAAGAGATTATCGCAAGCGGTAGAACAAAGTCCCGTTTCGATTGTCATTACTGATCTTGATTCAAATATTGAATATGTTAATCCAGCCTTTGAAGAGACAACAGGCTACAGCTTTGAGGAAGTTTTGGGTCGAAAGACAAAAATTCTAAAATCCGGAAAAACGAGTGATTCTGTTTACAAGGAACTTTGGGAAACCATTACCCAGGAAAAAGAATGGCACGGTGAATGGATCAATAAGAAGAAAAACGGAGAGTTATACTGGGAAAATATCTCTATATCCCCTATTCATGATGAGTCAGGAAAAGTAACCAATTACCTGGCAGTTAAACTGGACATCACTCCCCGCAAACAATCCGAACAGGAGATCAGGGAGCTAAATGAAAATCTGGAATTAAAGATACAACAGCGAACTGAACAGCTAGCTGAAACGAACCTTAGCCTGGTCAAAGAAATTGAAGACCGCAAAAAAGCAGAAGACGAAATCATGAAGGCCAGATTGGAATCCGAGCGGGCAAACATGGCTAAAAGCGAATTCTTATCCAGGATGAGCCATGAGTTAAGAACTCCGATGAATTCAATTTTGGGTTTTGCCCAACTACTCGATTTGGGGGATTTAAATCCGGGGCAGAAGAAAGGTGTAAAGCATATCATGCGCAGTGGAAAACACTTGTTGGATCTGATCAACGAAGTCCTTGATATTTCACGCATTGAAGCAGGTCATCTGTCACTTTCATTGGAGCCTGTCCAAGTTTTCGGCGTGATTCATGAAATGATGGAACTTGTCAGTGAACAAGCAAAAAAGCGCCAGATAAAAATTGAATTCGTGGAATCCGAAAACAACCATCTGTTTCTAAAGTCAGATAAACAGCGACTAAAACAAATTATTCTCAACTTGATCAACAATGCCATCAAATATAACAAACCAGGAGGGATAGCAACAATTGAAGTGAGCCTCATTCCACAAAATAAATCGAAAATACCACAAGTAAGAATTTCTGTTAAAGACACCGGTCTGGGAATTGCAGCTGAATATCTCCCCAAACTTTTTAACCCATTTGAACGCATTGGTGCAGAAAAAACAGAAACGGAGGGAACCGGCCTGGGATTGTCGGTTGTTAAAAAACTTGTTGATGCGATGGAAGGAGAGATTGGAGTAGAAAGTGAACCTGGAATTGGAAGTACATTTTGGGTGGAATTTCCATTAAGCGAAGATGTAACAGGAAGGATAAGGAATAAAAATATATTGGAAGGACTGGACCAAAGTTTAGAAAATAAATCTGGGACCATTCTGTACATAGAAGACAATAGTTCAAATATTGAACTGGTTCGGGAAATAATTTTATCGCAACGCTCAGGCATCCGGCTTATTACTGAAATGCTTGGAAAAAAAGCACTTCCTCTGGCTGTTGAATATCAGCCAAGTTTAATATTGCTTGATCTTAACCTGCCTGATATCCACGGAAGTGAGGTACTTAAAATATTGCAATCAAATGACCTGACGAAAGATATTCCGGTTGTAATCATTAGTGCTGATGCCATGCCTATGCAAATTGAAAGATTGATGGCAGCCGGTTCTAAAAGATACATCACAAAACCTTTGGATTTAAATATTCTCTTGAAAATAATTGATGAATATGTTATTTGATTTTTTTGAAATAATAATCTTTTTGATACCTAACCTTTTATCAAAATAATGTACAATGATTGATGCTTCTTTTAAAAAGGCCAATATCCTAATCGTAGATGATCAGGAGGCCAATATAGATGTGCTTGAAGGATTTCTGGAAATGCAGGGCTACGTTCATATCAAGACCACAACGGATCCCAGAAATGTTGTCTCCTTGTACAATACCTTTCAGCCTGATTTGATATTGCTCGATTTAACCATGCCCTGGCTTAGTGGCTTTGAGGTGATGGATCAGTTAAAGAAACTCGATCACGAAAAGTCGTTCCTCCCAATAGTTGTGCTAACCGCGGATATTACAAACGAAACCAAGCTGAAAGCATTGTCAAATGGGGCAAGTGATTTTCTAACCAAACCATTCGATTTACTGGAAGTAGGTTTGCGCATCAAAAATCTACTTTTCTCTAGTTACCTCAAGCAGGAATTGAAGAACCAAAACAAAATTCTGGACGAAAAAGTTAAGGAACGTACCCAGGAGTTAATGACAAGTAACATCGAACTAAAAGCGGCCAAAGAAAAAGCCGAAGCCAGTGATAAACTAAAAACCTCCTTTATCAACAATATCTCCCACGAAATAAGAACCCCGCTTAATGGGATATTGGGATTTAGCCAGATTTTGGCTGATCCGGACCTGCAAGAAGAGGAAAAAATGAAATATTTATACATCCTTAATGAAAGCAGCGATCGACTAATTAAAACCGTTACTAATTTCCTGGAAATTTCCATGATATCATCTGGTAACCAGGAAATTGATACAAAGGATTTTTATCCAAGCATGGTTATTAATGAAGTGGAGAGGTATTTCGAAACATTTTGCAAGGAAAAGAAAATTCAACTTATTACTGAACTACCTGAAACAATCCCTGAAATTAAGATTCATACAGACAGCGAATTGATTCACAAAATTCTGAAAAACCTCATGGATAATGCCCTAAAATTTACCATGACAGGAAGTATAACGCTTGGATGCAAAGTCAAGGAAAGAGATTTCCTATTCTACGTAAAAGATACGGGCAAAGGTATTTCAGAAGAAAGTAAGAAATTAATTTTTAACAGATTCTTTCAGGAAGATAACTCCTACACCAGAATTTACGAAGGTTGCGGACTTGGCTTATCCATCGCAAAAGGTCTGACAGAACTTCTGGGTGGTACCATCTGGGTGGAATCAGAAGAATTAAAGGGATCCACTTTCTTCTTTACCATTCCCATTCAACAAACAGCAGAGCCATTTATAAAAGAAGTAGTGCCTGAGCAGTCCGACAATAGTATCAAAACTATCCTTATAGCTGAAGACGATGAGATTAATTTTACTTATCTGAATATACTGCTCAAAGATAAACTGACCCGGATCATTCGCGCCAAAAATGGAGTTGAGGCGATCGAGTTGTGTAAAGCACATCCCGAAATTTGTGCCTTTCTGGCTGACCTAAAGATGCCATTATTAGATGGTTACCAAGCAATTAAAGAGATAAAAACATTTCGAAAAGATTTGCCGGCTTTGGCTCTATCAGCTTATTCCGGAGCTGATGACAAACTCCGCGCATTTGATGCCGGATGCGATGAATTTATCACGAAGCCGGTAAAAAAGGAGCTATTGTTAGAGAAACTTGCCAAATATGGCATCGTAATCGGCCCAAAGAAAATACAGCCTGTGTAAGACCTCCTTTAACAGTTTTAAATCTCAACAAAAGAAGTAGTTTTGCTATCACATTGTTGAACAATAGCCTCGAATATGAATAATCCCGATCACGTTCTAATTGCTGATTCTCAATTTTTGGTTACTGAGACACTCAGAAATT
Organism: Prolixibacteraceae bacterium; assembly: GCA_037140615.1. Lineage (GTDB taxonomy): Bacteria > Bacteroidota > Bacteroidia > Bacteroidales > Prolixibacteraceae > CAINVV01. Next base: position 10,506 of record JBAXED010000006.1, read on the forward strand.
TGATATTGAACGACGAAAGGTATACTCTTTCAGGCGTTGTGGAATCCAGAACTGAACTTTTCAATTTGATTGGCACTCACCGTGATTCTATCTTAATCACCGATATTGCGACCATTGACTACCACAATATCGATGACCTGAAAACGATAAAAGAATTGTATCCCCTTATAAAAGTACTTGTTTTGACCAATTCGGTGAGCAAGAATGAATTTTTATGGCTATCAAAAATTGGCATAAAAAACATCGCATACAAAAATGTGGATAAGGAAGAACTGTTGTCAGCGATTCAAGCTACAGCAAAGGGGAAAAAATTCTATTCAGACGAAATATTAGACCTATACCTTGAACTCAGCGAAAACAAATTTTCGCCGGAAGAACCGAAAACCCTTACACTTTCTGAAATAGAAATAGTAAGAATGATCGCCAATGGGCTTACTACCAAAGAGATCGCTACCAAGCGAATCATCAGCAATCATACAGTTAGTACCCATAGGAAGAACATCTTCAAAAAGATAGGTGTATCAAATGCTTCTGAATTGATTATTCATGCTATAAAAGCTGGTTGGATTGATAACATTGAATATTATATTTGACCGAGGATATTATTCAAATACATTTATACCAAAATAATCTCATTTCAGCGTGCGCGCCTTAACCATATTAACCCTTCTAATAACTTGTTTTTCATGTGTTTCCATCCGAAACAATTACCTCGGACCGACCAATTGTGAGCAAGTTTCTGCCAACCGAATTTTTGAATCCGATCATGGTAAAAAGGCGAAACTTGCAGCTGCAGACAGCCTTCTTAGAGTTATCTCGGCAGTAAAAAAGCAAAAGCGGTCTCTGAAAGCATTGGATATCAACTACCTCTACACCAATTTCGGAAATCAGCTTAATGACGATAGGGATTATCAATGTACACTCCAAAACAAACCTATAGTTAAAGATCATTTAAGTAATGATCAATATTTGGCTACACTTGAATTGTTGTCTTCAGCTGCCGACTACGAGTACAGCTATCAGAGGAATAAGTTTGTCAGGCGAACATTGAACCGTGGAGATTCAGGAAACAACATCCCAAAACATATTCTGCAAAAAAGCAGGAATTTCTTGTACTCCTATTCTATCAGGAAGAAGCTGGTTGATCAGTTCAATGTAAATAAGTCGCAGCTATCCGATAGCCTGTTAAAAAGATTACCAACCACAAACTGTTGGAAATCCTTGACTCACAGATTATTTAAAAATAATGACAGGATTCATTCCTTTTATTATGGGTCTGCTTATGTAGCCAGTTATCTGTTTGGAAATGCCGTTGGGATTTTCCATCATGACTCAAATCCAGAAAAAAATGCATCTAACCTTCAGCCATTTCTTCGCCCTTTTGATCTGGTTCTCATGAGATCACCCAATCATCTGACCAACAAATTTATACCCGGCTATTTTGGACATGTGGGTATTTGGCTTGGAAATAATTTCGTTGAACGGTACCTCATAAAACCATTTGAAAAGCATCGCAAAGATGGAGTTGGAATGGTAGAGGTGCTGAGAAGTGGCCTGCAAATCAGCACGCTGAAAGAGTTTGCAGATGGTGAGGTATTTCTAGTGATGAGACCTGAAAATCTCACCAGAAAGCAAAAGCGAAATATTCTTTTTAACATCAGAAAACAGCTGACCAAAAGCTATGATTTCAATTTTGACATAGAATCTCCAGAAGCAATTACTTGCACTGAATTGGTCTATTTAACGTATGATTATATTGAATGGAGGATCCGTTATACCATGGAACGCTATACCATATCTCCAGACGATCTGGTTCTAACGGCTTTGAAAAGTAATCAGTTCTCTTTTAAGGCATTTGTGGAAGAAGGGAACACCAAAATTGACCCTGATCGGGAATTCATCAGGTCATTGGTGGGTAATCCTAAACCTTAATTATCAAAAGGATACTTCACAGATCCTTGATCATATGAAGATCGCACCCAAAATGGCCGGTATTGCCCATAGGTGAACATAGATAAGTAAAGCCAAGCTTTTCATATGTTCTTAATGCCTGCCTCAGCTCCGGCATCGACTCAAGGTAAATTCTTTTAAAACCCGTTTCCCGGGCTGTATCCATGCATTTCTCAACCATACTTCTGCCAAGGCCAATCCCTCTCGCTTCAGGAATCAGATACATTTTTACAAGTTCACAAGTATCCTCCGGCAATCCCGGAGTAGGAAAAATTCCTCCTCCACCAACAATCTTACCATCTATCTCAGCGACGAAATAGTGGGAACGAGAGGCACGAAAAAGCTCAAATAAGTGGTCGGTCGTCGGATCAAAATAGACCGTTCCCGGATGATTTGCCTGAAACTCCTCCAGTGTAGACCTGATAATGGTTGCAAGAATTTCGTTGTCGGAAGGTTGAATTGAACGGATGACTATCATCGAAAGAGTTTGTAAATAATTGAGTATACAATTTTACTAGTTTGAAGCTTAAAAACCAATAAAAGATAAAATTTCTCGAAAAATACCTTGCATAGGGTACGCTAAATACATCATAACAGGTATTGTATAAGTATGCCCTGAACCTCATCTTTGACTTATTAAACAATTACAAATCATTAAAAACAAATAAAATGGGACTTTTAAACTTTTCAATCAATGGGGGCAATGAGAACCCCACAAAATTCGTGGCCAAAGCCAGAAACTTTAAATTAATCGTCGATGAACCAGCTGAACTGGGAGGTACTGATCATGGTCCAAATCCGGTAGAGTATTTGTTGGCAGGTTACGCTGGATGTCTAAACGTTGTGGCACATCTGGTAGCCAAAGAATTCGGCCTTGAGATAAAAAAACTGGCTATTGAAGTGGACGGTGATATCAATCCTGCCAGGCTATTTGGTCAGTCGAACGATGACAGGGCCGGATTCAAAGACATTCGTGTTAACATCAGCCTGGATACTGATGCCGATCAGCAGTCGATTGACAAATGGTTGAAAGAGGTGGAAAATCGTTGTCCAATCAATGACAACCTGAGAAATACAACACCAGTTAGCGTTAAAGTCTCTTCATTTGAATTTGCAGAGTAGAAACTACTGCTCGTTATAAATATGCTGGATGACCAGCCCGGCCAGTGTGAATCCATAAATGGCAGTGATGTGTGCGATGGTTCCGTTAATAACGGCTTTCTGGCTGCACCACTCATGATCTGCCAGCTCAGGATCGCCCTGGCCGGTTATATTTTTGGGACACAGGCATTTTTCTGTACCACAGGAAGAGCCGCTTCCGAAGTTTTCAAGAAGTTCTTCACTATAAACACACATGAACTTCTTAGCCGGCAAATCACCTTTTCGGATCATTTTTCTGATTTTTGCTGCCAACGGACATCTGATTACCTGCCAAAATTCTGTTACCCGAATCTTGGTGGGATCCATCTTTAGTGAAGCCCCCATCGAAGAGAGAAAAACAGCATCTGTTTTCGTAGCCTGTCTGATGAGATGTGTTTTGTTTCCAAGACTGTCAATGGCATCAATGATGAAGTCGTACTGCTCAAGTTCAAAAAAATCGTGGTTGTCTTTGTTGTAAATCTTTTGGATGGCCTGGATTTGAGCGGAAGGATTGATCTCCAGCAAACGGTTCTTCAATGCCTCAGTTTTGACATCTCCAACTGTCAGCATGGTTGCATGCAATTGCCTGTTGATGTTTGTCATGCAGATTCTATCCGAATCGACGATGGTTAGCCGCTGTATCCCACTTCTCACAAGGCTCTCAGCGCACCAGCTCCCGACACCTCCAATTCCGAAAATGATGACATTTTTGGACATGACTTTCGCCAACCGATCTTTTCCCAGAAGTAACTCCGTCCGCTGAAATATCCCTTTGCTATAATCCATTAAACTTAAAATGATTTGGTCTCCAGATGATTAGAAATATAAATAGCCGATTTCGAGGCCGAAAATACGAAAAACTATTTTAAAGACCGAAGATATTGCCTGGGTTGCCTGGTATTATGACTGAATAGCAACAACCCCACAGAATAATAAAGAACAAAAAAAACCGCTGGAATATTCCAACGGTTTCATTTTAATCACCACGAAGAACTTATTTCTTTACAGGAGCTGCTGCTGGTTTAGCATCTTTTTTAGGAGCTGCTGGTTTTGCGGCAGGCTTAACTTCTTTCTTTGGAGCTGCTGCTTCAGTTTTTGCAGGCGCTTTTTTCTTAACTTCTTTCTTTGGAGCCTGTGCATTGGCAGTAACAACACCCAAGATTAAAGCAAAACTCAACAACATAGCTAACTTTTTCATATCTAATATTTTTTAAATGTTTACATGTCAAAACTACGTTCTCAATTATGAAGGAATCATGAAGAAATGAAACCAAATTACGAATTAACGTTTTTTAACAGAAAACAAATTTTAAACTGCGAACCTTCTCCGATTCTTGACTTCACTTCAATTTTTGCCTCATGAAATGATGCGATACTGTTGACGATGGATAATCCCAACCCCTGTCCTTCCTCTTTGTTGGCATCCATCCGTTTAAATCGGTTAAAAATAATCCCTAGATTTTCGGCTTCTATGCCAATGCCATTGTCCTCCACGACAATTTGGAATCCACAGTCATCCTCTTCATGATAAATGGCAACAAAACCTCCCGATTTGTTGTATTTAATCGCATTGCTAACCAGATTAAACAACAAAATATAGATCAGATACTTATTTACCTCCGTTAGGTTGACTTCTTGTTGAATCCTGTTTTCGATGATAATATCAGAGATTTGAGCCCGTTCCTCAATATTTGTAATAATCTCTTCTGCCAATTCATGAAGGTTAACCGTATCGTTCTTGGCATATTGGTCATTTTCAATCCTCGAAATCAGCAACAAAGCCTTGATAATATGCTGGAGCCTAACAAGCTGCTTCTGCTGATCCAGAATCATATCGACCGTTTTTAAAGGCAACTTACCTGAAACCAAAAGGTTATCCAATTTAGATTGCATGATAGAAATCGGAGTAAAAAGCTCATGCGACACATCTCCAATAAACTTTCGTTGGTTCTTGAGTATATCATTTACCTTGTGCATCAGCTCATTGATCGTGGTATTGAGGTAGACAAAATCTGATGTCGATGAGTCAATTTCTGAATATTCAAATGTTTCAGGATTATCAACAGTTTTCAACTTTGGAATGATCCTCTGATTGAGTGGATGAAGCAAGTACTTGTAAATCCCCAGGTCAAAAAGTATGGTAATAACCAATACGATCAAAATGATAGAAAGAGAAATGGTCTTGAGTGTTTGATCGAGGCTATAAATCAATTGAATATTTTTTCCAATTTCAAGTGTATACTGCTGATTATCAATTTCGAAATTATAGATAAGTATTCTAAAATCGAATTCTTCATCCTCAATAATTCTGGCTTCTTCGGTAAATGATTGTTGTTCCGGTTTCCCTGACGGATCAAGAATAATTGAAATAAACTCGTCTTTTAAAATGTTATAACTGGCAAAAGCGCTGTCCTGCTCCGCATCCAAATAGGTTTTGATGCCAATTTTCTTGACTATCGACATGGTCTTATCCTTCATCTTCATCAAATCCCTGTCCGTATGCCGAGTAACGAGCGAATCGATCATCTGTTGCACCATAGTAAACAGGATAAAAAAAATGACAATTTTTGAAATGGCACCAATTAATGCAAGTTTTAACTCCAGTCTCATAATGCGCTTAAAATCAAGTAATAAAAAATCCCTTCTTATCGAAATCCAGGCTTTTTTGCGCAAACATCCGATAAGATTCAAATCAAACTTTTATATTGAACAAGATATTGATAATTTCGGTTCGATTTTGCAAAGTAAAGTGATGACTACATGAACCTCCTAATTGTTGAAGATGAACGCTCTCTTTCTGGTGAAATTCGCAGGTTTCTGGAGAAGGAAGGATTTGTCTGCGATGAGGCCCATACCGGTCGGATTGCCTCTGACAAAATATTCTCCAATGAATATGACCTGATTTTGCTGGATCTTGGTCTACCTGATTATGAAGGGCTGGATCTGCTCAAAGAGTCAATAAAAAATAAAAGCTCTGCCTCAGTTATTATTCTTTCTGCCCGAACCGCTATCGATGACAAGATCAAAGGACTGGATCTGGGAGCCGACGACTACCTTTCGAAACCCTTTTCGATGATTGAGCTAAAATCAAGAATTTTAGCCGTCACCCGAAGAAAACATGGGTTGAAGGGGAATATTGTCCGCATTCGCGGATTAGAGATCGATCTGGACAAGCGCAAAGCGTTCTTTAGCAACAATGAAATCCTACTGACAAAAAAAGAGTACGATATTTTTAGTTTCCTGATTTTAAACAAGAATAAAGTAACCACGCGGCTTCAAATTTCGGAACATATCTGGGGTGATATCTTCGAAGAAAACTACAACTCCAATTACATCGACGTCCACGTCAAAAACATTCGCAAAAAGCTTTCGGAATATCTGGATTATGAGTTTTTGGAGACGGTACGGGGGATTGGGTTTCGGTTTAATGAGTAAGAAGTGAGCTAAAATGACTAAAGTATTTAAAGTGCCTGGAGTGACTAAAGTACTTAGAGTGCCTAACGTGCTCAGAAAAACTTCTCTGGAATAGAATCTTCAAATTTTAAATCAAACATTCATGAACAATAACCAATAACTTTGGATTCCCATCAAATTCAAACAACTTTAGGCACTCTCGGCACTATAAATACTCTAGGCACTTTATGCAGTTGAAAACTTTATAATCTGGTTTTTTCTTGTGTCTGCTTTTATAATTCCTTTTAAGTCAATTTATTGTATCTAGTAATTAATATATTTTAATAACTTTTTAAATTAATTAGTAGACACAAGGTTGCGTTAATGATAAATTTCTATTTTTGTCGCTGATTATTGAAGTTCCTTATACACTGTTATTTAGAACAGTTCTTATTAACACCTAAAACAATTTCATATGGAAAGTAGTGCCTTGATACTTTTCTTTATAACGGCCATTTCCCTGGTAGGATTGGCACTGGTTTTCTCCAGTTATGTCCCTCCAACTTCATTTACTGCGGCAAAATTTGAACCCTATGAGTGCGGTATGGAAACCATCGGAGAAACCTGGAACCAGTACACTGTCGGATATTATCTTTTTGCCATTCTCTTTCTCATTTTCGACGTGGAAACTGTCTTTATTTTCCCATGGGCGACTGTAATGAGGGAGGTTGGGATGACCGGTTTTGTTGAAATTCTGATCTTCTTTGGCATTTTAGGTTTGGGATTGTTTTACGGATGGAAAAAACATGCATTGAAATGGGAGTAAAAAGTAAAAAAGAGTTCGAGGCGAATGATTTTCCAATCTTAGCCGAATATGAAGGAGGAAGTATCATCCTTGCCAAACTAGACGATCTGCTTAACTGGTCTCGATCCAATTCACTCTGGCCTTTGACTTTTGGAACACGCTGTTGCGCCATTGAATTTATGGCTGTAGGCGCCTCCAGGCATGATATGGCTAGATTCGGTATGGAGGTTGCGCGCGCCACGCCGCGCCAGGCCGATATGATCATTATCTCGGGATCGATCAATTACAAAATGGCTCCTGTTCTCAAAAGATTGTACGATCAGATTGCCGATCCAAAATACGTTATTGCCATGGGTTCATGTGCCATTTCCGGCGGACCGTTTTTCTACAATTCGTATGCTATCGTTAAAGGTGCAGACCACGTTATCCCGGTAGATGTTTACGTACCCGGATGTCCACCCAGACCGGAAGCACTGTTGTTTGGCATGATGCAACTTCAGAAAAAAATCAGAAGAGAGCGGTATTTCTCCAGAAAACAGAAAAAAAATGCCCCACAACCTTGAAGCTAACCGGGAAGATGGGAAAATCAATCATACATTCAATCACTTCACCAATTGAATTTTAGTGAGATGACAAACGAAGAACTTCTAGCTTGCCTTACGGGCGAGTTTTCAAAAGCCGAGGTTAAACTTGGCAAGCAATATGTTGAGATAGTGGTTCAGGCAGCCGATCTGCACGAAACATCTGTACAACTCAAAAATGCGCCCACGTTGTCGTTCGATTATCTGTTTTGCCTCTCAGGTGTTGATTATCCCGAGTCGATGCAGATAGTATACCACCTCGAATCAACTGCCCATAGACATATCGTGGTCATGAAAGTCAATACTGCTGACCGCCTCGATCCTAAGGTAGACACGGTTAGCGATGTATGGCAGACAGCCAAATATCACGAAAGGGAAGTGTATGATCTTTTGGGGGTTAAATTTAACAACCACACAGATCTGCGCAGACTATTCCTGGATGATACCTGGGGATTCCCTCTTAGAAAAGATTACAAAGACGAAGTAAGAATAGTAGAACGATAACCTTATGTCTGAAACAAAAGAGATTATCATTAGTACGGATAAGATCCACACCGATCAATATCTGGTCAACATGGGGCCTCAGCACCCCTCAACGCACGGGGTACTTAGGTTGCTTGTCCGTTTGGAGGGTGAAATGGTTCACCATATTCAGCCTCATGTTGGGTACATTCACAGTGGAATCGAAAAAATGTGCGAGGCCCTCTCCTACCCTCAGGTTATTCACCTGACCGACCGGATGGATTACCTGTCTGCCCACATGAACAACGAAGCGGTCTGTCTCTGCGTGGAGAATGCACTTCAGGTGGAGGTTCCCGACCGCGTAAAATACATCCGCACCATCTTTGACGAACTAAGCCGTCTGGCATCACATCAACTTTGGTGGTGTGTGATGGGTATGGACATGGGCGCATTAACAACTTTCTTTTATGGCCTTCGCGACCGCGAGCACATTCTCGATATTTTCGAAGAGACTTGTGGCGCGCGGATGACCCTCAACTACAGTGTTCCCGGAGGAGTGATGTTCGACATTCACCCAAATTTCCAGAAGAGAGTCAAAGATTTCATCAAAGAATTCAGAAAGAAACTGCCTGAATACGATCAATTGCTTACAGGGAATGTTATTTTCCAGGAGCGCACCAACGACATCGGCTATCTTTCTCTGGAGGATGCTATCGCCTGGGGTGTAACTGGTCCATCGGGCCGTGCATCAGGTTTTTCCTGCGATGTCAGAAAACATGAGCCTTATAGCGCTTATCCACTCGTAGATTTCCAGGAAAAATTAGATACCAAGGGAGATTCATTTACCCGTTATCGTTTGAGAATGGAGGAGATGCACGAATCCCTCCGCATCATAGAACAACTGATCGACAACATCCCGGAAGGTGATTATGCCGTCAAGATGAAAGGTGTTGTTAAACTACCGGAAGGTGAATTTTACCAGAGAGTCGAAAGTGCCAGAGGCGAATTTGGGGTGTACATTGTCAGCGATGGCAAGAAAAACCCCTATCGTGTGAAGTTTCGTTCGCCGGGATTCTCCAACCTTTTTGCGCTTAACAAGATGGCTGCCGGTCACAAGATCGCTGACCTTGTCGCCATCATGTCTACACTCGACCTTGTTATCCCGGACATTGACAGGTAATTAGTACTAACACGATTGAACTATATCGAAAATCATCAAATCTAATGGGATTCAATATTTACGACTTTTCAGGAATGACCCACAACATGCACCTGTGGTTTTTGGAGCGGATGTCTCCAACGGCTACTATCATTGTTGAATGGACCATCATCGGGGTCAGTTACATGCTTTTCGTTGCCCTCTTCGGTTTGTTTCTGGTATACGCCGAAAGAAAGGTGTGCGCAGCGTTCCAACAGCGTTTGGGACCCATGCGTGTAGGTTTTTGGGGATTGCTCCAAACCATCGCCGACTTTCTCAAGTTGCTGATGAAAGAGCTGATCATGCCCAAAAGTGCCGACAAATTTCTTTACAACCTTGCTCCTTTTATCGTTATGATTGCCACCTTCCTGGCCATGGCGGTATTGCCTTTTGCCAAGGGGTTGCAAACACTCGATTTTGATATCGGGATATTTTATGTGACAGCTGTCTCATCAGTCGGTGTTATTGGGATCCTGTTGGCAGGCTGGTCAAGCAACAACAAATATTCGCTGATCGGTGCCATGCGGAGCGGTGCGCAAATTCTCAGCTATGAGTTGTCTGTCTCCCTTTCATTGGTAACCATTATTATCCTTGCCGGCTCAATGCAACTTTCAGTGATCGTTGAAAGTCAGCGTGACAGCTGGTTTTTGTTCAAGGGACACATCCCTTCTCTGATCGCTTTCGTCATATTCCTGGTAGCCGGAACCGCTGAAACCAATCGCGGTCCTTTCGACCTTGCAGAAGCCGAATCAGAGCTAACGGCTGGTTTCCATACAGAATATTCAGGTATTAAATTTGCTTTCTTCTTTTTAGCAGAATACATCAACATGTTCATCGTTGCAGCCATGGCCACAACAGTTTTCCTCGGAGGCTGGATGCCTTTACATTTTGGTTCCTTCGAATCTTTTAATGTTGTCATGGATTTTATCCCACCACTTGTTTGGTTCTTCATGAAAGTAATGGGCGTAATATTTCTGATCATGTGGTTCAAATGGACTTTCCCCCGTTTAAGGGTTGACCAAATTCTGACACTCGAGTGGAAATACCTGTTGCCAATCAATCTGGTTAACATCCTGCTGATGTGCCTGGTTGTTCTAACCAAATTCCATCTGTAAAATTATAGCTATATGAACGCGCTATTTCAATATATCAGCACAGTTTTCAAAGGAGTAGGATCGCTTCTTACGGGTATGAAAATTACCGGTAAGTATGTTTTTACCCCCTGGAATAATGTGACACAACAATATCCAGAAAACCGTGACACACTAAAAATGTTCGACCGTTTTCGTGGTGAAGTTATCATGCCCCACAGCGAAATCAACGAACATCTATGCACGGGATGTGGCATTTGTGAGCTCAATTGTCCCAATGGGTCGATTGAGGTCATCAGCAAAATGGAACTAACCGAAGAAGGCAAGAAAAAAAGAGCCATCGACCAGTACATCTACCATTTGGGTATGTGCACCTTTTGCAACCTTTGTATCAAGGCTTGTCCGACAGGTGCCATCTCAATGGGACAAAATTTTGAACATGCCGTTTGGGATCGTTCAAAATTGACCAAGGTACTTAACCAGCCTGGTTCGAAAATTTCCCAGGGAGTGAAAGAATAACAAACAGCCACAAAAAATATTCGCTATGAGTCTCAATGATATTATGTTCTACCTGTTTGCCGGTTCAATTCTGACCTTCTCACTTTTAACCGTCACCAGTCGCAGAATCCTTAGATCAGCAGTCTATTTGCTTTTCGTTCTGGTTTCTACAGCAGGGATCTATTTCATGCTGAATTACAATTTTCTTGCTGCGGTTCAGTTAACTGTCTATGCAGGAGGTATAATTGTCTTAATCATCTTTTCCATCCTTTTGACGAGTCATGTTAGTGAAAAGGCCGTAGTTGCTCCTGTAAAACAGCAGATTTTTTCAGCCCTCGCTGTGGCAGCCGGTGCGGTTCTGACAATTATGACCATCTTCAAATTTGCCTTTGTACCTTCTACTTCACCTGCTGTCGAAGCCAATGTTCACAATGTTGGTCTTGCACTCGTGTCATACAAAAGAGATGGATTCGCTCTGCCGTTCGAGGTGATCTCAATCCTTCTTCTAGCTGCAATGGTTGGAGCCATCGTTCTTGCCAAAAAGGAGAAAAACATGGAGCCTGCCGGTAGTCAAACAAAAAATAATCCTGATAAATAATCAAAATCATGATAGACAATATCCCTCTTAATGCATTTCTTGTTATCAGTACCCTGATGTTCTTTATCGGCATCTATGGTTTTCTGACTAGAAGAAATTTGATTACCATGTTGATGTCCGTCGAGTTGATCCTCAATTCTGTGAATATTAATTTTGTGGTTTTCAATAAGTTTCTCTATCCAAACCTGCTCCACGGCCATTTTTTCAGTCTGATCGTGATCGCAGTTGCGGCTTCTGAAGCTGCCGTAGCCATTGCCATTATCATCAACATCTACCGGAATTTTAAATCGATTGATGTGGATAACCTTGACCAAATGAAACTCTGATCTAATAACTGTATAGAAAAAATTAACCATGAATAGTTACGCATATACATTGTTGATCCCGCTGATTCCTTTTTTCGTATTCATCTTTGTTGGGATGGCCGAAGACAAGTTAAAGGGCAAATTGGGCGGTCTGATCGGAACGGCAGGATTGGGAATAGCGACTTTCCTTTCCTACATGACTGCCTTCAAATATTTCATCACAGACCACGTGGCAGGGACAGGGTACACCTCTTTCAAGGCATTTGAAATCACTTGGCTGCACCTTACCGACAAACTGACCATTAATTTGGGTGTATTGATCGACCCGATTTCAGTCATGATGCTGGTGGTAATCACTACAGTATCTTTCATGGTGCATATTTACAGCCTTGGCTACATGGAGGGCGAAAGAGGCTTTGCACGTTTTTACGCCTTTCTGTCTTTGTTTAGTTTCTCTATGCTTGGATTGGTTTTGGCCACCAACCTGTTTCAAATGTATATCTTCTGGGAACTCGTGGGCGTCTCGTCCTTTCTGCTGATCGGATATTACTACGAAAAACCCAGTGCCTTTTCGGCAGCTAAAAAAGCTTTTATCGTTACCCGTTTTGCGGATCTTGGCTTCCTGATCGGTATTCTTATTCTTTCTTTCAATACCGGAACTTTCGACTTCCAGACCCTCACTGACCCCAAAGGACTTGCCATTGCATCAACAGGCGGAGCCGTTTTCATGGGATTATCAGTGATCACCTGGGCCTTGATATTCATCTTTATCGGTGGTGCCGGTAAATCGGCCATGTTCCCGCTACACATCTGGTTGCCTGATGCGATGGAAGGTCCAACACCTGTTTCTGCATTGATCCATGCCGCGACAATGGTGGTTGCGGGAGTTTATCTGGTGGCTCGTCTTTTCCCTGTGTATGCTCAGGGAGGCCCAGTTGCTCTTGAGGTTGTGGCCTGGGTAGGTGCCTTTACTTCTCTTTTTGCTGCAGTAATTGCCACCACTCAAACAGATATAAAAAGGGTGCTGGCATTTTCGACTATGTCACAAATCGGATACATGATGCTTTCTTTGGGTGTTTCCGGCTATGGTGGAGAAGAGGGACTCGGTTTCATGGCCGGCAACTTCCACTTATTCACCCACGCCATGTTCAAGGCGCTTCTCTTCCTCGGTGCAGGTGCAATCATCCATGCCGTTCACAGCAACGACATGACCGAAATGGGTGGCTTACGCAAGTACTTACCTATCACGCATATAACCTTCCTGATTGCCTGCCTCACAATTTCCGGCATGCCTTTATTATCAGGATTCTTCAGCAAAGATGAGATTCTGGTGGCAGCTTTCCACTCCAATAAAATTCTTTTCGGCATCGAATATTTTGTAGCCGGACTTACCGCTTTCTATATGTTCCGTCTTTATTACAATATTTTTTGGGGCCATGACCGTCATTACCACCATACACCTCACGAAGCCCCGCTGGTGATGACTGTCCCGCTCATGATCCTGGCCTTTGGATCTGTTTTCTCAGGTTACCTGCCATTCCACAATATGGTAACCTCTGATGGGCTGGGTTTCGAATCGCACATCGACTATATGATCGCTGTTCCTTCTGTTTTGATTGGGCTTATTGGGATAGCTATTGCCACCGTAATGTACAAAAAGGAAAATGCTCTTCCGGATAAGGTGGCAGCTTCTTTTAAATACCTCTATCGCTGGTCATTCCGCAAATTTTACATCGACGAGGTCTACCTTTTCGTTACAAAAAAAATCATATTCAATTACATATCCAGACCTGTTGCCTGGTTCGACCGTCACATTGTTGATGGCACCATGAACGGGATAGCCAATTTAGTTGTATTTCTATCCTTCAATGTCAAAGGACTTCAATCAGGCAGAGTGCAACAATATGGATTTGTGTTTGTCACAGGTGTTATTGCCCTGGTGTTGATTTTCGTTTACGTACTTTAAGAAACTGAAATAAAATGAACATTCTAACCCTTTTTGTAGTGATCCCGGTTCTTACCGTAGCCGGAATCCTATTCACAAAAGATCTCAAGCAGTCGAGGATGGTGAGTGCCATCGGGATGACCCTTCAATTAATCCTTTCTGCTGTACTGGTCTATCTGTATGTATCGGAACGCAATGCCGGCAACATGGCTCCCATGCTGTTTACTTTTGATGCACTTTGGTTTCCTGCACTTAATATTCATTATGCCGTTGGAGTGGACGGTATTTCTGTGGCGATGATTGCCCTCACAGGAGTGGTCGTTTTTGCGGGAATATTCGCCTCCTGGAGAATGGAGTTTCTCTCACGCGAATTCTTTATCTCACTGATATTGCTTGCTACAGGGGTTTTCGGATTTTTTATCTCTCTCGACCTCTTTACCATGTTCCTCTTTTATGAGATCGCTGTGATTCCAATGTACCTGTTGATTGGTATCTGGGGCTCAGGGCCAAAAGAATATTCTGCCATGAAACTGACCCTGATGCTAATGGGTGGATCTGCTCTCTTAATGGTTGGAATTCTGGGCATCTATTTCTTTTCTGCCCCGGCAGGAGGTCATTTGACATTCAATGTATTGGAAATTGCGAAACATCAGATTCCAATTGAGATGCAACGATTCCTCTTCCCTTTTACCTTTGTCGGGTTCGGTATCCTGGGTGCCTTGTTCCCCTTCCATACCTGGTCACCTGATGGCCATGCTTCAGCACCAACTGCTGTTTCCATGCTTCACGCAGGTGTTTTGATGAAATTAGGAGGATACGGTGCGTTCCGCGTCGCCATCTTTCTGATGCCTGAAGCCGCTCATGAACAAGCCTGGATCTTTATTATCCTTACCGGCATCAGTGTTGTCTATGGAGCCTTCGGAGCCATCTACCAAAAAGACTTGAAATACATCAATGCCTATTCTTCAGTAAGTCACTGTGGATTGGTGCTCTTTGCTGTTCTGATGATGAACCAGACAGCCTTCACCGGTGCAGTGATCCAGATGATTTCTCACGGATTGATGACAGCCCTTTTCTTCGCCCTGATCGGGATGATCTATGGCCGCACTCATACCCGTATGATCAATGAAATGGGCGGTTTGATGAAAGTGATTCCTTTCCTTGGCGTTATCTATGTAATTGCCGGTTTGGCTTCTTTGGGATTACCCGGATTTTCCGGTTTCGTTGCGGAGATGACCATTTTCTTCGGAGCATACCAGCATGTTGACCTTTTCCACAGGGTGGCAACAATCGTTGCCGTCTCCTCCATTGTTATAACAGCAGTTTACATTCTGAGAGTTGTCGGAGTATTGCTGATGGGACCAATCAAAGACGACCATTTCCTTCATTTGGAGGATGCCAACTGGTACGAGAGACTATCGACCATCACATTGGTGATTGGTATCACTTTTGTTGGAATGGCACCGCTCTATTTGTCTGATATGATCAATTTCAGTTTGGCGCCAATAATGGAGAAGCTGGCAACCATCCAGATTCCGGGAATGTAAGAACTATTATTCAGTAAAATAATAACTTTTGATATGAGTTTAAGCGATCTTCTGATAATGAGAAATGAGCTCCTTCTGACCTTAATGGCCATGTTGCTGCTCACGATCGATTTGAATCTGAACCATGCGAAGAAGAGTCTGATGATCCCAATTTCGATCGGCCTCTTTCTGGTCGTAACAGTAATTGGATTTATCCCTCAGCAAGACAGTTCGCTGTTTGGAGGGATGTATCACACCAACGGAATGGTCCAGCTGATGAAGAATATTCTGAACATTGGGGTTCTGATCATTCTATTCCAATCTGTTGGTTGGTTAAGGAGTCCGGCCAACAATTCAAAGATCAGCGAATACTTCTTCCTGCTGGTTACTACCCTCATCGGGATGAACTTCATGATTTCATCGGGTGATTTTCTGATGCTGTATTTAGGTCTTGAGCTTGCCACTATCCCCATTGCCGCATTAGCCGCCTTTACTCATTTCAACACTAAATCTTCAGAAGCGGGTATCAAATTACTGCTTTCATCAGCCCTCTCTTCCGGGATATTGTTGTACGGAATATCCATGATTTACGGATCCACCGGATCAATCTATTTTGATACAATTGGGGCAGCATATGCCAACGTGCCTTTGCAGGTGCTGGCATTTATCTTTTTCTTTACGGGCATGGCCTTCAAAATTTCACTTGTACCTTTCCACCTCTGGACTGCCGACGTTTACGAGGGTGCTCCGATCAATGTCACTTCTTATCTTTCTGTCATCTCCAAAGGTGCTGCCGCTTTCATCCTGATTATTGTAATGTTTACCGTGTTCAAATCACTTGCTCCGGTATATAAAAACATGATCTATCTGGTTGCTGTTCTTACCATGACCATCGGTAACCTGTTTGCCATGAGACAGAAGAACATGAAAAGGTTTCTTGCATTCTCGTCCATTGCGCAAGCTGGATTTATTCTCTTGGGTATCCTTGGTACCAACAAAATGGGCATGACTTCGGTTGTCTATTTCGTTTTGGTCTATATCTTCTCCAACCTGGGAGCCTTCGGAGTGGTAGCAGCTATTTCGGCAAAGACCGGGAAAGAGTACATGGATGATTACGATGGTTTGTACCTGACCAATCCAAAACTGAGCTTGCTGATGACGCTCTCGATGTTCTCATTGGCTGGCATTCCTCCTGTGGCAGGATTCTTTGGAAAAATGTGGCTCTTTATGTCGGCAGCTTCTAATGGTTACTACTGGCTGGTATTCATCGCCGTATTGAATGCTACCATCTCCTTGTATTACTACTTATTGGTGGTCAAAGCCATGTGGATCAACAAAAGTGATCATCCAATTGCTAAATTTGAAAGCGACAATTACACTAAAATTGGATTGGCTCTTTGTGCTTTGGGCATATTTGTACTTGGTGCATGGAGCCAGGTTTATGAGTTCATCAATAACCTCTCTTTCGGTATCTGAAATTACGGGTAAATACAACTACAAACGAATTGATTTAAGCAAAAATAATGGTACTCAAAGCAAAACATATCGTCGAAGAGATCAACGGCCAACGCTGCACGGTTGTTGAGAAAGGAATTGAGAAAAAAAGAGTAACCTTTCTGAAAGACCTGCTTCAGAACAATCAGTTCGAAGTCGTTGTCGAAGAATTAGCTAAAACGGAGGAATCCACCGTTCAACTTTACAACATTGGTGTGACAGATCTTGTGTTTAGCCCTGTTATTGCTGTTTATGAGATGACTCTTAAAACTTCATCAGGTGAACCTGTAACTGCTGCCTACTGGAATCAGGAATCATCTGAGAGCATCAAGGAATACTGGTTGATGGCGAAATAAACAGCTGGTTCATTTCTGATAGTTTATTTGGTTATACTTGTCCTAATTTGTCGGTTAAACATATTAACCAGATGACCCGAATCATTCACTTTGCAATTCTGTTGGTCATTCTATTTGGTTGCAAAAAATCTTCTTCCGACTCCACCCCTGACACAATCACAAACAATCCCAGGGCACTGGGTGCAGATATCTCCCTGTTGCCTAATTTCGAGAAAGCCGGTGCTATAGACAAAGACCAGGATGGGAAAACAGTCAGTCTTCTTCCTCACTTCAAAGAAAATGGGTTCAATTTTGTTCGAATCAGGCTTTTTGTTAACCCGGATCTGAAATCCACTGCTTGCCAGGATTTGGCTTATGTGACCGATTTGTGTCTGAAAGCCAAAAGCCAGGGGTTTCAGCTGTTGCTGGATTTTCATTACTCGGATACCTGGGCTGACCCCTCAAAGCAATTCAAACCGGGAGAATGGATAAATCTCTCGCCCGCTGATTTAAGTACCAAGCTCTATAATTACACCAAAACCACACTCGAAGCACTGAAATCACAAGGGATTGTACCTGAAATGATACAACCCGGCAATGAGATAACGCCCGGGATGCTTTGGGATACCGGACGCGTTAGTTTGTGGAACGACCAATGGAATACTCCTGATCACTGGAAGAGCTTCGCTGATTTACTGAAGAACGCCATAAAAGCTTGCCGGGAGGTTTGTCCACAAGCGAAAATTATTATCCAGACAGAACGGTCTGGCGATGCCGTGGCAACCAAAAATTATTATCTCAAAATGGCAGATTATGGCATTGGCTATGATGTCATCGGATTAAGCTATTACCCCTTCTGGCATGGTTCATTTACCGATGTGGAAAAAACGATCAACATGGCGGCTATAGATTTCCCTCTAAAACCTGTCATGTTCGTCGAGATTGCCTACCCCTTTAACGATTGGGGTTATCCTTCGGACGCTTTAATTCCTAAACCATATCCAAGTACTCCGGAAGGACAGGCAGCATTTCTGACCGGATTTATAGGTATGATAAACAAACATAGCAACGTCACCGGATTATTTTACTGGTATCCTGAAGAGACCTTTTCACCGAATGGTGGAATATACCCAATATTGCACCGCGGATTGTTTGACAATACCACAGGGCGCGCCCTACCTGGCCTTTACGTCATGAAAAAGTTTTTGACATTTCCATGAATCACCCTACGAATTAATTATTTCGCCATAAAATGTTCTCCCTTAAGGCTATCTCCTGAGCTGATTTTTTAAAAATGGTATGAATCCATTCATAGAATAGAATGGCGCTAAAAGGATAACACAACTGATAAAGAAAAAAAGATAAATTGAAAGGAGCAATTTCTCTGTCAGGTTTCAAATCAAAAAGCATGTGGAAACTGTAATTGTCCAACAGAAATCCCGAAAAAATAAAAAGAGAAAAGTATGCAATCATAAAAACCAGCAAACCATACAAGACCTTGCCGTCAATTTTTATAAAAACTGCATAGATCCTGATCAATAAATATCCAAGAATTATCCTCCATAAATAATTATGTACGCTCAAGGGGTTAGATTCGGGTTGAAAAAAGAAAAATTGAACCCTGTCAACCCATAGAAACGACATGGTCTCTGCTACGAACAATGCCTCTATATCGATTTTGTCAAAGAATGCAAACCGGCCTTTTGCTTTCTGCCTGACGAACAAGTAACTAAGCAAACCACCTATAATTCCAACAACTAAATCAGTGAGCTGATCCTTGATGGTTTCAGGCAAAAAAATGTGCAGCGACAAATAAAGCATCGCTATTTCAAAGATCTCATAAATTGAAAGGTAAATAATAAGCCACAGCCATGGATGTCGATGCCTGAAAGTGAGTAAAATTGTGAAGAGAACAAATCCACTCCAAAGGTGAGCGAGACTCCAAAAATCTAAAAAGAAAAATTGATTTTCATAGATTTGAACATACAACCACCCTGAATGCTCCTTAACCCAGATTACTAAATGATCCATTTAGACTATTTCTCTATAAGATCTGCTTTATTTTTTTGATGGAGCAAAACTCTGAATACTAAGAAATATGCAGCTAACCAAACCACCATGTAGAGGGTAAGCGCACCAACGAATCCAAAACCGAAGAAAAAGAGAATCGACAAGAGAAGGTAAAATAGATTGATGTAGGATGCAAGTATGAATGCTTTTAGTCTTATTAAATCCAAACTAGGAGATTCATTCTTTTCTTTTGTGAAGGCTAAGATGAAAAGACCGGATAACAGAAGAATGCCGGCTATATCGGCAATCATCTGATGCGTTATCATGGTAAAGGTTTTGGCTTCAATGTAAAAAGAGTAAATGGCAAAAACCTTGAGATCTAAAAATTCCGGTTTAAGGTTGAACTTATACTTTAAAATCAGAAGAACAATCCCAATGGTAAAAAAAATAATGCCTAGAGGCTTCAATCCATTAGGCATTAGGTGTTTTTGTATATTCATTAGCGCCAAAATTTGTATGCTAATTTATCAATTTTATTACAACAAAGAAATCTTTGTGGAAGTTCCGTCATTCATATAAATTACCACTGCCACCAAAGCATATTTGTGGTTGGTGATGTATACGATTTTATTGACACCAGGGATCCTGGAGTCTTGTTCAACGGTCATTGTTTTAATCAGCATAAAACCTCCCATTACCGGATAATCATCGACTTCAGTTTTGCCTGTAACTGTGCGGGTTATTGTCGTGCCATCACTTTTTGTAAGAATATATTTGTCACCTACATTACTGCTGTAATTTTACAATAACAAAAGGATTTCCATCTTTATTGGTGTAATCCAATATGCCCTCAGAAGTATTCTTGTATTTACCGGTAGTACTCAAATTACCGGAAGCATCCTTCAAGTTGGAAGGGATCAGATTTACCAAAGCGTTATTTTTAGGCAAGGTAGCTTTCAAGTCGACAGTAATTACACCGTTGACATTACTGGTAACAGTGGCAGAAGCAGGATAAGATGTAGTTCCAACCTGAACATTTGTAGTTGTTTTTGTGCCTACTGCGTTCATAGTTAGATTGGTATCTCCCCCAACCTCCGTGGAGGAAATTTTGGAATCTTTAAGTAAATCACAAGAGATAAGCAGAGCAAACAGCGGAAGAAAACAAATGATTCTTTTCATAGATTTAGGAATATAATTTTTATAAGTGCATAAATCTAACTTTTAAGAAATCATGACACAATAGCCCCAATAGGTCATTTATTTTGTAATCCATCAATCGAAAAGATCTTTAGAAATACTGGTTTATGGCGACATAATCAGCGCTTTTAGCCTAATAGGTATTTCATAGCTAGAAATCAATCTGAGGGTATCATTCGGCTTTTCTTTCTTTTCCTTTTTTCGGTAACTTTGTTTGATTCAAAAAAACACCATTGAAATTATCAACACAATGATCTGGAACGAAAAAATTGAGTGCGCCGGTCGCCAGGAAATGCAGTCAATTCAATCCAAAAGATTGAAGGAGACGGTTGAGCGAATCTATCATGCTGTGCCCTCCTACCGGAAGAAGATGCAGGAAGTTGGACTTACACCCCATGATATTCAAAGTGTGGATGATTTAAAGAAACTCCCATTTACTACCAAGAATGATCTGCGGGACAACTATCCATTCGGCCTTTTTACCGTTCCAATGAGCGAAATTGTCAGACTTCATGCCTCCTCAGGTACAACGGGCAAACCAACAGTGGTTGGCTATACCCGAAAGGACATTCAGATGTGGGCCGAGGTTGTCTCAAGGTCGCTTTGCATGGCAGGAGTTCACCGAAATGACATTGTGCAGATTGCATACGGCTATGGACTTTTCACAGGAGGACTCGGACTGCATTACGGCACGGAAAATCTGGGTGCTTCTGTTATTCCAATCTCAGGTGGGAATACAACCAAACAGATTCAGCTGATGGAGGATTTTGGCAGTTCAGTGCTATGTTGCACCCCTTCTTATGCGCTAAATATTGCAGAGGTGATGAATGAACTGAAGGTTGATCCATCAAAGCTGAAGCTAAGAGTTGGGATCTTTGGTGCAGAACCATGGACAGAAGCCATGAGAAAAGAGATTGAAGCTAAACTTGGCATCAAGGCCATAGATATTTACGGACTGAGCGAAATTGTTGGTCCGGGGGTTTCCTGCGAATGCGAGGAGCAATGTGGAATGCATATCAACGAAGACCATTTTCTTCCCGAAATTATCGATCCGGATACACTTGGACCTGTTGCCGAAGGTGAAATCGGAGAACTTGTTTTTACGACAATCACCAAGGAAGGAATTCCATTGATCCGATACCGAACCAGAGATCTGACCAGACTTATTTATGATCGCTGCGACTGCGGAAGGACCCTTGTCAGAATGGTGAAATGCAAAGGACGAAGTGATGACATGCTCATTATCAGGGGCGTCAATGTGTTCCCATCACAAATTGAAACTGTTCTTTTGCAGATGAGTGAAGTAGAACCTCATTATCTGCTAATCATAGAGCGCGAAGGCACACTCGATTCAGTGACACTCATGGTGGAAGTTCAGGAGCAGTTTTTCTCGGATGAAGTCAGAAAATTACAGGAGCTAAGATTGAAAATAACCCGACAACTAGAAAGTTTGCTGGGAATCTCGGTTAATGTTAAGCTCGTTGAGCCAAAAACAATTGAACGCACAGCCGGCAAAGCGCAGCGGGTGGTAGACAAAAGAAAACTTGTATAAAAGAGACATGAGATATAAGACATGAGACATGAGTTACAAAAAGGTGATTTTTCACTTATCAGAAACAAATCTCATGCCTCATCTCTTATCACTCATGTCTCATGTCTTATATCTCATGTCTCATGTCTCTTTTCATGTATCTTATAAATCAACATCATGATAATCAAGCAACTCTCCGTCTTTTTGGAAAACAAATCAGGCAGGTTACACGAAGTATCTGAACTTCTGGGACGCGAAGGAATAAATATGTCGGCCTTTTCTGTGGCCGATACTTCCGAATTCGGGATTCTTCGTCTGATTGTATCAGATCACGAGAAAGCCTACAAGGCACTGCGGGAAAACTCATTTTCAGTTAGCCTGACAGATGTGGTATGTCTCAGCTGTCCAAATCAACCTGGTGGTATGGCCAAAGCCCTGCGTATTTTATGGGAAAATGATGTCTCCATCGAATATTTATATGCCTTTTCGGTGGGAGAATCTGCCAATGTTGTGATAAAACCCGATCATCTTGACAAGTGCATTTCAATTTTACAGCAGCATAGAATGGAGCTCGTAAAAGCCAGTGATCTTTACAAGATATAAACGGGGATAAACTTTGTTGTTTTTTTTTTACCTTGCGTTCCTGTTTCCAAGGGTCTCTCAAATAAAAAGTGAAGATCTCTGCTTTTAAAGAATACAGTTCATGAAAAAAATAGCTATACAAGGGATCAAAGGTAGTTTTCACGAAGATGCCGCCTTAAAATATTTTGGAGAGGAGGCTGAAATCATTGAATGCCGCACCTTTCGTAAAGTGTGCGATATGCTCGATCAAGATGAGGTAGATTGTTCGGTCATGGCCATTGAAAACTCTATTGCAGGAAGTCTGCTGCAAAATTATGGCTTGATCCGCGATTACCACCTGAAAATTATAGGCGAAATTTACATTCACATTCAGATGAACCTGATGGTTTTTCCTGGAGTGAAAAAGAAAGAAATCAAGGAAATTTACTCTCATCCGGTATCATTTTTACAATGTGCGGATTATCTGGAAAAACATTTCCCGAATGCTGAGCGTATGGAATTGGGAGACAATGCAAAAGTGGCAAAAATCATCCACGACGAAAAAATATTGCATGCTGCTGCGATCAGCAATGTACGTTCGGCAAATCTTTATGGTTTGGAGATCTTAGATAAAGGCATTGAATCAAACAAGAAAAATTACACTCGCTTTTGGATTCTTTCCAAACATGCCGCTTTAAATGATCACATTAATAAGGCCTCGCTGTGTTTCGAAGTAGGACATTATTACGGAGCTCTGGCCCGTGTTCTCAATATTTTTGCGGAAAACAAAATCAATTTAAATAAGATCCAATCGGTTCCGGTTTTGGGAAAACCTAATGAATACACTATGCATGTCGATGTTGAGTGGGATTCGGAAGGTGATTATGAAAAGGCCATACACCAGGTATTGAAAAATGTTTCCAGCCTGGCAATACTTGGCGAGTACAAAAAAGCTGATATCAACGCTTAAAAAAATAATACCATGGAAAAAATAGCCATCTTCTTCGGACCACTAAATGGGTCTGTTCATCGGGTAGCCAAAAAGGTTGCTGAAAAAATTGGCCCTGAGAAGGTCGATTTAATTCACATCGCTTCAGCTTCAACAAGTGATCTGGAAAAATATTCAAAAATTATTTTCGGTATCTCCACCATTGGGAAGGACACCTGGCAACAGAAATTCGACAACAATGACTGGTCAAAATTTTTCCCTGCAGTCTCTTCATTCAATTTCAGCGGAAAAAAAGTGGCCATCTTCGGTCTGGGTGACCACATCACCTATGCTTATCATTTTGTTGACTCGATGGGGCTTCTGGGTAAATTAATCAAAAATCAGGGAGGCGAAATCTTCGGAAAGGTCAGTACCGAAGGGTATACTTTTCAGGATTCTGATGCAATTCAGGAAGGCATGTTTATTGGATTACCTGTAGATGAAGACTTTGAACCTGAACTCACAGAAGAACGTGTATCTGCCTGGGTTAACAAGCTTATGAAGGAATTCTGATGATGAAGAATACTCCCGTTCCACCATCCATCGTTGATGAGAAAATTGCGGCGCTAGAGGTCGAAGAGATCGGGAATGCCTCCATCCGGGAGATCGTACAGCTTGTGAGCAGTATCGAAGCAGCCACCGGAATAAAATACATCAGGATGGAGATGGGGATACCTGGACTTCCTCCTTCAAAAATAGGTGTAGAAGCAGAAATAGAAGCACTCCTAAATGGTGTTGCCTCAAAATATCCCCAAATAGACGGTATCCCTGAGTTGAAAAAAGAGGCGTCCAGGTTCATCAAATTATTCATGGACATTGATGTGAGGCCGGAAGGCTGCATACCCACTGTCGGATCCATGGAGGGAAGCTACGCCGCCTTTCTTGTTACTGCTGCCCGCGAAAAAGAGCGGGATACTGCACTTTTTATAGATCCCGGTTTCCCTGTGCAAAAGCAACAGATGATGGTGATGAACCAGAAATATCTCTCTTTCGATGTCTTCGATTTCCGGGGTGAGAAATTAAGAGACAAACTGGAAACCTATCTTTCGAAAGGGAATATCTGCAATATTGTCTATTCAAATCCCAATAATCCATCATGGATTTGTCTGACCGATGATGAGTTAAAAATCATCGGTGAGCTTGCCAATAAATATGATGTCGTGGTAATTGAGGATCTGGCCTATTTTGCTATGGACTTCCGGCTGGATCTCTCAAAACCTGGCGTACCGCCTTACCAGCCTACCGTTGCAAGATATACCCGAAACTGGGTGATGATGATCTCAAGCTCAAAAGTATTCTCTTATGCCGGTCAAAGGATCGGGGTTTTGATTATTTCTGACCTTTTGTACCACAGGCACTCACAAAACCTCAGCGACCGGCTTCATGTTCATGGATTTGGCAATGCCATCGTCCACAGGGTTCTGTACGCAATGACCTCAGGAACTTCGCATTCAGCACAATTTGCCTTGGCCGCGATGTTCAGACATGCCAACGATGGAACCTATGATTTTATAGGCGAAGTAAAGGAATACGGGGAGAAAGCCAAAATTATGAAGCAGCTTTTTCTCACCAATGGTTTCGAAATCGTTTATTCAACCGATATCGACAAGCCTGTTGGCGACGGCTTCTATTTTACCATCTGCTATCCAGGTATGGACGAAGCCAAGCTGCTTTATAATCTCCTGTTTTATGGTATCAGTGCCATCTCGTTGGGCAATACCGGGAGCTCAAAACAGGGACTGAGGGCTTGCGTCTCCAATGTGCGTCGTAATCAATTCGAAGATCTCGAAACGAGATTGAATCAGTTTCATCAGGATTTTTCAGTCGACTTACAAATTGAAAGTTAAAGTAGTCGTTTTTTGAAAATATGTAAGATAACGGTAACAGGACAAAAGTCATAAGTGACATCATTCTCTATACCGAAATTTGAATAAAAATAACGAACAAAATGGCTAAAGTCATAGGAGCAGTAGTTGTTGACTCAGAAGTTTGCAAAGGATGTAACCTTTGTGTCGTCTCTTGTCCAACCAAAACTTTGGGGCTCAACCGCGATGTTAACAGCAAAGGATATCACTATTCATACATGGAAAATCCCGAATCCTGTATCGGATGTTCAAACTGCTCTTCAGTTTGTCCGGATAGTTGTATCACAGTTTACAGATTAAGAGTTGAATAGGTTAATCAATTAAAAAATCCAAATATGGGTGAACTAAGATTGATGAAAGGAAACGAAGTGATCGCTGAAGCGGCCATTAGGTGTGGTTGCGATGGCTACTTCGGGTATCCGATCACCCCTCAATCAGAAGTGATGGAATCACTAATGGCTCTGCGCCCCTGGGAAACGACCGGAATGGTTGTTTTACAAGCCGAGAGCGAGATAGCCTCCATTCACATGGTGTATGGTGCTGCAGGTTGCGGCAAAAGGGTCATGACTTCTTCCTCGAGTCCCGGTATCAGCCTGATGGCAGAAGGGATCTCTTATATTGCTGGTTCCGAATTGCCTTGCGTGATTGTCAATGTGCAACGGGGCGGTCCGGGTCTTGGCACCATCCAGCCCTCGCAAGCCGATTACAATCAGGCCACAAAAGGTGGAGGCCATGGCGATTATTCTTTGCTGGTACTGGCTCCGGCTTCAGTTCAGGAGATGAATGATTTTGTCGGACTAGGCTTTGAACTAGCCTTTAAATACCGGAATCCCGTTATGATCCTGGCCGATGGAGTAATCGGGCAAATGATGGAAAAAGTAGAGCTGATGGATCAGCAGCCCAGGTGGACCGACAAACAATTGAAGGACGTCACCGGAAGTTGGGCCACTCAGGGCAAGACCAAAGATCGGCAAAAACATGTGATCACCTCCCTCGAAATGGATTCACACATTATGGAGGACAACAATCTGCGACTGCAAGCCAAATACCTTCGGATGAAAGAGGAAGATATCAGGTATGAAACCATTGATTGTGATGATGCTGAATTTGTCATCGTGGCCTTTGGATGCGCTGCTCGTATTTGCCAAAAAACTGTTCAGCTGGCAAGGGCTAAAGGACATAAAGTCGGACTTTTAAGACCAATCACCCTCTTCCCTTTTCCGGAAAAGGTTATCGCTGATTTGGCCTCTCATATAAAAGGCTTTCTGACTGTAGAGTTCAATGCCGGACAGATGGTCTATGATGTTCGTCTGGCAGCCAATGGAAAGTCCAGAGTCGAATATTTTGGCCGCATGGGTGGCATTTTACCCTCTCCGGATGAAGTTGAACAGGCACTGTTCCAAAAATTGATAGGAGGTTAACCAATGACTGAAATAGCAGAAAAAATCAAAAATATTATCAGGCCTGAAAACCTTATTTATGGCAAGTCTCCAGTTCTGAACGAGGCAACCATGCACTACTGCCCCGGCTGTAGCCATGGAGTGGTTCATAAGTTAATTGCAGAGATCATCGATGAAATGGGAATTCAGGATCAGACCATAGGGGTATCCCCGGTAGGGTGCGCCGTTTTTGCATACAATTACATCGATATCGACTGGTCTGAGGCAGCTCATGGAAGGGCACCAGCCGTCGCTACGGGAATAAAAAGGGTCATGCCTGAAAAAACCGTCTTTACCTACCAGGGTGATGGCGATCTCGCAGCCATCGGAACTGCAGAAACCTTGCATGCCGTGAACCGCGGCGAAAACATCGTGATGATTTTCATCAACAACGCCATTTATGGGATGACCGGCGGACAAATGGCTCCGACAACTTTGCTTGGACAAGTAACTTCTACTACACCCTACGGCCGGAATGTCGATCTCAATGGTTATCCATTAAAAATCACTGAATTAATTGCCCAATTGCCTGGGGCAGCTTATGTAACACGTCAAAGTGTTCACACAGCCGGAGCGGTTAGAAAAGCCAGAAAAGCCATCAGAAAGGCGTTCGAGCTTTCGCAAAAAAATATCGGCACCTGTTTTGTGGAAGTAGTTTCTACCTGCAATTCGGGATGGAAAATGACGCCGGTAGAATCCAACGACTGGATGGTTAAACATATGTTTCCGCTGTTTCCTCTGGGCGATTTGAAAGATGGAGGCAAGGCTGATCCCGGGCCATACAATTTACAAGGCTAAAGGCTAAAGGTTAAAGGCTAAAGGCTAAAGGTTAAAGGCTAAAGTGAAGGACTCCGGCGTATAGTGCTTTAAGAGATGAGAGTTGAGAGTTGAGGAAATAAAGATGGGTGCGTTCTTGACTTTAACCTTTAACCTTTAACCTTTAGCCTTCTTTAAGATATTGCTTCAATAGTTGTTTAAAATTTCAAGCGTATGACAGAAGAGATCATAATTGCGGGTTTTGGCGGACAAGGTGTTCTCTCTATGGGAAAAATCCTTGCTTATTCCGGAGTGATGCAGGACCAGGAAGTTGCCTGGTTTCCCTCTTACGGTCCCGAAATGAGAGGCGGAACAGCCAATGTAACAGTAATTCTGAGTGATGACAGAATCAGTTCCCCTGTTTTGCACGAATTTGACACTGCCATTATCCTCAACCAGCAATCCATGACCAAATTTGAAAAGATGGTCAAGCCGGGTGGAACTTTACTCTACGATCCCAATGGGGTTGTCAAAGGACCTACCCGAACAGACATTAATATCTACAAAGTTGAAGGGGCCCGACTGGCAGTTGAAATGGGTAATCCACTTACTTTCAATATGATTGTTTTGGGAGCCTTCCTGCAGGCAAAGCCTGTTATCAAACTGGAGAATGTCAAAAAAGGACTTGAAAAATCATTGCCCGAAAGACACCATAAACTGATACCGCTCAATCTGAAAGCCATTGAAGTTGGTCAGGCAAATTTGGAAATTGTTCATAAAATAGGATAAAAAAAGCGGCGAATGCCGTTTTTTTTATCCTATTTTATATTCGAATTTTTAACCAAACAGCAGTTTAACTTATGAACATCAAAACAAGGTTGACCCTGATGAACTTTCTCCAGTTCTTCGTATGGGGTTCGTGGCTAATCTCATTGGGCGGATACATGATGGGACCGCTAAAATTTACCGGCGGACAGGTAGGGGGTGTGTATGCAACCATGGGACTTGCAGCACTTTTTATGCCAGGATTACTTGGCATTGTAGCCGATCGATGGATCAATGCAGAACGGGTTCTGGGAATGTGCCATCTGATTGGGGCAGTTTTGCTTTTCTGGGCCTCAACGGTTACAGATCCTATTGTCATGTATTGGGTCATGCTCTTCAATGCCATGGCTTATATGCCTACAATCGCCTTAAACAGTGCTGTATCTTACAATATTCTCCTCCAAAAGGGATATGATGTGGTCAAAGATTTTCCACCCATCCGTGTTTGGGGCACCATCGGTTTTATTTTTGCCATGTGGATCGTCGACCTTTTGGGTTGGGCAAGAAGTCCGGCTCAACTTTATGTGAGTGGAATTACGGCCTTGTTTTTGGGCATTTATGCTTTTACGCTACCTGCTTGTCCGCCTGCACGAGCCAAAAGAGACGGATCGATTATTTCGGCCCTTGGTCTTGATGCCTTCATTCTTTTCAAAAAAAGAAAAATGGCTGTTTTCTTCATTTTTGCCATGCTGATCGGGGCCGCACTTCAGATCACCAATACATTTGGCGGCTCTTTCCTGGACGATTTTTCCAAATTTGACTTGTACAAAGATTCCTTTGCCGTCAAGCATCCGACCCTCTTGCTTTCTGTCTCGCAGATTTCAGAAACGCTATTTATCCTGACCATCCCATTCTTCCTAAAACGTTTTGGGATCAAGAAGGTGATGATTATCAGCATTTTCGCCTGGGTATTAAGGTTTGGACTCTTTGGTATCGGGAATCCCGGTTCCGGACTGGCTCTCTTAATCCTTTCCATGATTATCTACGGTATGGCATTTGATTTTTTCAATATATCAGGCTCTCTATATGTGGAAATGGAGGCTGAACCGGGTATCAGGGCAAGCGCACAAGGGTTGTTCATGATTATGACCAATGGCTTTGGAGCTTATCTCGGAGGCGTTTCCAGCGGTTTTGTGGTGGATCTTTTTACCAAGGATGGAGTAAAAGATTGGCCCCATATCTGGATGGTGTTTGCAGCCTATGCTTTGGTCTTGGGATTGGCATTCCCTTTCCTATTCAAATATACCCACGAAAGAGTGACTAAAGTGAGCTAAAGTGACTAAAGTTAATAAAGTTGAGGACTCCCAACATTTGTTCATATTTTACTGGTACCGAAGTACTTAAGTCACTTTAGCTCACTCTAGTCACTTTAGTCACTTATTCATAAAAGCATCAATTTCTAAATTCTCAGCATGCTAAACAGACAACTCCTCTCCCCCACCAGCATCGTGGTGGTTGGCGCATCAAATAACGTCACAAAACCGGGTGGTAAGATCCTGAAAAATCTGCTTGAGCATGAATTTAAGGGGAAAATATACGCTGTAAATCCCAATGATGTTTCTGTTCAAAGCGTTCCAACATTCGCATCTGTAAAGGATCTTCCTGAAGTTGAGCTGGCAATTTTAGCCATTCCTGCCAGGAGTTGTGGAGAAGCTATTTCTGTCCTCACCAAAGAGAAAAACACCAAAGCTTTCATTATTATCTCGGGTGGATTTAGCGAAATGGGACCTGAAGGGGCCGCTCTTGAGCATGAAATTGTTAACATGGTTAACTCTGCAGGGGCTTGCCTGATAGGGCCCAACTGCATCGGAATGCTCACCCATGATTATGCAGGCGTTTTTACTGAACCGATACCAAGGCTGGAACCGACCGGCGTTGATTTTGTTTCAGGATCGGGTGCTACGGCTGTCTTTATCATGGAGTCTGCCATCCCCAAAGGACTCACTTTCTCAAGAGTGATATCCGTCGGAAACTCTGCACAACTAGGAGTAGAGGAGGTTTTAGAGTACTGGGATCAGAATGCTGAGCGTGAATCTGCTGCCAATGTTAAGCTGCTCTATATCGAAACCATCCACAATCCGGATAAGTTTCTCTTTCATTCCATTTCTCTGGTAAAAAAAGGATTCAGACTCGCTGCCATAAAAGCAGGAAGTTCGGCCGCAGGAAGTCGTGCCGCCTCTTCCCACACCGGTGCCATGGCCAGTTCTGATTCTGCCGTTGAAGCACTCTTTCGCAAAGCTGGAATTGTGCGGTGCTATGGACGTGAAGAGCTAACGACTGTTGCTTGTGTGTTGATGTCCAAACAGATGAAGGGGAAAAATATGGCCATTATTACCCATGCAGGAGGACCGGCGGTCATGCTCACAGATGCCCTGGAGGCAGGTGGCGTTAACATTCCCAATATCCCTGACTCACCGGTCAAGCAAAGATTATTGAAAGCCCTTTCACCGGGATCCTCGGTAGAAAATCCAATTGATTTTCTGGCGACTGGAAATGCAGAACAGTTGGACCTGATTATT
The DNA here is from genome assembly GCA_037140615.1 of Prolixibacteraceae bacterium. Lineage (GTDB taxonomy): Bacteria > Bacteroidota > Bacteroidia > Bacteroidales > Prolixibacteraceae > CAINVV01. The sequence continues at coordinate 41,518 of JBAXED010000006.1, forward strand.
GATACTGTTGAGAATGAAATGGATGATATCGATGGGATGGCCGTCATTTTTGGGAGTCCGGGACTGACTTCCGTAAAAGATGTCTATGAAGTGCTGGACCGAAAGATGAAACAGTGCAAAAAGCCCATCTATCCCATATTGCCTTCCGTGATGAATGTAAAAAAAGACCTGGCCTATTTTCTTTCACACGGCAATGTGAACTTTCCAGACGAAGTACTGCTGGGGAAAGCACTTACCCGGGTAAAACTCACACCAAAACCATCCGGCCAGGAGATTTATTTGGATGGAGTTGATGTTCCGCGCATCAGACGTATCATCGATGGGAGCCCAAATGGCTATCTATCACCTGATCTCGTCCAACAACTTCTTGCAGCAACATCAATCCCGGTGGTGAAGGAAATTATTGCAAAGACCGAAAAAGAGGCCATCGCTGCTGCCATGAAAATTGGATTCCCGCTGGTCATGAAAGTTGTTGGGCCCATTCACAAAACTGATGTGGGTGGTGTCACTTTAAACATTCGCTCGAAGGAAATGGTCGGTGTGGAATTTAACAGGATGATGAAAATCAAGGATACCACATCCATTTTAATAGCAGAACAGGCTGAAGGGATTGAACTTTTCGTCGGGGCCAGCTATGAACCAAAATTTGGTCATGTGGTTCTGTGCGGAATTGGTGGGATCTTTGTAGAAGTATTGAAAGACACAACTTCCGGACTTGCTCCACTTACTTTCGAAGAGGCAAATTCAATGATCCGAAACCTGAAAGCTTATCCTATTATCAAAGGTTTCAGAGGAAAATGTGGCGTGAGTAGGAAAAAATTTGCCGAAATCATCGTGCGCCTTTCCTCTATGTTACGGTTCGCTACAGAAATTAAAGAGATGGACATCAATCCGTTGATGGGAAGAGGAGATAAAATTGTGGCAGTAGATGCCAGAATCAGGATAGAAAAACTAATGTGAAAATTGGGAAATGTGAAAATGTGAAAATTAAAAACGCTCCCAGCTTAGTTTGTATTAATCCATATCTTAGTCTGTTTTCCACATTTTCAAATATTCTCATATCCTCTTTCACATTTTCATATTTCCCAATTTTCACATTTCCACATTTCCCTCCGTCTCCCGGTTGGCATAAAATCTGTTGAGCAGACTCAAATCATTGAACTCTTTTGTGAGAGATTCAATGGTATCTTTTGGAATATCATAAATATCCAATAAAATCATTCCATCCACACAATTATTGAACTTGGGATCCACATTGAAGGCAATGATTTTGGCATTCAATCCCAAATATTTTTTCAAAAGGACGGGTAACCCGCTGTTATTTTGATCAACGTCCCCTATAAACTTATCAAGAGAGCTTAATTGAGGAGAAAGGTGCATCATGGCATCGTTCAGATGAACATCATTTGTTTTAACTTTGAAACGATTGCGTGGTTTTATTAGGGCCGCCTTTTCATAATCATAATAATTAGCCATTATATATCTGATAATAAGCTCTTTTGATTTCTCAGAATAGGTATTACTAATACTTACCGGACCAATAAGGTAGCGGTACTCCGGATTCTTGAGCAGAAAATAAAGGATCCCCTTCCATAGCAAAAACAGCGGAAGTGGTTTTCGCTGATATTCCTGGACAATAAATGAACGTCCCAGTTCGAGCGATTGCTGCAAGGTATTTTTGAAACCATTTTTCATCTTGAACAAACTTTGGGTATAAAAGCCCCCAATACCGAATTGTTCTATGATTTCGGCTCCCATTCCAATCCGATAACCACCAACGATCATTTTATCCCTGGTGTCCCAAATGATGAGCTGATGGTAATAAAGATCAAACTCATCAAAATCAGTGGAGCGATTTGTTCCCTCTCCTACTTCCCTGAAGGTTATCTCCCTTAGACGCCCTAATTCATTGAGGATGATTGGTATATTTTTAGTCGGAGCGCAAAAAACATCGTAATTCTTGACGCTGAAAAGAATATGGTCCCTTTTGAGCAAAGAAATCTCCCTTTCTATAAGTTCCTGTGGCTGAGGCGATACTACATCTTCAGGTTTCAGAGCGCTTTTTAGAGAGTAGTTGAAAAAACGCTTCACTTCAATCCCTGAATCCAGACAATAGGTTTTGGTCCGCAAGTAACGGCCAAATTGAAAAATATCCGTAAAATTATCCTGCTCTTTTACCGAAATGGGATTACCAATCCTGACCTTAATCGTTTTATTCCTTTTATTGATTAGCTCAGAAGGCAGTTTTGCTGTCCTCAATGAGGGGTGTATCCTGCCTAATAAATGGAAGAGGCGGCTATTGGTTCCATGAAAATAGATCGGTATGATCGGAACTTTGCTTTTCTTGATGAACCGAAGGGCGGAGACCAGCCATTCTCTGTCGGTTATAATGGAGGATGCATAGTTGGTGGATACCTCTCCTGCAGGGAAAAAACTCAGCACTCCTCCATTGTGAAGATGATCGATGGCTGTCTTTAATCCGGCAATGCTGGAACCTGCCTCTGGCATGTTTTCAAAAGGATTGACAGCCAGAAAATAATCAGAAATTGGTTCTACTTTCTTCAGCAGAAAATTGGCTATAACCTTGTGGTCTCCCCTCGCCAAAGAGAGCAATTTTATCAGTAGGATTCCGTCGATTCCTCCGAAAGGATGATTGGAAACCGTTATAAAACTACCATCAGCAGGCAACTTTTTCAGATCATGCTCATCAAATTCAAGTTTGACATTCAGGTATTTGATGATGGCATCAATGGATTCAATGCCATGCTTCTGACTCACATTCTCATACAAATCGTTGATCTTATGAAAACTCAGCAAATGCATCAAAAGTTTTGCGAAATTCTCTCCTCCGAGGTATTGAATAAACGGACTAGCTTTGATTAAATCTTGCGGTTTGACAAGCTTCATAGGACTATAATTTAACATTTTGGCTTACCCGGAAGTTGTTACATCCCTGATTAAATGCACCTCCGGTCAGTCAGTGAAAAGTGCCTCTTAACAGTCCAAATATAAAGAATTGACTTAATATATTAGGCCAGATTCAAATTTAAAACATTGCATTTCTTACCATGCAAAGATTAATTATCTCCAGAAGTTGGCCTTTTCACTTGTAAATGATGTAATTTTACCACAAAGATTTGATTTTGACTGAACATAGGTTAAGTGATTGGCTGCCCACCACCATCAAAGAGGTTCGGGCTTTGGGTTGGGAGGAGGTTGATGTGGTGCTTTTCTCTGGAGATGCCTACGTGGACCATCCCTCTTTTGGCGCAGCAGTAATCGGCCGTATCCTGGAAAGAGAGGGCCTAAAAGTTGCCATTGTACCACAGCCCAACTGGCAGGATGATCTTCGGGATTTCAAGAAAATGGGTAAGCCACGGCTTTTCTTTGCCATCACTGCCGGGTGTATGGACTCAATGGTCAACCACTATACCGCCAACAAGCGCAAACGTTCAAACGATGCCTATACACCGGGTGACAGAGCCGGTGCCCGCCCTGATTACGCCACCATCGTTTATTCAAAAATTATAAAGGACCTCTTTCCTGATGTTCCCTTAATTATTGGTGGTATTGAAGCTTCATTGCGTCGGGTGACTCACTACGATTACTGGTCGGATCAGCTAAAGCCTAGTATACTTATTGAAAGTCAGGCGGATATGCTTTTCTACGGAATGGGTGAAAAATCGCTTGTAGAACTGGTTGAGCAGCTCCGTTCAGGCAAATCATTCAAGGAACTCACAAACATTCCACAAACAGCATTTAAAGTTCACCAGGAGCAGTCCCAACCAACAAATGCTTTATGGAAAGACCTGGAACTGTTTGGTTTCGAATCTTGTAAGGCAGAGAAGATTAATTATGCCAAAAATTTTAAGGTCATTGAAGAGGAATCGAACCGGATGGAACCGGACACCAGACTTCTTCAAAAGCATGGAAATCTGACAGTTGCGATCAATCCTGCCTGGCCTCCGCTTACTACCGAAGAGGCAGATCATTTCAGCAACCTACCATTTACCCGTTTGCCACATCCAAAATACAATGGAAAAGGTGCCATCCCGGCTTACGAGATGATCAGGCATTCCATCAACATCCACAGGGGTTGTTTCGGAGGATGCGGATTTTGCACCATCTCTGCCCACCAGGGGAAATTCATAGCCTCAAGATCTGAAGAGTCTGTCCTGCGGGAGGTCGAAGAGGTATTGAACATGCCGGATTTCAAAGGCTATATCTCGGACATAGGCGGTCCATCTGCCAACATGTACAAGATGGCCGGAATTGACCTATCTATTTGCAAACTATGCAAAAGACCTTCATGTATCCACCCCTCTGTCTGCAAAAATTTAAATACAGACCACCGTCCAATGAGCCAGCTTTACAAAAAGGCTGCCGGATTTAAAGGCGTAAAAAAGGCATTTATTGGCAGCGGTATCCGTTATGATCTTGTATTTCATCGTGTAAATGAAGATGCTATTAACAAAGGAAATCTTGATTATATGGATCAGGTCATCGGGAACCATGTCTCCGGACGGCTAAAGGTTGCTCCCGAGCATACAGCCGACCCGGTACTTTCCGTGATGAGAAAACCTTCCTTTTCACAGTTTTTGAAGCTCAAGAAATTTTTTGACGATACGAATGAAAAATACGGATTAAAGCAGCAACTCATTCCCTATTTTATTTCAAGTCATCCTGGCAGTACTGTCGAAGCCATGGCCGAATTGGCTGCCAAAACCAAGGATCTGAATTTTAAATTGGAACAAATCCAGGACTTTACCCCTACTCCCATGACGCTGGCGACCGTGATTTATTATTCAGGATATCACCCCTATACGCTTGAGAAAGTCTACACAGCCAAAACCCCGGAACAAAAACTTGCCCAACGAAAATTCTTTTTCTGGTACAAAAATGAATACAGAAGAGAGTTGATCACTGAGCTGCGTAAAATTGGCAGGCCTGATTTGGAAGATTTATTGTTCAAACGATAAAAACGGTTTTCTACCGGTGGAATTTCTCGCCAATAAACTCAAGTCCTGTTGCCAGACCTGTTCTCCAATAACTCCAGGAATGGCTGCCATCCCTGACACGGTATTCATGAGGAATACCAAAATGGTCAGGCAAAGCTAACAATTAGAAAGCTGTTTTGCTATCTTTACTGCCAATCTGATCTGGCAAATTTTTAAAATTTTCTTTTGATATTTATGAACACAGGCAATTTTCTTGCATTCGATCTTGGGGCTTCTTCCGGAAGGGCGATGTTGGGTACTATTTCAGACCATCTTCTAAAATTAACTGAGATCCACCGGTTCGAAAATCGTATGGTGGAAATCGACAACCACTTCTACTGGAACATCTTCTCGATTTTTGATGAACTAAAAACCGGACTCAGGAAATGCATCCGCGATTTTGGTGTTCAACCTGATTCAATCGCCATCGATACCTGGGGAGTCGATTTTGCATTTATTGACAAAGATGGCATGATTGCTTCTCTGCCCTTTGCCTACCGTGATCGCCGCACCGATCATGCCATGGAAGATTTTTATAAGATTATTCCCAAAGAAGAACTTTATCTGATGACAGGTATTCAGCTGATGCAGTTTAACTCCCTGTTTCAATTGTTTGTCAATCATCAATCAAAAGCACCTCAATATGAAATAGGAAAAGATTTGCTTTTCATGCCGGATGCCCTTTCCTATCTATTTTGCGGAGTCAAGAAAAATGAATTCTCTATTGCTTCTACCTCCCAGCTTCTGCAGCCTGGTAAATTAGCCTGGGAAACACGTCTTTTTAAGTCTATAGGAGTCGATCCTTCCTTGATGCAGGAAATAGTCTTACCAGGAACGATGTTGGGTAAAATCAGGTCAGAAGTGCAAAAAGAAACAGGTAGTCTTGACATACCAGTGATCGCCGTTGCTTCACATGATACTGCTTCTGCTATCGTTTCAGTACCTGCTACCGGAAAGCATTGGGCTTATATCAGCTCCGGTACTTGGTCGCTGATGGGAATCGAAACTGACAAACCACTTATTTCCAAAAAGATATTTGACCTCAACTTCACCAATGAAGGAGGTGTGGAAGGGACAACCCGTTTCCTTAAAAACATCATGGGATTGTGGCTTTTACAAGAATGCAGAAAGAGTTGGTCTCAAAAAGTAAATTATTCATGGAATGAAATGGTTGATTTAAGTACCCATTCTCAACCATTTAAATGTTTAATAGATCCGGATGACTCAAGTTTTCTGAATCCAGCGGATATGCCTCAGACAATAGTTGATTTTTGCCATAAAACCGGACAAGTTCATCCTGAAACGCATGGCGAATTTATCAGGTGTATCTTTGAAAGTCTGGCGATGAAGTATAAGCTGACCCTTGAATCCATATTGTCAGTTATATCTCACCCGATTGAAACAGTCCACATCATTGGTGGAGGTGCCAACAATGAGCTTCTTTGCCAGTATAGCGCCAACGCTCTTGGATTGCCTGTAAAAGCGGGTCCAACTGAAGCAACTGCTATTGGAAACATTATGATTCAGGCAAAAGCGTTGAAGGCCGTTGCAAGTCTTGAGGAGATCCGGCATTTGGTTGGAGAGTCGTTTGAAACCAAAACGTTTTTGCCACAGGAGACAGATGTTTGGAAAGAGCAGCTGGAAAGATTCAGGAAAATTGCCAATTGAGAAATACCACCAGATTCATCATGTGTTAATTGAGATTTTTCCCGCATTAATTGATCCCAATTTTGAAAATTTGATTTATTTTTTATTTTTGAGCTGATCAATAAAATAAAAGCTGTATGAATGTAAAATTGAATAAGATGAAGAAGATTCTCGTTATTCTAATGATAGCCATTTCATTGCCGTGTATTTCCTTTGCCCAGAATGCAAAACATGTTCTTGGATTAAGGTTTGGAACAGGTGGTGGTTTTGGAACAGAAATATCCTATCTGCATGGTTTATCCGACAGGAATAGACTGGAATTGGATTTGGGATTTAACAGTCACTACGAAAACTACCTGAGTACCAGATATAATTACACAACCTGGGGACTTACCGGTTTATACCATTGGGTTCAAAAGATTGACAACAATGTGAATTGGTATCTTGGAGCGGGTGCAAAAATTGGTTCATGGAGCTACGATCATGGAATTAATTCCCAGTTCAAATACAACAATGGTGTTTTTTTGGCAGGCGCCGGTGACGTAGGAATAGAGTATTTATTTCCGATTGGCATTCAATTGGCTTTGGATGCCCGACCGGAAATAGGACTAATCAACCATGGAACAGCTATTAATGTTGGTTTTGCAGTTCGTTATCAATTCAAATAAAATCATGATCTTTGGTAGATGATTTTAATATGCCTAACACCAATGATATTTTCATGAAGAGGATTTTCATAACAATGGCTATGGTTGTCATGCTGTTCTGCCTGGCAAATGCCCAGATTGCAAAACATTCGGTTGGCTTACGATATGGAGCCCTTTATGGTTTGGGCACCGAAATCACCTACCAGCGTGGATTGACTTCCAAAAATCGACTGGAATTTGATTTTGGCTTTAACAGCAATTTCGATTATGTTGACAATTTCCGGCAAGACCATAACAGCTGGGCACTTTCAGGCCTTTATCATTGGGTTTGGAAGCTGGATAAGATGGATGATAACGTTAATTGGTATGCAGGTGCAGGCGCAAAGTTGGGCACCTGGAGCTCCAATCAGGGATATGACTATCGATACAAGAACGGACCATTTCTTAACGCATGCGGTGATGTTGGAATCGAGTATGTTTTTCCTGCCGGTATCCAGTTTGCCCTGAATGCACGTCCAGAGGTTGGGATCTACAATCATGGCAGTGGCGTAAATATTGGTTTTGCCGTAAGGTACCAGTTCAAATAATTCAAGGACTATCCAATGATTGCCATATTAATAGTTTTGTCGGCTGGAATTCTTACCGGATTACTACTCATCAGAAGACCGAAAATTCATCGAATCAACAATCACCTGCTTAACTGGGCCATCTACCTGCTTCTTTTTCTTCTTGGTCTATCGGTTGGTACCAATAAGGAGGTAATACAAAATCTTGGTAAAATAGGATACGAGGCCATTGCCATTGCGGTTGCCTCCATCTTTGGAAGTGTGCTTTTATCTGCGCTTCTCTTCAAGTTATTGTTCAAGGAAAATGCGAAGTAGCCTGATTATCCTTAGTTTCTTTGTTGCCGGCGTGATCATCGGACTATCCGGCAATCTGCCTGATGGTTTTGATTTCGACAAATTTGGCAGCTATGCTTTGTACCTGCTGATGTTCCTTGCCGGTGTCAGCATTGGAAGCGACAAGAACTCCTGGTCTGTACTGGCCACACACAATTACAAAATCATCTGGGTTCCGGCTACCATTGTGATAGGCACTTTGGCAGGTTCCGCATTGGTTTCACTGATTTTGCCTTCGATCTCAATGAAAGAATCAATGGCAGTTGGAGCCGGCTTCGGGTATTACAGCCTATCAAGCGTATTCATTACCCAACTACACAGCCATAGCCTGGGTGTGACGGCACTCTTGTCGAATATTTTCAGGGAAGTATTTACTTTGCTGGCCACTCCTATTCTGGTAAGTTATTTCGGGAATCTTGCCGGCATAGCCTCCGGCGGAGCCACAGCAATGGACACAACTCTTCCTGTCATCAGCCAATACTCAGGCAAATCATATGCAATAATTGCTGTATTTAGTGGGATAGTTCTCACCATTTTGGTGCCATTTCTGGTCACGTTTATACTATCGTAAAAGGAATAAGGATAAAGGATAAAGTCAAAAGGATAAAGTACGCTGCAAACTAAATTTCAACACTTTATCTCATGTCTAATGTCTTATGTCTCATATCTTGTATCTCCTGTCTTCGGGCTTACCCCTAAAATCAACGGAGTCCTTAACTTTATCCTTTATCCTTCTGCGAAGAAGGCATCTACTCCCGGATAGTCATATTCCGCCATTGCTTTATCTAGAGGGAAAAGGAAAAACTTGCACTTCGCAGAAGCACAAACAGTTCCGTTGCTGCTCAAAAGTTTTCCTTCAACAAAGGCCATGCGACTGTTTTGTTCGACCAATTTGGCCCTGAGGGTAATATCACCATCGCTAATCAAAACGGCCCTCCTGTAGCTGATCTCCATGGAGGTAGTCACACCGGTGGTTTTACACAAGGTCAGAACCACCCAGCTGCAAAGTTCATCCATCAGCGCGGCTTGAATTCCTCCATGCAACACATTTCTGAACCCCTCAGCCCATCTTTGCGGATTCCATTGAGCCGTTACCTCATCGCCGTCCAATTCAAATTTCAATTGTAAACCTTTGTCGTTGTTTGGCGAACAGCCAAAACAGTTGTAATCCTTTCCGCGAGTTTTCAGGTAAGGGTTGGCTATTATTTTGCTCATTTTTCCAAAATTTGATTCTAAATCATTATATGTCAGGCTAAAAACCTTCTTTATCCGCTACGCGGAAAAGGACCGAAATTATTCATTAATTCTACAATACTTTATCCGCTACGCGGAAAAAATCTTTTAGTATATCTACTTAAATTAATCGTTATAAACTTTTCAAACCTTTGAGTCTTATTCATCAAACACTCAATTCTACCTTAACAAGCTCATTTTTTTCAAGATACCAAATATTTCCTTCGCAGGAGGAGTAGCCCATCTCTTTCATGTCTGCCAGATAACCCTTCATTTGCCGGATATCTTTGTCGGACAATTCTCCCGTTTTGTAATCGATGATCACTGCAAGATTATCTTTCAACATGACCCTGTCGGGTCGGTGTTTGGAGGCTCCAACACGTAAAATATCACGCTCATTCAGAACGCGCCATTGATCAGAAAACCATTCCGAATAAGGTTTCTCCTGTAATAATCCGTCAATTTTGGCAAAAATAACCCTTCCTTCACCGACAGAAATCAAGCCCGAATCAACAACTTGACTTACTGCTCCTTCAATATCCTTCCTGGTTTTTATCTTCTCAAGAATCTGGTGCATCACGGTTCCTTTGTTGATCCTTTCTGCTTGCCTGTTCCCGGTCAAAAGAAAATAATCCTTGCTGTGGAGCCGAATTTTCATCTTGCTATTTCCTGAGCTTAGAATTAATGGATCATTTGGTTTTACATCCCTGGATTGCGAATCCTGATTTTCAGGGATCACAATAGCTCCCAATTCAAGGATCTTGCCAACCGGATCCCAATATTTACCTGGTTCAAGATACTTTTCCTTGTCAATACTGTCCGGCAAAAGCGGCTGTTCAATCAGTTTTTGAATCAATTCAGCCACGGTCACAGGCTGCTTAATCTCTTCTTTGTAAGGCAGATAAACAAACAGGTTATTCACAGCTCTTGTCGTCGCCACATAAAGAAGATTAAGATTATCCATGGTGCAAAACAACAATTCGCGAAAGTAATCGTAGGAGAAAACAGAGTTCTTAAGGTTACTCTCACATTTTAATAATACCATTTTCAAGCTGTTATAAGGCTCAGATTCCGGGATTGACCAAATATATGGTTGCTTGTTGTTGCTAATTCCTATTTCCCAATTGCAAAAAGGAATAAACACAGTAGGAAATTCTAGTCCTTTTGCCTGATGAATGGTCGAGATTCTGATGAAATTTTTGACATTTGTAAGGTTCAGTGTCTTGTTGCATCCACTCGTTTCCCACCAATTAAGGAACCCGCTAATCCCACCGCAATCTTCTCTCCCATATTCGAGCACCATATCCAAAAATGCCTGTAAAAATATCTTCTCTCCAGTAATGGCACCGAGTTCAAAATGGTCAGCCACTTCCACCGCAAGGTCATAAAGTGGAAGGGCCAGGAGCCCGGTGAGAAATGCGGATTGAGAACTTGTATCCAGCCATTCCGCGAAGAGCTCTGGTAATTTCGAATCGGTGGCAAAGAGATCATGCAGGTCAACAGACATTTCTGTCCCCGAAGTTGTTTTTAAGGGTTGCAAAATCCGGTAATAGGTGTACAATATTTCCGCTCTGACTCTGGGTTGATCCTTCCTTGCAAAAAACTGAAAGAAGTTGACAACAAACCGAACCACTTGCGACTGTCCGATTTTCAGCGTGTCACTTGTTATGACGTCATAGGTGCAACCTGATTGAGGATTAGTTCCTTTCCGCTCCCACAGGGCTTTGGCAATTTTCCCGGCCTCCGAATTTTCCCTGACTAGGATGGCAATATCCTCAGGCTTGACGCCATTTTTCTGAACCATTTCCAATTGATCAATGAGCAAAATGATTGCCTTTTCCCTGTAATCGCTTTTACTTTTACTACCCTCCGAATCTACAAACGTCAATTTAACGTATCCTTCGGGTTTCTCACCTTGGGGACAATTCTGAAAATGATCATTGTAAGCCTGGGAAATGACACCATGCAAATCGTTAAATTTCTGATCATTCGTCTCAGATTCAAACCAGTCGTTCAAGTAGGTAGATGCTCTACAATAAAGGGTATTGTTAAAATCCACGATGTTCTTTTTACTGCGCCAGTTGTCGTCAAGGTTTTTCACTTGCACCATCTGGTGCCCAAGGTCGGAGGCAAGCTGATTTGCAAGTAAATTCCAATCGCCATTTCGCCAGCGGTAAATAGATTGCTTCACATCACCTACAACGATAGAAGAATTACCGGATGCCAAAGCATTTTCCACCAGAGGTTTAAAATTTGACCACTGCTGTCGGGAGGTATCCTGAAATTCATCAAGCATGAAATGACGGTATATCAGGCCTACTTTTTCGTAAATGAACGGAGTGTCATTCCCTTCGATGATTTTTCCGATCATCCTACCCGAATCACTCAACAGCACTGTATTGTTTGCTCTTAAAACCTCTTTTATTTTTATGGCGATGTTGCCAAGCAATCCAAACGGATAGATATTTTTCAAAATTGCGCGGGCACTGTTCATTTCGGGGATTTCTTCTTTCAATGCAACCAGAGCTTCTTTCAGCGAACTGTTCAACCCTCCGTAATACAAGGCTTCTATTTGATTTTTTATGGTTGCAGGATCGGTATTCTTGTACCAGTTACCGGGATGATCAACCGCATTGAGAACAGTTTGGGAGGGCGCATCAAATTTCCCGTTCACAAGTTTATTGAAGAGGCCGCTGAATGAATTCTTGCCTCCTTTAAATTGATCGTAAGTCAGGCCGGAAGCTTCAATCAGATCAATCCCCGCTTGTCCGGCCTTCACCAGTCGGCTTTCTGCCTTTTGGATAACATTTTTTATCTCACTAACATATTTACTTAGCGTCTCTTTCTCAGCAAGCATTTCCAGAAATTCATCTCCGTGAACTTTAAATGCCTCCTTTTCGACTTCCTTTCCAAATTTTAAAAGTTCCTGCTTAAAGTCCCAGCTTCTTCCCTCCTCCAGGTTTTCTTCCAGGAAAAGGACCATCCAGTTCATCAAAAGGTCATTGCCATCAACTTCCTGAAAGAGCAAATCAACTGCGTCTTCAAGAGCCTGACGACTGTCAATTTCGGTTCGAAAAGAAGCATTTAGCCGGATCTCTCTGGCGAAAGACCTGATTACTTTTTGGAAAAAACTATCAATGGTCATCACAGAAAACCGGGAATAATCGTGAAGAATCAATTTCAGAATGAATCTGCCTTTTCTCCTGATCTCCTGTTCATTGCCGAACTCCTTCAGCATTTTCAGATACTTCGATTCACCCCCTTCTGACAGGTTGGCAAGCTCTTTCAAGATGCGCTCCTTCATCTCTGCCGTTGCCTTGTTGGTGAAAGTTACGGCCAGGATGTTCCGGTATGACTTATGCCGGTCAAACAGCATTTTCAGATATTCTCCAACCAGACTGAACGTTTTACCCGATCCGGCTGAAGCTTTAAAAATGTGCAATCCATTGTTTTCTGACATGTTGAGACCAAATTATAAAATAAAAACAAATCAATCCCTGGTACTCGGCTGCGAAATGAGACTTGAAGAACTGGTTGTGCTAAAATTAAGTATTATGATTGAACCAAAACCACATGACCAAGTAAAATCAAGTAGTTTTAGGTTACAATTTAGTCTGAAATTGATTAATTTGTGGTGCTTTCATAGATGGATATAAAAAATATCCAGACCTTATGCAACATTTAAATATCAATTGCGTCATTGGAGTAAAAGAGGGAAAACGGGAAATTAACGATGTACATCAACATTCATCAGCCGCTTATCGACAGGTGTCTCGAAAATGACAAAGAGGCTCAATTTAGTGTTTACAAGCTCTATTACAGGTCTATGTACAACACAGCGCTTAGAATTGTCAACAGCAATGACGATGCTGAAGATATCATGCAGGAATCATTTCTAACCGCTTTTCAAAAGATGGCCACCTACAAAGGTGAAGTCAGTTTCGGGATCTGGCTCAAACGTATCGTAGTGAACCGCTCGCTGGATTATTTAAGAAAACGGAAGGTTCAATTTGAAGAGGTAAGGAATGAGCTCCCTGTTTATGAAGAGGAGACGGCAGATGAATCAGAATATACGGCAGAGGAGGTTAAGAAGGCAATTACCCAACTTTCTGATGGCTACCGTACGATTCTTTCCCTGATACTTCTGGAAGGCTATGATCACGAAGAGGTTAGCGAAATACTTGGTATCAGCAATGTGACCAGCCGAACCCAGTTTAGCAGGGCGAAACAACACCTTCGTGACTATTTGACAGAAAAAAGAAAAAAACAATTGACAATTGAACACCATGGATAAGCTTGAAAAACTGTTTAAAGATCAACGTGAAGCTTTTGATGAGGAACCGCAGGAAGGTCATCTCCAGCGTTTCGATGAGAAGCTCAATCGTTATCATTCCCGCAAAAAGGCAGCCATAAGAACCTGGCCATTTCTTAAGATAGCCTCTCTCGTAATCATTGTCCTGCTCTCTGCCAATCTTTTTGTACATCTTCTTCCCGCGAAAACAGAGAAAGGGGCTAAGCAATTTGCCAACAATGAAATGAATGAAACTGCCATCTTTTACAACACCCGGATCAGTAGCGGACTCTCTCAACTTCAACAAATGGCAAATAAAGGCTTGGGCAGCAACCAGGAGCTGATTCAGGTAAAAAAGGAGCTCAGCGAGATGGATTTATTGTATCAGGATTTACAGAAGGAGTACAGCAAAAATCCAAATGATGAGCGGATTGTCAATGCGATGATTGAATATTACCAGACAAAACTAAACATCATCAACACCATCAAATCAGATCTTGAAAATGTTAAATCAATAAAAAATAAAAACCATGAAAACACAGAACTTTAAATTAGCATTCATATTTCTTTTGTTGTTATCAACACAGCTGCATGCTGAAAAAATTACCAAAAGAATATACAAAAGCTTTCCTTTAAATCAGGTTTCAAAACTTGAACTTTCAAACAAGTATGGGAACATTCAATTGGATGATAACCGTAAAGATTCAGTAGTAATCGATGTTGTAGTCTGGGTGGATGGTTCAGGTAGCCGGGCACAAAGATTGCTTGACAATATCACGGTAGATTTCAATACTTCGGGAAATACAGTTTCAGCCTCCACCGAATTTAGGAATGAATTTAGCAACAACTCACAGGATTTCAGCATCGATTACCATGTCTCGGTTCCGGCTGACCGCGAATTAAATGTATCTCAGAAATACGGATCCGTCAACATGAACAATCTGACCGGGAAAGGTGTGTTTGACATCAAGTATGGTGAAATCAGGGGTAAAAACCTTCTCTCACCCGATCTTGCCATGGATATAGCCTACAGCAAGGCCACCATAGACGAAACCAAGAACCTCAATTTAACCATCCGGTATTCGAAGTTCAATTTGGGCAAAGGTTCTGATCTCAAAGTGGAATCCAGGTATTCAGGGCTTATTTTTGGCGATTGCAACGACGTTGTGATTGATTCAAAATATGATGATTTTAGGTTCAAAAAGATCAATAGTATATCCTCCAACTCAATGTATACAGGATGCAAAATAGAACAGTTGATCAGTACCCTGGTCCTTTCAAATGGGTATGGTGATTTCAGTGTCGGTTCTATTCCTTCCAATTTTAAAAATCTAAAAGTCAGCAGCAGATATGCAGGCATCAAACTTGGAATTGATCCGGGTGCCTCCTATAAACTAGATGGAGTTGTCAAATATTGTGACTTAAAACATCCTGGGGGAACACTGAACCGTTCAAAGGAGGATACAAGTTATGAAGTGCATGGGACTGTTGGTCAATCGGAAAACACAAAATCTACCGTGTCAATCGAAAGCAGCTATGGCAATGTGAGTCTGATGAAGTAATTTGGAATTTGATAAAACCCAAATAGTATATAACTTCGCACTTAGTAATCGAAGCTATTTTACAATGATCAGGCGAACTTCTTTATTGATTTTACTATTCTCCGGCTTGCTTTTGTCAGGTCAAAAACCTGTTGCTCCTTGTAACATCCAAATTAAAATGAATGGAATCAAGGATACAACACTCTATTTAGCCAACTATTTTGGAGACAAAATCCTCCGTGTCGACTCAGTTCGACTGAACCATGAGGGGATCGGTATGTTGGTTCGAGAAAAACCGCACAAAGAAGGTCTATACCTTTTCTACCTCAACGAAAAAAACTATTTCGAGTTTTTGATTGGGAGTGATGAACAGTTTTCTATTGAAGCTGATTTCAGCAATGCTTCCAAAAACAAGTTCACAGGTGCTGACGAGACGATTGCCTTTCATGAATACCAGCAATTCCTTGGCAGACAAAAGACTAAGCAAACTGCACTTCAGAGCAGGGCTAAAGCTCTTCCTGAAAAAAGCGATTCATTAAAGATTATCCAAAAAGAATTATCCGACTTGAATAAAATCATGGAAGGGTACTGGAAAGATAATGCGGCAAAAAACTCAGGTACATTTCTTGCCGATTTCTTTCTTTCTATGTCAATACCTGTAGCAGATGAACCAACTATACCAGCAAATACAAAAAACCCTGATTCGCTTCGTTGGGTTCATCATTACAATTTCCAAAAAGATCACTTCTGGGATAATTTCAATTTTGCCCGTTCTGGAATGATCCGGACACCCGTATTTCAGGAAAAACTAGATACCTATTTTAAAAAATTGATTCTACAGATACCTGATTCATTGGTCAATCCTATGATTCAAGTCATTGAAAGGTCTAAGAAGAACGAAGAAGTTTACCATTATGTTTTTCTTTATCTGTTGAATGAATCGAATCAATCCCAAATAATGGGAATGGACAAAGTTTTTGTTGTACTCTCAGAAAAATACATATTAAAAGATCCGAAGACATGGCTGGATACTGCTGTTGTTAACAAGGTCAGAGACAGGGTCAACGCTGTTAAACCCAACCTTATCGGGAATATTGCCCCTGAACTGAAACTGCCGGATTCGGAAGGTAACTACTATAGCCTCAGGCAGGTGAATGCCAAATATACTTTGCTCTATTTCTGGGAGCCTGATTGCAGCCATTGCCAGAAAACAACACCCCTGCTTAACAAAGATTTGTACCAGGTTTTAAAAAGCAAGGGTGTAGATATCTATGCTGTTCTGACCCAAAACAACAAGGAGAAATGGACGAAGGCCATCCAGGAGTATAAAATACAGGAATGGACGAATGTGTGGGATCCATCTTACACCTCTAACTTTAGAAAACTGTATGATGTGACCACAACCCCTATTATTTATATTCTTGACAAGAATAAAAAGATTGTAGCCAAAAGGTTGGATGTAGATTCCTCGTTGAAGTTTTTGAAGGCAATGCTGGATATCAAATAACATCACCAAAAAAATCAGCGATACGCAGGATCAGATGCCATTGGGGCACCCTCAAATGTTAACTCAACAACATTCATGTAAGGATCCGGAGGATTTAGGGGAAGACCCTTTAACCATACCCTATCCTCTTTTTGTTCTATGTTGAGGGATTGTCCTGTGGTAAGAATCCTGGCCGACTTTACGATACTCCCGCACCATGCAAATGGGAGAACGGTGCCGGGCCATCGTTGAATCAGCAAATAAACTTTATCTCCCACCCGGCACTGGAAGCCGAGGTTAGAGGCAACTATTGGAGAAAGCCCGGCGTTGTATACAGCAGCACCATGCAATTTCATCCATTTACCTATTTCCCTCAATGATTCGATCTGACGTCTTGGTATATTTCCTTCCCCATCCGGGGATACATTCAGTAAAAAATTTCCTCCCTGAGAAGCACAGGAAGTTAGCAACCTGATTAACTCAGCTACAGGTTTGTAATTATGATCATTGGGGGCGTATCCCCAGGTTCTGTTCATGGTATAACAGGATTCCCAAGGTTGATTATTGGCTGTGACCACATTCTCCGGCGTAACAAAATCTTCGTTTGTTCCGGCACGGTCATTGATTAGAATGGATGGCTGTAGCTGACGCGCCATCCGGATTAATTTGTTGGAGTGCCATACTGCAGTATCTCCTGTAGCCATGCCGTCAAACCAGAGGATATCCACTTTTCCATAATTGGTTAGCAGTTCTCTAATCTGGGCATGAGCTTGTTTTACCAAAGGATTCATAATTTCTGCACTCCTGGGATATCCCTGCGGCAAGACCCCCGGAAAATGCCAGTCGGTAAGCGAGTAATAAAACCCCATCTTCATCCCAGCCTTGTGGCATTCATTGGCAAACTCGGCCACCAGATCTCTTCCGGGACCAACTTTCACGGAAGTAAAATCGGAAACCTGACTATCGTACAGACAATAACCATCGTGGTGCCTGGTGGTCAGCACAATGTATTTCATGCCGGCCTCTTTGGCAATTGCGATCCATTTGGCGGGATTAAATTCCCGGGGATTAAAATTTTCTGCTAGTTTTCTGTATTCGCCATAAGGTATATGCTCCTGGTACATGATCCACTCACCGCGACCTTCGACCGAATATACTCCCCAATGAATAAACATGCCAAAACGCGCCTCCTTCCACCACTTGATTCTATTGTCGGCATTCTGACCTAAACCATTAAGAAGCAACGATATGAAAAATACTCCGACGATTAATCTCTTCACTTAAATACTATTTTACAATGGCATCAGTTTTTACTTCCCATTTGTCGGTCCGAAACAGGTTTACCGGCATTCCTTCCTTACTGAATAGATTTGGAATTGAAGTATTGCTAAAGCCGTACCTAACTGCGACCGGGTCTTTGACAGCCTTGTTCCACACAATAACTGAATTACCTTCTATTCTTGCACTTGCGAACAGAAATTTCTGATCAGGTCCGGCAATATAAAATTCATTCAAATCTTTGGCTGATGCCATCAATCCGTTCTCAACATTGTCAAACAAGATCCGTACCCGGTTCTTCTCGATAATCATTCCTTTGTACATGGGATTTTTATACACAATTCCCTTGACACCATAATTATCGCCCAATGCCAGATCCGCGAGTCGATCTGCCACCTCAATTTTCTTCACCGGATGAATGTTGTTCACATCGTCGACCAGATCATGAACCACCACCATACCAGTTTTGGAGATGGATAAGCAGGCTGTTTGCTGCTCCCTCAAAAGAGCACCAACATTGTAATTCCCATAGGCAAATGGAGCAATTTGAACATAATAGAAAGGGAATTCGGTGCGCCATGCAGCTCTCCAGGAGGCAATCAATTTTGCCATAAGAGTGGCATATGTATTATAATTTTGAGTATTGCTTTCTCCCTGGTACCAGATAACTCCGGCAATTTTGAATTTAGTTATAGGCGCTATCATGGACATATAAATAGATCCGGGAGCTATTGGCCACCACTGTGACGGGTTCAATTTTAAGGATGCATTCTTAAGCACCTGATCTTGTTCAATTGCCTCTTTTGGAGACCAGGCTTCGGCGGGTGTTCCTCCCCAGTTACTGTTAATCAGTCCCACGGGAACATCAAGGCTTTTTTGGAGTTTTTTACCAAAGAAATATCCAATGGCACTAAAATGAATCATCTCCTCTGGAGTGCAGACCTTCCAGCCGGCTTTAACATCTTCCTGAGGATAATCGGCCGTTGACTTTGGAACATAGAAAAAACGGATCTTTCGGTTGGTTGCACTGGGAGCCTCATCGAGTGATTGCTTCAACTTCTGATCGCCACTCCACTCCATATTACTCTGACCGCTGCAGACCCATACCTCACCAATCATCACATCCTCCAAAACAGTATTTTCGTTGATTGTAATGGAATAAGGTCCGCCAGATGAAGGCGTTTTAATGAGCAGGCTCCATTTGGCACCGGAGGTACCAGTTGTGGTATATCTGATGGTATCCCACGAACATTTTACAGTAATCTTTTCTGATGGACCACACCATCCCCAAAGATTAACTTCACGATTTTGTTGCAATACCATATGACTTCCAAGTATCGCTGGAAGCCGGACTTCTGCAAAGGAGCAAAGGTTGGCTAGAATGAGTAGAGACAACAATACCAAAGGCAAAATAACTTTCTTCATTTTGAAAAAGGATAATGGATAGTTTTACAATATACAAATTAACGGGAAAACTAGAAACGACGATCAATGAAAATAGGTTTCCAATCTAGTAAAGGCAAAAAAGATGGAATTAGATGGGAGAAGAATGACTTCCGAAGTATCATTTGCTGGCGGTCTATTGAACTTCGTAAGCCATTCTAATTATCTTGCTCCCCTGGGCAGGTTTAGTCGTCCCTATATCTTTCAATAATAAAAGAGGAAACGAAAGCGATTTAAGATGCTCTGGAAAATATTTAACTGATAAGATTAAGAACTAGAGCAGTCTTAACAAATATTATTTTCATTTCAAAACTGATTATTTCCAGCAACGTACGAAATAGCCCATTTGGGTCATTTTTTATACTTCAAATCATTCTCTCGGTAAGGGCTTTGGCCACTACCTGTGCTTTTGAATGCACGTGTAATTTTTCGTATATATTTTTGATGTGGTTCCTAACCGTTTGGGTACTAATAAATAACTCTAAGGCAATTTGTTCGTTTGTGATTCCGCTAACGATGTAGGTTAGGATTTCCTGCTCCCGTTTTGTCAACAATGAGACATGCTCCTTCTCTTTGGTGGCTGGTTTAAAAAAGGAGAGAACTTGCTTGGCCACCATTGGCGTTAATGCAGCTCCTCCTTCAAAAACCTGCTGTATGGCATCCAGAATTTTCTGAGGATTAGTCTTTTTAAGGATATAGCCGTCTGCTCCATTTTTGATGGCAGTCATGATGTTGTATTCATCCTCTAAAATTGTGAGCATGACGATTTTTGTTTCAGGCCACATGCTTTTGAACACCTGAATTGCTTCCAAACCTGTTATTCTAGGCAAATTAATATCGAGCAAGACCACATCCGTAGCAGCTTTGCTTTCAACGGCCTCTTCCACTGATCCATATGACCATGCCACTACATATTCTTTGGTTGAGGAGACTAGAAAGACCAGACTTTTTCTAAACTCTTCATGGTCCTCAACGATTCCAACGGAGACAGACATAGCTAATTTTTGTTTCGAAGTAACCATAAATAATTGTAAATGACCATAGCCCTTTCGGGTCATATTTTAAATTTCATATGAATAAAAGTACCCTTCCCGCTTTGAGAGAATATCGAAAGATCTATTCTTGATTCTTCGGCCCTCCTTCTTATGTTAATCAGACCATTTCCATGGGATGCATCCTTCTGAAGTTTATCTTCATCAAATCCCACGCCGTTATCCATCAAACTAATTGAGCATAAAGATCCGTTAACTTCTGCAATGAATGTAACCCCGGAGGCTTTTGCATGACGGATGATGTTATGAATCGCCTCTTTCAATATCAAAAAAGTATCATTTTTAAGTTCATCAGGCAATAATATAGTTTGATCAGGCGCATTTATCTCTGCATGATACTGAATACCATTATCAGTCAAAATTTCGTAAAGATAATTATTGACTTTAGCCAGGAGCCCCTGGAGTGAATCATTTCTTGGTGAAGTCATCCAGATGATATCAGTAATGGACTGCAGAGCTGATTGAGTGAGATCGGCAATTTTTAATGAAAGTCGCTTAAAATCAGATTGCACAGGATCTTCAATTCTTTTCAATGTATCCGAATAAATAGAAATACTTCCAAGAGTAGAGGCAAGGTCATCAT
This sequence comes from Prolixibacteraceae bacterium, assembly GCA_037140615.1. Lineage (GTDB taxonomy): Bacteria > Bacteroidota > Bacteroidia > Bacteroidales > Prolixibacteraceae > CAINVV01. The sequence goes on from JBAXED010000006.1 coordinate 62,615, forward strand.
GCAAATCACGCGAGATTCGCTCCCTCAATTTCATCCTCTGCTTTGAAAGGGCTTCTGAGATCTGTAATCTTCCTGTCACCAGATGCATGATAACGAGAACAATGATTGTTGCCAGAATTGGAAATACATACAGCCAGAAAGAGGAGGCGTAAGCATAAAGGAAATTAAGAAAAATGAAGGCTGCAAAAATTGAGCACACAGAAATTTTCCTGATCAGGTTAATGCGGTCTTTCCCATTGATATATCTTCTATAGTATAAGACCAAAATGAGGAGGATTATACCAATTTTCAAATGTTCTCTAAGAATTTCCGGGTTTCTAAAAGTACGAATGAACGTCTTAATAAAATATGTTTTCAATGCTTTTACTCCAACCTGTTCTTTAACCAGGAGTAGTCCGGGTTTGATGTCCTCTATTGTTAATTCGCTGTCCGGGTATGGAAATTTCACCACTGCAAAATAATTGAACCCCAGCATTAAAGGGAAAATGGCCTCTTTGGCTGAGATTGACGCATAGCTCCCCCCACCGCTAATCTCCTGAAAACCTTCCAAATTAACCTTTCCGGATTTCTGATCTTTTGAATAAAGGTAGATTTTGGCACCAATGGCAACCCGGTTCGAAAGAGTACCTTCTAATTTAAACTTGATGGTTTGTACGTTTCTGCTTTGATTTAAAAAGACCTTGCTACTGCCACCCAAAAAATTTGCAACATAAATGTCAGGATTCCCATCTTCATCAAGATCTCCTGCTGCTGATCCGGTTGAATATCCATTCATTTCTGCTCCGAATACTGAAGTAACATCCTTAAAAAACAATCCGCTGACATTTTTGTACAGAACATTTGATCCTACATTGGAAAGATATAGATCCTGGTAACCATCCAGGTCGAAATCAGCAAAAACTGCCCCATTTGACAGATATATATTTCTCTCGAGATAATTGGCAGAAACGTCCTTAAAAATACCATTGCCATCATTGAGATAGATTTTATTTTCATCGTTTTTGTTCGCAATAAAGAGATCAGGAAAACCATCGTTGTTGATGTCAGCAAAAGTTGCACCATTGCTTTTAACGGGTGGAGTCTTAACAAGGTCTGTTTGATCGGTTATATCCCGGAATTTTATTGTTCCTTTTTTGGATTCATTCAAATAAATTTTATTCCTGCTATACCAGTAAGTAACGCACAAGTCGGGGTATCCATCTCCGTTGATATCACTAAATGTAGCGCATGATCCTCCTGAAATCGTTTCAAGCCCTGAACTTGCAGTGATGTCTGTAAAATGCCCCGTCCCATCATTTTGAAAAAATTTATTCGATCCGTTTTCACTTGTTACATAAAGATCAACATTACCATCAAGATCAACATCTGCAAAAGCAGCAGCTGTTGATCGCTTAAAATCCCCGCAAGCCCGGTTGGGTTGATTTGATACGTCACGGAAAACACCACTACCATTGTTAAGCAAAAGCTTATTTCTCGAATTCAGATAACTTATGTAAACGTCTTCATCGCCATCATTGTCGACATCTGCCACAGTTACCCCAAGTTTTAATTCAGCATAGCCTGATTCACTTTTTATATCAAAGGTGCCTTCAGACTTTCGAAGGAAACCTTCCTCTCTGAAAAAGTTCCCTTTTATGGAATCACTTCCGGAAGTTAATCGATTAATAAACAATCGATTATAATTAGATATACAAACAGAAAAAATATCTAGTTTGTCATCTCCATTAAAATCAGCAATGGCAACTCCATACTCATTGTCCAAATCAATGCTAAAATTCGTCAGTTTGAAAGAAGAAAATCCCGGATTTCCTTTTTCAAAGGGGGGCAGCCTTTTATTGCCCCGATAAAGGAGTAAGCCGTCGGTCCCGGAAATCCAGACGTCCTCTTTGCCTGCAAATGATAAATCAGTCAGATTGAATTTTTCCTTCAAAGAATAATCATCCAGTTGACCAGAAGTGATTTTGAGTATCTTTGATTGAGGACCAATTAGCCAAATAGAACTATCAGGAGAAAGAAACATTTTATTTGCATTCCTCAACTCATCATTGGAAAAAATAGTTTGGGAGGTCATACCATCAAATGCAACTATTTCGTTTTCGCACAATGCGTATCCATTTTTTTGATCCAATAAAACAAAATCCTTTACCTTCTTGCCTTTCAATACCGGTTTGTACTTTAATCCATTGTAAGAATATATTTCATTTTGATTGGTTAGAATCCAAAAATTCCGGCTGCTGAAACCAATTGTTTTTTTTATGATCGATTTTTCCGGAGCAAGTTCAATTTTTTTAAATCGACCATTTTCATAAACGGCCACTTCAGATGAACTGGATACAAAAGCAGCATTATCGGGAGCAACGAACAATGAATAAATTGAAACGCCAAATGGACCGGGAATACTTTCCACTTTACCATCCATGGAATGATAGATTACAGCTGTACTATTCGCCAGGTTGGTTATGTACCAAAAATCATTGAAGGAATTGGCAAAAAAATGTGCAATCGAGGGTGTTGTTGGATTGTCCGCTTTCATCCATTCGATGCCTTCATGTAAAGAATAGACTTTGTCTGCAAGGAAGTATCCCTCATTTTCATTTAACATGGAGATATGCCGGATATCGGACTTTGTGCCGGAATTAACCCTAACGAAAGGCTGTGCCTGCATCGGTTTTTGCAGGCAAAATATCAAAAGGAACAGAAAAAATCCCCTTTTTATTTCTTCCGTTAGAGCAGGAAGCTTCCTCTTCTGCATTCGTTTCAAAGTTCAGTTTGTCAGCCTACTGCAAAGGTGGTTAAAATCCTTAAATCATAGATCGGGATTATAATAAAAAATGGGCGAAACAATAAAGTTCCGCCCATTTTTAGCCTAAAAATTATGTCTTAGCTTAATAAATCAAGTTTGACCAAATCCTGAATATCCAACATACCGATTGGCTTACCATTTTTTGTAACTATAATGTTATCAACCTGATTGGTATTAAAGATATCGGTTGCTTTCTGGAGCATGGCATCAGCATCGATCGAAATAGCATTGGCTGTCATGCACTCTCCTACCGTGGCAGTAAGGATATGATCGCCCATCTTTCTCATTTGTCGACGAAGATCTCCATCCGTAAAAATACCGGCAAGCTTGCCATCACGGTCAACAACGGATACTGCCCCCATCCCTGAATCAGTCATTTTTAACAATGCATCCAGCACTTTGCAATCGAGATCTACCAAAGGATTGACTTCAGAAATAACACTCTTCACCTGAATGGTCATCAAGCGGGTATGCTGGAAAAACTGATCTGTACCCAATTTGGTCAGATGATTGTCGCCCAGTTTTTTCATGATGCTCCAGGGGATGGTTATGTTGTGTGCTCCAAGCAGCAAGGCATCCTTGATATGTTCAGGATATCTGACAGATGAGAACATCACTTTGGCATCGTACTTGTACTCCTTGATCACGTCAATGATCTGTTTAACGAGACCCAAAGCATCGTGACCCTGATCCTGCATACGTCCAACGAGTACGCATACATAATTGGCTCCGGCTGTAAGTGCCAGATATGCCTGCTGGATGTTGTAAACCAGATGCAGATTGATGAGAAATCCTTCATCATGCAAAATCTTACATGCCTTAACACCTTCCAGGTTTACCGGAATCTTGAAAACAGTTTTTTTCTTGTCCAGTCCCAGGGCAAGGAGTCGGTGCGCCTCCGCAACAATGTCCTGATAGGTTTCACCAAGCGCCTCAATCATCAGCACAGGAACCATCTTAGACAGTTTCACAATGGCACCATCGATATCTGTGATACCGTTTTTGTGCATGAATGTTGGTGTTGTCGTAACACCATCAATGATCCCCAGTTTCAGGGCTTCTTCAATTTCAGCCATGTTGGCCGAGTCAAGAAAAAATTCCATATATGATTTAGTATTAAAATTTTGGTCTGTATTTGACTTCAACCTGGTGCAACTCGATCAGAGGTTTTAAGAATTCCCTTACATCAGCTATGCACATCTGACTGGCAGCATCACACAAAGCGCGGGTTGGATCAGGATGAACTTCCAGAAATAATCCATCAATTCCGGCAGCCACCCCAGCGCGAGCAAGAGTTGGTATAAACTCTCTGGAGCCACCGGCTGGATCAGAACTTGGAATGCCATATTTGCGAATAGAATGTGTAACATCAAAAATCACCGGGTATCCCGTGGTGCGCAGATGATAAAAACTTCGTGGATCGACAATCAGATCGTTGTATCCGAAAGCATATCCCCTCTCTGTTACCATGATATTTGTATTCCCAGCTTGCTCAACTTTCTTGACCGGTTTGATCATATTTTCAGGAGCAAGAAACTGAGCATGCTTAAGGTTGATTACTTTTCCAGTTTTAGCTGCCTCCACAACGAGTGTTGTTTGCATGACAAGATAGGCAGGTATTTGAATGACATCTACAACTTCAGCAGCTGCTGCAATCTGATCGGGATAGTGAATATCTGTTATGAGCGGTACCTTGAATTGTTCTTTAATCTTTTGAAGCATCGCAAGACCCTTTTCTATTCCGGGACCGGTATAAAAATCGGCTGAGCTGCGGTTGTCTTTTTGAAAAGAGGATTTAAAGATCAGCGGCAGATCAAGCTCTTGCGATAAACCCACCAAAAACTCGGCGGTGTCCATCATTGTCTTTTCATCCTCAACTACGCAGGGCCCTGCGATAAGAAAAAGCTTTTCTGCCCCACATTCAATGTTTCCTACTCTGATTATCTTCTTCATTATTTCATTTACATTTTCAATAACAGGCCACGGAGCTTGTCACGGGTGATAATTTTCTGCCATTCCGGACCACAAACGTGCGCCCACATAAAGATAAGTGTAAGGGAAACATCTATCATTTTTTCAATTTCCTCCGGCGAACGGTTTGCATTAAATCCTACCGGAAGATCTATGTTGTTATTTTTCATCATGGCCCGGAATTCTTTTACTCCTTCCGGGTAAAACTCTTCAAGTTGATTGAAGACAATGCAGTTGCCTTCACCATGGTGAACGCCTGTAACACTTGCAAGTCCGTAAGAAATTGCATGACAGGCGCCAACTTCGGAGTAAGTCAACGAAAGGCCGCCCAAATAAGAAGCAATCATCAGTTTCTCATCATTTTCGGATGTACGGCTGTCTTCACTCAGGAAGATTTCCCTACACAGACGAAGTGATTCGTGCCCCAAAGAATCACCCATGACGGTTTTACGATGTCCGTTAAGCGCCTCAATATTGTGTATATAACAGTCCATTGCTGTATAGAACCTTTGTGGCTCCGGAACAGTTTTAATCAACTCCGGATCAAGTACCAGCTGGTCGGCAGGTGTATAATTCCCCTTGATTCCCAATTTTTTCACCGGGCCTGTCAGTACAGTTGTCATGGAAACTTCGGCACCGCAACCCGAAATGGTTGGAATAACTGTACAATGTACGCCTTTGTTTTTGATAAAGTCAAGTCCCTGGTATTGCGCTGAAGAACCTTCATTGGTAAACATAAGACGGGTTGCTTTGGCATAATCCATGGCACTGCCGCCTCCAATACCAACAACTGATACCGGGTTTCCTTTGCCCAGGCTTTTCACTTCGGCAACAATTTCATCTACTATTTTTGTTTTCGGTTCTTCCTTTACCTCAATAATTTTCAGAATATCCTGTGAATGCATGGGAATCCTGTTCATCAATTCTTTCCCTTCAAAGTATTCATCAACCAGAAACAGCACGAAAGAGTCCTCATTGACCCTTAATTCGCCCATTATTTCGTCCAGTTGGTCAAAACTGTTTCTGCCATACAGCACACGCCCTACGGCTTTCAAATTTCTAAACATATCCTAACTTATTTAAGTGCATTTTTAATTGCTGACCTCATTTTTGATGTCAGCAGATGCAAGTCCTCATCGCTCCAGTTTACCATGATCTGTGTCATCATCAGACGTTGCATGATTGCATCTGATTTAGGGACTTCCAATTTACCATAATCCGGGACATTTGGTAACTTCATGACAGGAAGATTGAAGATGGACTTCATCTCTTTCAAGTGACCCCATTGGCGATGGTAATGGAAATTATTCCTATACCAGTAAGAGGCACTCAACCCTTCCTTTTGAAATTCTTCGAATGTTTTAACTGCTAAATCGTTATCAGGTAAAAAGAAAGAGAGGAAAGTAGCGGAATCGCCATCTTCGTCCGGAACATTTCTCAGCTTTATTTCAGGAAAGTCCAAAAGTACCTGTTTCAATATATGCTGGTGCTTTTTCTGCTTTTCAATCATGTAGGGCAGTTTTCGTAGCTGAGCCAAAACAACTGCTGCCCCCAGCTCTGAACCGCGATAATTGTAACCCAGTATAGGATGTTGCTCTGCCCCTCTTGCCTCGCCAATATGGTCGTGGCCGTGATCAGAATATTTGTGGGCAAGATCGTATAATTCAGCATCATTGGTGGCAATGGCACCTCCTTCTCCGGCCGTGATAATTTTGTACCAATCGAAAGAGAAGGCAGACATCTTGCCAAAATTTCCAAGCATTTTGCCTTTGTAGCTTCCGCCGAGTGCGGGAGCAGCATCTTCCACAAGAATGAGGTTGTGCTTTTTGCAGACAGCCAGAATTTCATCCATTTTGGCCATTGATCCAAAAACCTGAATCAACAAAACCGCTTTGGTCCGGGGTGTGATTGCTTTTTCAATACCTTCCGGACTAAGACACAGTGTATCGTCAATCTCGGCAAATACTGGTATGGCACCAGCCAGAAGAACTGCTTCAATAGGGGCAATGAAACCATAAGGAGGGACAATCACTTCATCACCGTAGCCTATACCACAGCAAGCAAGAGACAAGGAGTCGGCCGCTGTACCACTGGCACAAAAATGAGTATGTTTTGCTCCAAGATAGTTACTGAACTCCTGCTCGAATATTTTGGCTTTGAAAACTCCATTTCTTTGAGCATCATGATTGTACCGAAAAAGAACACCAGTTTCGAGAACATCCATCACCTCTTTACGCTCTTCCTGTCCGAATAATTCGGTACCTGCCATAGTATAAATGTTAATTTGAAAATCATTTTTCTTTTGCATGAAATACCCATGCGACAATTTTTACACTAACCAAAAATGATTAGGTGGGTATTCCATCAGACCATTTAAAAACAATTTATAAACTGATGAATCATGCCATACTAACCAATTGCTCCCTATCAAAGATATATGGACTCAAGAGAAAAACAACGATTGCCCAACAAAAAGCCTACAAAATTACAATAATTTTTTGAGATGTTTCGTTAAAGTTCAATAATTGCAGTAAACAGAAAAGGCAACCGACTGTATATCAATTGCCTTTCTAAATCGGTGCCCAGAACAAGGGCACATATCTTTTTATCTCGGTTTACATTGGTTTATTATA
>JBAXED010000007.1:0-60281 GCA_037140615.1 Prolixibacteraceae bacterium
ATGGTACAAGGAATTTCGCCGATTCAGTGGTAGAATGTGGAAATGTGAAAATGTGAAAATGTGGAAATTCGGATTTGAGTTGGACCAGCATTGTTAGAAAGAATTGGAAAAATGTTGCTTAACCGTAAATCAGGATAAATGCCTCCTCATTTTCACATTTTCACATTTCCCAATTTTCACATTTTCTTTGGGCTTCAATGAGTTGATCCGGTTTTCCAAGATCCATCCAGTGCTCCGAAGGATCATGGTAGCCAAAGATATACTGCTCCTTCGCTAATCTGAGATACAATTGAATCACAGAAAACTTACCAGTTTCAGTAATCAATGGAAATATTTTGGGATCGACAATTTGAATTCCGCTGAAAGCAAGATTATGAAGTAATGTATTGCCTTCGGTAAGAATCTCTTCTCCTGTTTTTACATTCCGCCAACCGGAGAGCCGCATTTCCGGATTAAAAACCAGGTATCGGTCGGTGGATCTTTCCCGAACAGCCATGGTTGCAATTCCTGCCTTTTGAATGTGATAGTGATTCAACGCTTTCAGGTCAATTGAACTGAGAATATCAACGTTGTAAACCAGGAATGGTTCGTCATCGCCAAGCAATGAATGCGCCTTTAGAATGGCCCCACCAGTGTCCAGCAGCTGATCCCCTTCGTCTGAGATAGTTATGGGAAGATTGAAATAATGCTTTTCATTGAGAAAATCTACAATTTGATTACCAAAATGGTGAATATTGATGATTGTTTCAGAAATTTCCAGTTCATGTACCTTTCGGATGGCACGTTCAAGCAAAGTGACGCCATTCAGTTCGACCAGGGCTTTGGGTTTGTCTGAAGTATAAGGAAAGAGTCTGGTACCCAGTCCTGCTGCAAGAATGAATGCCTTCATGATATGTTTGGCTTAGTTGTTCAATTTAACCGGTTTGCAAATTTTATCCTCCTTTTTGGCAGTTCTACCACACTTTTTACACTCAAATTTTGGATTTTCCGGTTTCTCATAATCCTTCTGTTCACATTTCTTTTTGCCCATTGTTACAGATTTTCTTGTTCTCTGTGCTTTAATACGATTTTAACCGGAAAATTGTTCCTTAAGTGGGCTGCCAACCTTTCCGCGCAGTAGACGGATCGATGCTGACCACCGGTACATCCGAACTGAATAGAAAGATGAGAGAATTTCCGCACCAGGTATCCTGATACGCTTTGGTCGGTCAGCGCAAAGACTGCTGATAAAAATGCATCAACTTCGTTATATGATTCAAGGTATGAAATCACTTCAGGATCTTTGCCGGTTAATTTCTGGTATTCAACCAGCCTGCCGGGATTTGGCAAAGCCCTGCAATCAAATACATAACCGCCACCGTTTCCGGATGCATCTGCTGGTATCCCCTTATTGTATGAGAAACTTGTAATGGAAACAGTTAGTTCAGTCTCTTTGGCAACAATATTTTTAAGTACCTCTGACTGGGAAAGTGAATTCAAAACGGCATAGAGTTCTGTCAATTGAATGGGTATATCAATCTTTTTCATCACTATACTCAAATTTTCCAGAGCAAAAGGAATGCTCTTTAAAAAATGGGCCTTTTTCTCGTAGAATCCTCTGAAACCATAGGCTCCCATGGCTTGCATCATTCTAATCAGAACATATCCATAAAAATATTGCTTGAACTCTTTGCGGTCGACCGGATGAATTTTTGACAGTTGATCAAGGTACTCTTCGATGAGTTCTTCCCTGACAGATTGAGGTAAATCTGCCTTTGCATCATAGAGAAGGGAGGCCAGGTCGTATTGAAGGGCTCCCCTTCGCCCTCCCTGGTAATCTATAAACCAAGGTTCACCATGCCTGAGAAGAATGTTTCTGCTTTGAAAATCCCTCATCATAAAGAAATTACTCTCTGCTTTCAACAGATAGTCGCAGAAGGAGGTGTAGTCATCTTCGAGGGCTTGTTCATCGAAAGAAACCTTTGCCAGCTTGAGAAAATAGTATTTGAAATAATTCAGGTCCCACATCATGGATTGGCGATCGAAAGCCTTGCGGGGATAACAAAAGTTGAAATCGATCTCTTTGCCAGCGGTTATCTGAATCACTGGCAGAACCTGCACAACTTTGCGGTATGCAGCAGAAATCTCTGATGTAAAACCACTTTTCTCGCGGATTTCTGACAAGAAAGAGAAGAGCGTCACATCGCCCAGATCCTCTTGAAGATAGATGCGTGCTTTGGGATCATATTCATAGATTTCAGGCACATTAACACCATGTGCCTTCAGATGATTTGAGAAGCTGACAAAGGCATTGTTCTCCTTTTCGTCCTCATTCCAGGTTCCAATTACGCGATGGTGAAAACTATGCAGACGTATATATTCGCGGTAGGATCCTGAAGGAGGTAACATCTCTTTCGAGGTAACATCTTCCTTAAACCTCATCTTAAAGAGGTCTGACAATTTTTGAATGGTTAGCTTTTCCAAGTTGAGTGATTTAAAGCAAAAATACCAAAAAAAAGCTGTCCCAATTGTTGAGACAGCTTTTTATCTGTTTGAAAATTTCAGAAATTGAAGGCTATAAAAGAGAGTTCTACTCGGCAACGACTTCGAACTCTAATTCAACTACAACTTCACGGTGAAATTTCACCTTTGCAGTGTGCTTTCCAATTTCTTTAATTGAATCTTCCTTGATGGTGATCTGTTTGCGATCAACTTCAAATCCTTTTTCCTTCAAAGCCTCAGCAACTTGAATGTTGTTGACAGAACCAAAAATCTTGCCTGTTGAACTGGTTTTCGCACCAATTACAATAGTTATAGATTTTAAGATCTCAGCTTGTTTCAACGCAACCTCTTTCAGCTTAGCCTCTTTGTGAGCGCGTTGTTTCAAGTTCTCTGAAAGAACCTTTTTTGATGATGTAGTGGCCAAAATTGCCAATTTCTGGGGGATAAGGTAATTGCGACCATATCCGTTTTTGACAACTACCACATCATCTTTGCTACCCAGATTTGTAACATCCTGAAGCAGAATAATTTCCATTTTCGTACCTCCTATTAATTATTTTAACAAATCTGTTACATAAGGCAACAATGCGATCATACGAGAACGCTTGATAGCCTGTGATACTTTACGCTGGTATTTCAAAGAAGTACCGGTAATACGGCGTGGCAAAATTTTGCCCTGCTCATTGAGAAATTTTTTCAAGAATTCAGGATCTTTGTAATCCACATACTTGATACCGTTCTTTTTGAAACGACAATATTTCTTCTTCTTTACTTCAACCGAAGGAGGAGTAAGATACCTGATTTCGCTGGAATTTGTACTCATGACTTAGTTTTCTGATTGAGTTTTTGCATGTAATTTTTTTCTTCTTTTTTCTGCATACTCAGCAGCATATTTTTCCAATTTCACGGTTATGAAACGGATAATACGTTCGTCACGGCGAAACTCGATCTCGAGTTTTCCAATGAAGGTAGGATCAGCTTTGAATTCGAGGAGTTGATAAAACCCTGTCGATTTCTTTTGAATGGGGTAAGCCAATTTTTTCAATCCCCAATTTTCTTCATGAATCAACTCACAACCATTGGATGTGATAAGATCCTTGAACTTTCCTACCGCTTCCTTCATCTGAGCATCAGACAAAACGGGAGTAGTAATGAAAACGGTTTCGTACTGGTTCAACATACTTTTAAAAATTTACATTCAACAATATATACTCGTAATTTGAGTGGCGCAAAAATACACATCTTTTCTCTTTCTACAAACTGTATTTCAATATTTTTTGGGATCAAAAATGCATGAAAGGCTGATAAACAAAAAGAGTTGGCGAAAAGCCAACTCTTTGATAGTTTAGATAGATTAAAACAACTTAGTTTTAGTAAAAGCCGATAACAACGTTTCATTTCATTTCCACGACTAAATTATATCTTTTTATTAAAAAATGTTAACATATAATATATCGCATTAACAAATCGTTAAAATTCAATTAATCTAAAAGTGTATCTATTTGATTTACTTTTCAATAGAAAGAAAAATTGTAAATATGTTTTACAACAGTTTTTTGAACAAATTGAGTATTACCTTAAAAATATTGAATTTATTAGATGTTAATCTTTGATAAAACTCTATATTGCCCTTACTTTGTATTTTATAAACCCTTAATACTTAGAAGTGGAAATTTTTGGTGATGCTACATTGCTGAATGGTGCTATTCTGATCACATTGTTAGCTTTTATTTTGATTTTATCAACTCCCGGACGATTTGGATCATTTTTTACTCTTCTGGCTGTTTTATATACCTCAATATCAACAAGCTGGATCTCAATACATGCCTTACTATACCAACCCATTGATTTAACCATCAAGTTTGGGCGTTTCGCTGGCGAAGTGCTTCTTCGCATAGACGGTCTCTCTGCATGGTTTATTTTGATTATAAATTTCACTGTTATTACCGGATTTTTCTATGGAATGGGCTATTTAAAGAAATATGGACAATCCGGAGCCAGATTATCCTTGCACTGGATTCTTTTTCTTTTCTTTCATCTTTCCATGATTCTTGTTTGTATGATTCAGAACGGATTTGCCTTTCTGATTGTTTGGGAAATAATGTCTCTTTCATCTATGCTGCTTGTTCTGTTTGATCATGAGAATATCAAAACCTTCAAGGCAGCAATCAATTATTTTGTTCAGATGCACATTGGTGTGACCTTTCTGACCATTGGATTTATCTGGGTTTATCACCATACTGGCTCTTTCAGTTTTGAGGCAATTCATCAGTATTTTGGCGCAGATAGAAATTTGTGGCTTTTTCTGTTGTTTTTTGTCGGTTTCGGAATCAAAGCCGGCTTCATTCCGTTTCACAGCTGGCTCCCACATGCCCATCCTGCAGCCCCGGCGCACATTTCCGGGATCATGTCGGGAGTCATCGTTAAACTTGGTATATATGGGATTCTCCGCATGATCAGCTTTTTATCTGCTGATTTTTTGTTGCTAGGCGAAATCATTTTAACCCTGGCGATCTTATCTGGATTATATGGTATTCTTAATGCCGCAGTTCATCGCGACTTCAAGCGCATGCTGGCTTACTGTACCATTGAAAATATAGGGATCATAGGTATCGGTATTGGAATCGGCCTTATTGGCATTGGGAACAATTCCCCAATAATGTATTATCTGGGTTTTGGTGGAGCTTTGCTGCATGTCCTAAATCATTCGCTCTTTAAATCTCTGCTGTTCTATTCTGCCGGATCGATCTACCAGCAAACCCATACACAAAACATGGAAAGTCTGGGTGGCTTGATTAAATATATGCCTAAAACCGGAATGCTTTTCCTTGTTGGCGCCCTGGCAATTGGAGGACTTCCCCCTTTCAACGGATTTGTGTCGGAATTTTTAATTTACAATGGTTTGATTGCCGGAATTCACACCAGCAGCATCAGTCAGATTATTTTATTTGTACTCATCCTTGCAGGAATGAGTATCATTGGAGGTTTATCTGTTCTCACCTTCTCTAAGGCTTTTGGTACAATTTTTTTGGGTCAGCCGCGATCAACCTTATCGCATTCACCACACGAAGTCTCAATTTTAATGTTGCTGCCACAATACCTGATTGTTCTGGTTATGCTCAGTATTGCTTTTGTTCCACAGGTATACATTAATATAGTAGGCAGTATTCTTCAATCGTTTCATCCGATGCAGTCTGCACCCGGGTCATTTACTGGTTTTGCCGATACTACTGCCCATGTTAACTTATACTTCATTTTGCTTACTATAATTGTTGTATCGATCTGGTTGATACGCTCTTCTGTGCTGAAAAATAGAATTATCCGAACGGAATCAACCTGGGGATGTGGATATACTGCTCCAAACTCAAGGCAGCAATATACAGGTAAATCATTTTCAAAACCACTCAGTAAAATATTTAATGTTGTACTCATAGAACGGAAACAATTCGAAGAATTAAAAAAGGGCGAGATATTTCCGCTTAGAAAATCTTATATTTCACATTATCAGGAACTTATAGAAATGCGATTGATTACCCCAATCACCGAATGGTTGATATTGTCTACCAATTATTTCAGTTTCATCCAAAATGGAAGGATCCAATCATATGTACTTTATGGGATAGTGTTTATCCTTGCTATGGTACTTCTTTCGATATTTAACGTTGTAGCATGATCCTTATGACGACATTTTTGTTGATACCCTTAGCTGGATTGCTGCTTCTTCCCTTTCTGAAGGTGAAGTGGAAAGGAATTCTGACGCTGTTGTTATTTGCAATCAATGTGTTCATTTCAGGCTTTTTTGCAATAAATGCCCTCTTTGGAGAAGCGACTTCCATTATCTACTCAGGAAGTTATGTTACCGGACCTATTCCCGTGAGAATGGATGCCTTATCCGGTTGGTTTATTCTGATCATCGATTTGATCTTTCTTACAGGTGCTCTTTATGGTTATTCCTATATGAAAACATATAAAAAGAGGGAAAACAGCCTGACCCTGCACAGTATCTCATTTTTGCTTCAACATACCGCCATCATCAGTTTATGTGTGATCCAAAACAGTTTTGTTTTTCTAATTGCATGGGAAATTCTGGCATTGACCTCTTTTGTTTTGATCATTTTTGAGAATGAAAATCCCGTAACCATCAAAGCTGGAATCAATTACCTTATACAAGCACATTTTTCGATCGTATTTTTGATGATCGGTTTTTTATGGGTTATCAACAAGACGAATAGCTACGATTTTGAAGCAATCACCGCTTATTCGGCATCGGTTCCGGGAAATGCATCCCTGATTCTCTTCCTCTGCTTCTTTTTCGCCTTTGCCATCAAGGCTGGATTTGTTCCTTTTCATACCTGGTTGCCCTATGCCCACCCAGCAGCACCTTCGCACATTTCGGGCATGATGTCGGGTGTGATCATCAAGATTGGAATATTCGGAATATTGCGCATGCTGTTGCTCATTCAAACCGATTTCCTGGCAGTTGGGTATATTATCCTGATAGCATCGGTGTTATCCGGCTTGTACGGAGTGATGCTGGCCATTGTTCAGCACAACCTTAAGAAATTACTCGCCTACCATAGCATTGAAAATATTGGCATCATCGGTATTGGAATTGGCATCGGATGCATTGGCAAAGGAATGGGAAGCCAGATATTGATGACACTCGGGTTTGCGGGAGCACTCCTTCATACTTTAAACCATGCCTTGTTCAAATCACTGCTTTTTTATGCTGCCGGAAATGTATACCAGGCCACACATACCATGGAAATTGAAAAGCTTGGTGGTGTCATCAAAAAGATGCCCCAGACAGCCTTTCTATTTCTAATAGCGGCAATTGCCATCTGCGGCATTCCTCCATTCAATGGTTTTATTTCTGAATTCATCATATATACAGGACTTTACAGCTGGTTATCTGAAGGGACACTTTTCTCATTACTTGCTGCCATTTTTTCTACCATCGGACTTGTGGCCATCGGCGGATTGGCCATGATTTGTTTCACCAAGGCTTTTGGAATTATCTTTCTGGGAACTGAAAGACATGCCCTGCCGGCAGATTGCAGGGAAGTAAGTTTTATTCAACTTCTGCCGTCTTATATTCTCGCCATTGTTATCGTGTTTATTGGGATCTTTCCTCTATTATTTATAAAAATGCTTGCAATGCCAGTAGGACTTTTCACGGGGTCAGCTGTATTCCTTGCAAATCCTTCGCAATTAAAGGTATTTGCAGCATTACAGCCTATCAGTTGGGCGACATGGATGTTAATAATTACAGTTATCTGCCTTTACTTCATTCGTCATTTCAGGGCTGCCAAACACCCGGCAAATGCAGGTAGTACCTGGGGATGCGGTTATGTGGCTTCCGGACCCAAACAACAATACACGGCCAGTTCATTTGTTAGAACATACAGTAAACTTTTTGCACCGGTTTTATTGGTTGAAAAAAAGGAAGTTACTGTTCAGGGAATCTTCCCTTCCGGTGGAAAGTACCATACCCATGCTCATGATAAACTCGAAAAGGGATTGATTGACAGTATCCTGAAACTTAACAAGAATTTCATGAGTCGGTTTGTCTTTTTGAACAATGGAAAACTGCAATTCTATATTTTGTATGGAATCATTTTTATCGTGACGGTACTTGGTGTACCGGTATTGTACAGGAATATTGAAACCTTCATTGGCATAATAAAACTTCTATAATCATGCTGAGTGTCCTATTAATTTTACTTGCAGCACTCTTTTTTAATGGTATCGTCATCCGTACCAAGAGTCTGGCATCGGGCCGAAAGGGTCCCGGAATATTGCAACCCATCAGGGATGTCGCTCGTTTGTTCCGAAAAGGAGCCGTTTACAGTGAGACAACCAGCTTTGTTTTTCAACTAGCCCCAACTGTCTATTTTGCCTCAATTTTGATGGCAATGATGGTTGTGCCGTTTGGTAAATCACCCGGTGTGTTAAGCTTCAATGGCGATTTTATCTTTTTCGCTTATGTTCTTGCACTGGGTAAATTTTTCAGTATTATTTCGGCTTTGGATACGGGAAGCAGTTTTGAAGGCATGGGTGCGAGCCGCGAAGCCCTCTATTCCATGTTCGCTGAACCGGCCTTCTTTATCCTAATGGGCTCATTGGCATTACTTTCCGGACACACCTCATTTCAGGAAATTTTTGCCTCTCTACACATTGGATCACAGATCAGTTACGCCTTGGCAGCACTTGCAACCTTCGTATTACTGATGATTGCCATGATAGAAAACAGCCGGATGCCGATCGATGATCCCAAGACCCATCTTGAACTTACCATGGTCCATGAAGTGATGATATTGGACAATAGCGGATTTGATCTGGGACTCATTCTGACGGCAGGATACATCAAATTTGCAATTTATGGCGCGCTGATCGTCAATCTCTTTATCGGTGTTATCCCATACCAATATGCGATACCAGCATTCTTTGCCATCCAGCTTTTGATGGCTGTGACCATTGGATTAATAGAATCTTTTATGGCCAGGTTCAGGATGAGTCACAATCCACAGTTCATTGTTGTGCTTACCTCTGTTAGTTTGCTCATTTTCTTTGGTGTACTGCTTATTCTGCAAAAATTCATTTAACCAAAAAACAGACGAACCATATGATACATGTATTATTAATCATTTTTATCATCACCTTGTTTTACATGGCAATCGCCAACAGGCTGATGACCTATATCAAAGTGCTGGCGTTGCAGGGTGTCTTGCTATTTTTTGTGGTATTCATTCAGCTAAGTGAGATAAATCCCGTTAACCTTGCCCTGATCCTACTTGAAACCATTGTATTCAAGTCTCTGGCTGTACCCCTTTTTCTGAGTTATCTCCTCAAAAGGAACAATATTACCAGGGAAGCAGAACCATTTTTGCCAAATTTTGTCTCATTGGTTATCACAACTTCTATTGTAGTTGTCAACATACTGATAGCTACAGTTATTAAGGATGATCACCTCGACAAAATATTCTTTGTCGTAGCGCTCTCTACCCTATTTTTTGGCTTGTATCTGATCGCCACCAGACGAAAAATCATCACCCACGTGATGGGATACATGGTCATTGAAAATGGCGTCTTTGTCCTCTCGCTGGCGATTGGCAACGAGATGCCACTACTTGTGAATCTGGGGATTATGCTGGATATTTTTGCCAGTGTGCTTATCCTTGGGATTTTCATGAATAAAATCGGTGATGTCTTCAAAGATGTGGATGTAGATCAGCTCAGTAATTTAAAAGATTATTAACACAAACACCCGAAACAGATGGTTATCATTTATTTATTAGGATCAGTGGCGGTTGTTCTAACCCTCTTTTTCAGCAGGAACAAACAATTTGTCTATTCACTGCTTGGGTTGTTTCTGGTTTGGCAGGGATGGTTTACTTTTCAAGCATGCAATCATTACGGAGCAACTGATTCTGTTTACTTTACTTTTGATTCACTCGGCATTTTGCTGCTGATCACACTTAGCATCATCTCTATCCCTGCAGCCATTCACAGTTATATCTACATCGAAAATCACTACGAACCACCAAGATCCAGATCGATATACCTGGCTTCGCTGATATTGCTGATCATGGCCATCAGTGCAGGATATTTGTCCAACCACATTGCAGTAACCTGGATCTTTACTGAAATCACTACTTTGAGTGCCTCTGCATTGATTTACCATCACCGCAACAAATTAGCTCTTGAAGGGACGTGGAAATACGTGTTCATTTGCGCCATCAGCATCACATTTATATTCATCGGGATTCTGTTTTTAAGTCTTTCGCTGCAACATACCGGGTCTGACAATCTCTCTTTCAGTAACTTACTTGCCAGAAGCGGAGAATTGAACTCAACATGGCTACAGATGGCCTTCCTGTTTATTTTTACAGGTTTCACCGCCAAGCTTGGCTTAGTTCCGATGTTTACTGCGGGTATTGATGCCAAGGATACTGCCCCTGCTCCGGCAGGTGCCTTGCTTGCAAGCGTGTTGATGAACCTGGGATTCGTGGGAATATTTCGTTTCTATATCGTCATTGCAAATACGCCATTGCTTCACTGGGCCAGGTTGGTAGTGGGAATAGCAGCTTTTCTATCGCTTTTTGTGGCAACAGTGTACATGATGAAGGTAAAAAACATCAAACGAATGTTTGCCTATTCCGGAATTGAACACATGGGAATCGTGATGCTGGGCGTGGCGGCCGGGGGTATCGGCTATTATGCTGCCATACTGCATATTATCTTACATGCCTTCGTGAAGTCCAGCCTTTTCTTTCAGTACAACCAACTATACCGCGTCTTTCAGAACAAAAGCATCACCCACATTGGCAACTATTTTAAGTACAATCCAACCGGTGCGATGGTCTTGCTGCTTGGTTTTATTAGTTCGGCAGCGATGCCCCCCTCCGGATTGTTTGTGAGTGAGTTTCTCATCTTTAAGTCTATGTTCGATGCCAAACAGATATTACTGCTGATTGTGGTTTTACTACTTTTAACCATGATTATCTGGGCTTTTGGGAAAAACATATTCAAAGTACTTTTTGTACCTGCCGAAGGTTTTGATGATTCAAACGTAGCCAGAACGAGTCCGTGGGAGTCTGTTTCTCAGTTTCTGCTATTGGCAACAGCCGTCTATCTGGGATTGAATCCTCCTCCGATATTTGTCCAACTGATAAAAGATAGTATCACCCTACTTCCACAATGACCATGCAAACAATCGCTATAAAAAACAACCAATCGATTCAGGTTTCATCGATTCCGGAATTGAGTTATGCTGATTTCTTTGCCTTGAATACCGGTTTGGTAGCTGAAAGTCCGGAAAATCATTGCGTCAATTATTTCGGATTGGCCGACAACGGCAGAATCAAACTTTTCTGCTGTATTGCCGATGATCTTGATCAGATGATCCTCATTTCGTCTTGCATCGTTTCATTGCAAGAAACCTTACCATCCTTCACTGCCAAACTTTTCTGCTTCGAGAAATTTGAGCGCGAAATACATGAGAATTTTGGTGTAAAGTACAGCGATCACCCCTGGTTGAAGCCCGTGAGGTATCCATTCGACCGAGCTGATCAAGAGTCTAACATTGCCAATTATCCATTTTATTCCATTGATAGCGAGGAACTTCACGAAGTTGGAGTCGGACCAATCCACGCAGGTGTGATTGAACCAGGCCATTTCAGGTTTATTTGCAATGGAGAGCAGATCCTTCACCTCGAAATTCAGTTGGGATACCAGCACCGGGGCATCGAAAAATTGTTTCTTCAGAAGCATGAGCTTTCTCAACTGGCCACGCTGTCCGAAAATATTGCCGGAGATACAGTTGTTGGGCATTCTATTGCTTTTGCGCATGTTTGGGAAAGTTTGTGTGGATGTAAATCGACCCGCGAAACAGACTTCAGCCGAACCATAGCCCTTGAATTGGAACGCATAGCAGTCCATACCGGTGACCTTAGTGCTCTATGCACTGATATAGCCTACCAACTGGGCAGTTCAGTATATGGAAGACTGCGCACCCCAATCATCAATTTCATGCAGGAATGGTGCGGAAACAGGCTTTCAAAAGGATTAATCAGACCTGGCCAGAACAGATATCCGTTTACACCTTCCCTTGCGGAAAGGCTCAATCAGGTATTGGATGCTTTCGAACCTGATTTTGTCGAGATGAATACCCAGCTTTTTAACCTTCCAAGCGCACTTTCCAGGTTCGAAAGAACTGGTGTAGTATCTGTTGAAGATGCCTCTGCCATTGGAACAGTAGGCATGGCAGCGAGAACGAGTGGTGTGAACAGGGACATCCGATCTTCTCATCCGCACAATTTATATCCGGAACTTGAGCACGAAGCAACGGTAAAACGACATGGAGATGTTTATTCGCGTGTTCAGATTCGCAAAAATGAGGTGATTCAATCGATCGGCTATCTCAGAAAGCTGATCAATAACCTACCGGTTGAAACGCCTGCCATGACCCTTTTAAGCCCAAATGCAGGCCTTTTTGCGTTATCGCTGGTCGAAGGATGGCGCGGGGAGATATGCCACTGCGCAATGACCGATTCCAAAGGAGTGCTGATCCATTATAAAATTAAGGATCCTTCCTTCCACAATTGGCTGGCGTTGGCACTTTCGGTGCGGAATAATGAGATTTCAGATTTTCCGATATGTAATAAGAGCTTTAATCTTTCGTACTGCGGGCATGATCTGTGAGGACGAGGGGGCGAGAGGGCGAGGGGGAGACTGGGCGAATGGTCGAAGAAGGAAGAGAGAAGAAGGAAGAGAGAAACGGTGAGGCAATGAAACGGAGAAACGGGGAAACAGAGAAACGGTGAGGCAATGAAATGGGGGAACGGTGAAACGGTGAGGCAATGAAACGGAGTTAAGAGAAGATTTTAGGGGATAATGTTTTTTATCATTTTAATCTGTGTAATTTGTGTAATCTGTGGTAAGAAAGGGGGTTTATTTATGAAATCTGTGACAAGGAAAGTTATATACCTAAATTCTCGTCTGGCACATAATATTTTTAATACTGAATTGTATGTTTAGCAACCTTAAAATATTGTTTCATCAGGGAAAACAGTTTATACCTGATGTGAGGAATGTCAAAGTACCCGGAATTTTCAGGGGAAGGCCGGTTATTTCGCTTGAAAAAGTGGATGATGAGGCGCTGGTTAATTGTTGTCCAACGAGGGCAATCTCTGCTACTCCTGTCTCTATTGACTTGGGAAGATGTACTTTTTGCGGAGAATGCGCCCGTCTTTTCCCTCAGAAGATTGTTTTTACCTCAGATTATAAACTCTCTACGAATGTCAGAGATCGTTTGGTAATCAAGGAAGGTGTTGATCTGCCAATTGAATTGGATAAAGACCTGATTCCCAAAGAATTTAAATCGCTTTTTGGTCATTCACTTAAACTTCGTCAGGTTTCAGCCGGCGGTGACAACAGTTGCGAATGGGAACTCAATGCGGCCAATAATGTACAATTCGACATGGGAAGGTTCGGAATTGAGTTCGTCGCTTCACCCCGTCATGCAGACGGAATCGTCATAACTGGTCCGATTACTTCAAATATGGCTGAGCCATTGCAAATATGTTATGACGCCACACCTGATCCCAAAATGGTGGTACTATGCGGCACCGATGCAATCAGTGGCGGCATTTTCGAAGGATCTCCTGCCCTGGACCGTAAATTTCTGGACAGTCATAAAGTTGACCTTTACATTGCTGGCAATCCGGCGCATCCATTGACAGTTATCAATGGGTTGCTGGCTTTGACTGGGAGGTAGTGAAGAAGGACTGGGAGGACTGGGGGACTGGGGGACTGGGGGACTGGGAGACTGGGCGAGTGGGAGACTGGGGGACGAGTGGACGAGTGGACGAGTGGACGGAGAAGATGGGAAAATGATTAGGGGAGTTCCTTGGGGTCGAGTAATTGAGGAAGCCAAACGGTGAAGGATGGAAGACCTTCTTTTGCATTTCCGGCGGAAGCATAGTCGCAAAGATTTATCCAAATAGGCTCAGCACCCTTTTCAAGGTATGATTCAGGCATAAACTGAGCCTTGAATTCCATCCAGATTCCAGCCTTCTTATCATCTATTGGCTGAAGATCGATAAACCCTTGCTTATCTGCCATAGGCCTGATCACCGATTCGATGGGGAGATCAGATAAACGTGTATCTCTTGACAAGACAACCGGCCCTCGCACGATGACTTTGTTCTTTGGGTAATCCCCAAATGTAAGCACCCTACCCCGCATGTCGAGATTGAGTTCAATGGCATCACCACTTTTCCACAAACGTTCAATACCTGCATTCTTTCCAGAAGTTATTCCATTCACCGGTTCTCCGTTAACGAACAAGGTCGATTTGGCACTCCAACTGGGAATTCGCACCAGAACCATCATT
The DNA here is from genome assembly GCA_037140615.1 of Prolixibacteraceae bacterium. Lineage (GTDB taxonomy): Bacteria > Bacteroidota > Bacteroidia > Bacteroidales > Prolixibacteraceae > CAINVV01. The sequence continues at coordinate 14,378 of JBAXED010000007.1, forward strand.
TTTTCAGGCTTTTTTAGCTGTAAGCTTATTGAGACCTTTCCAGAAATAGGATAATCAGTTTCCTGAATCACTTGTACCTGCTGTTTTCCGGGTGTTTGGGCAGTGAATTTACCTGATGCAAAGAAGTTCACCTGAAATCCCTCTTTTGCAGTCATTACGGCTGTAAGTGGAAAAGTAAACAATCCACGCGGACCGCTTGCCACACAGCAGTTCAATCCCATCCCACACTGCTCGCTGCCTTCAAGGCGCTGCCCTGCCAAGGGAGTGTATTTTGCCCAATCCGACCCGTCATAGTTCATAGCACCCAAAAGTGCATTGTAAAAAGTCTGCTCGATGGCATCGGCATATTTAGCCTCTCCGGTGAGGCGCAACAGCTGCTGACTAAACTTGATCCAGGTAGCAGTTACACAGGTTTCCTGGTAATGAGCAATGGGCAATGTTTGAAATTTCTTCCCTTCAAACCATGCCTCCATCGAGGACCCTGATCCTGTTATATTAATCTCTGTGTCAAGTATATTATCCCATGTCTTCTCAACAGCTACTTTATATTCATTTTTTCCTGTGATCCGGTAAAGTTCCAACAATCCTTCATAGCAGGACATCATTTCATAGGCCTTTTGTCCTTGCTCCCAGCCATACCAGCTGCCTTTGGGTTTTGGAAAACGCTTGGATACATCGGTATCCGCTTTGGAAATCAGTTGCGGACCATCGGGTGTTTCCCATTGACGAACAATCTCTTCGGCGAAGGCAAGGTATCTTTTGTCGCCTGTGCGGGTATAGAGAAGGCAAATTGGTTCCAAAACGGAAGAGGCCGCCATTCCCCTGTGGTTACCCAGTTTGACAATCACGAGATTTCGGTCAGCAATCTCCTTCATCAGAAAATCAGCCTCTTTTCGGGCTGACTGAAGGGCTTTTGGCTCATTGGTGAGGTCGTAGTATGCCAGCAATCCCAGCATGCAGTATTTCCGGCCCCAGATGTCCCAGGCAGCCAGGTGTTTGTCATCTGCATAATTGCCTATGTATCCGTCTGTTGTTTGAGCTGCGATCAGGCCATTCACCGCATCATCCAGTTTTTTCTTCAACAGAAGTTCTGGTTTATACCGATAGGCCAGAACAGCCGAAGTAAACCACTTTCCCCAGAACTCACTCTGCCAGCAACTGTTTTCGGTACGGTTGTTAAAAGGAGCCACCAACCGGTCGACATTTTGGGCAATGATTCGGTTTAGGTAGGAAGCATTCAGGCGCTCGCCTACAAAACCCTGAATTACTACTGCTTCAGTAGTTTTTAGTCGGTCTGGGACAACAGATTCAACTCTGCCAGTTTGACGGTTCGCTTTTTGAGCAACAGAAATTAACGAAAAGAATATCAGGATGATAGCAAGCGATTGAATTTTCATTCATTGAAGACTAATATGTTGATATGAGGGAAAATTGCAGTCCTAAATTAGCTATTTAATTCATAAAACGATTGCGGATTAATATTGAAATAACTTAAGCTGAATGTGAATTCAGTTTTTAGTTCTCCCTTTTCCGTCTTTGTGACAATCAGCACATGCCACAAAATGAATGTTGTTCGTGCTTTTTGCATCGGCATAGCTGGTGTTCATCTTTGTGACATCGAGTTTGCAGTTGGAAATTGCAGGATGACAAGACTTGCAGCTTTTTCTGGCATCATTGCTGTGCAGTTCGTGGCAAGCCATGCAACTTAGCCCCTCATGAACACCGCGTGGAGTCCGGTCGTCAGAGGTGCCTGCCCGGTGCATGGCATTTGGAGCATGGCACTGGACACAATTGCGCATGACAGGATCGTCTGACACCCTCACTTTGCGTTCACCCTCCAACAAGTTTAACTGAGGTAATTGTGTGATGGGGACGTACACTTTTTCATGACGGTCATAAAATCCGGCAACAAAACCAGTGTCTTGCTTCTGATAAAAAATGGATTTTGCTCCTGCATAATCGGGTCGGCTATGGGGTAATCCGTCCTGGTGGATCTGGTGGCAGGCCATGCATGGAATTGCTGGCATGCCTGCCCGTTTTTCATCCTTTAACTTCCATGGACCCTTGGTATTGAGCGGTTCAACTACATCTATGACGGTCCCTTCAAAAAACATTCCATGACAACGGAGACAGTCAAAGTTTATTTGCTCTGTTGAATTGTGATTGGTATTCAAAAAAATATGCTGATAATCAATGGAGTGACCGCCTGAAGTCCAGTCGGCAAATTCGGAAGTATGGCAACGCTGGCAATTGGTCATCACTTCAAGCAACTGTTCTTCTGACGGCCTGATGTTCCCGCTGTTTTTTTCCTTTACATGATTCACAAACATCATCCCTTTCTCTTTGAGGCTGTGAATGCCATTGCTTAAGGCCGTTCCATGGCACTCTTTGCAATGCAGGTTTCGATGTGATGATTTAGCCTGCGAATCTACTGATTTCCCAATTTCATGACAAGAACTGCAGGTTTTATCGGGTGAGGCTGAATTCCAGTATCCATAAAAACCACCAAATAAGATCAGACAAATGATCAGGAAAACAGGTAGAATGAGGAGTGCGCTTTTAAAAACTTTATTTCTGGTCATAGCTGAGTTTATTTAAAACGGTTCCCTTTGGTCCATTCTGAAGCAATAAAACCGCCAATGCGATATCCGAGTGCCATAATGGTCAGGGCAGGATTGAATCCCCCATTGTTGACATGTAAGCTGCCATCGGCTACAAAAAGGTTGGGAACCGCATGAACTCTGCCATATTTATCCGTTACAGAGGTCTTGGGATCGTTGCCCATGCGGCAGGTGCCGGCCTGGTGCTGACCGCCACTTAACCCTTTGCCACCACCCACATTTTGCCAGGTAAAAACAGCACCTGCTTCCTTGAGCCATAGTTCTGCCTTTTCGGACATTAGTTTACAGCCTTCGATGTCTTTCTCATGCCGGAAACCCGATAACCTGACTACAGGAATTCCCCAAAAATCTTTAATGGTTGGATCTACTTCAACCCGTGAATTAAAGGAAGGTATTTCCTGGTAAGGTCCCTGCACTTGTCCCACCTTTTTGAAGTTAATCCGCTGAAATTCCTTGTGTCTTTTCCCCCAACTTGGTTCTCCCGGCGGACGGACTCCGGTAAAAAGGTAGGGCATCCTGATAAATTCATTGCATAGCATTCCACCACCCACGATACCGGGGTTATGATGGCTGAAGTCGCAAATGGCTACTGAAGCACCCGGTCCAAGATCATCATAAATATCCTCCTCAAAAATTCCGCGGGCACCGGTATAGGCATGACCCTGGAGGTTTCGTCCCACCCAGTCGTTCTCATTTCCGATGCCATTTGGAAAGAACCTTGACTTTGAATTCAGCAGCAATCTTGCAGTTTCTGTTGCTGAAGCAGAGACTATAACCAGGTCGGCTGTTTGGGTCTGTTTCCGGTTTTTGTCGTCAAAATAGGTAACACCGGATATCTTCCCCTGATCATTGACATTGATTTCACTAACGACCGAATTGATACGCAATTCACAATTTCCTGTTTCAATGGCGGTTGGAATGACCGTATTGTGGGTACCGCATTTGGCATTGACAGGACAGGCGAATCCGACACAGGTGCGCATCCTTATGCAGGCCGGTCGACCGCCATAAGGGACTGAATTGCGAAGCATCGGAATTGGGAAGGGATGGTATCCCAATCGCCTGGCTGCATCATATAATATCTTCGCCTCTTTGTTGTGTGAAAACGGAGGCATGGGATGCGGCTTCCGACGCGGCGGCGCAAAAGGATTCTGTGTGTCGTCACCCGAAACACCTATCTCCCACTCCGCTTTTTCATAACAAGGCTCCAGCTCTTCATAGGTAAATGGCCAGTCGGCAAGCGTGGATCCTTCAACATGACCGTAGGTTGATTTTAACTTAAAATCTTCCTGCATAAACCGCCAGGCCATGGCACCGTAACTAACTGTACCGGAACCAACACAAGCGGCATTGTTGTTGTATCCACCTTCGCTGGGCAAAACAATTTTCGTACTGCCATCAGCATTGACTATTACCCTCCGATGCCGCTGATCATCCGGTCCATAGGCATTTCCTAGCACAGTTGTTCGCTGCGAGATCAGTTCATCCGTATCGGTGTCATCGTAAGTGGCCCACCCACCCCGTTCGAAAAGAACGACAGAAAGTCCGGCAACACTCAGCTCCTTGGCTACTATACCACCTCCTGCACCTGCACCGACGACGATGGCATTCACATGTTTATTTCTCATTCGTTAGCTTTTGTAGCGGTTTTGACCGATGATCACCGGATAATCGAGTTTGAGCATTTTATAGCTGACATTATTCTTATTTCCACCATGGCATGGACTTCCGTAAAAACCCTGCATGGAGTGGTTCCGGATCAATCCGAAAAACTGCCGGTCGAGGCCTTTTTCCCAAAGCTGGCCTACCATTTTACCAGCCTCCATCTTTTTCAAAAATTTGGTCTGTTCATCCCAATTCAACTCTTCGAACCCTTTCTGATAGTTGGCTTTACAGGTTTCCCGGATGGCCAATAATCCTTTCCTGTAGGTCTCTTGGTATCTGGTATAAGGCCCAACCAATTGCTTATCAATGAAGTTGGTAACACCGGCATCCCTGCCTCCTGGCCATTCATCCGTCGGGATAATTTGTTCAACCAGGGCATCCAGCAAAGTAGATTCCTGTTCTGTTAAAAACCGCCATCGCGAAAGTGGCGGATTGGCACAACGGCTTAGCAGGCACATTCCGCTACTACCCAAAACTGAAAGTGCAATAAAACGGCGGCGGTTAAGTTTTTTTAGTTCGTCCATAATCAGATTATCTTGATGAACATAAGTTTTCAGAATAAAATTATCAAAAATTTGTTTGTGTCTGACAATGATAATTACTTCAATTACAATATTTTAAAGTTCAGTATATATTTTTCATAAGGACTTGTCTCTCATCAGCTTTGAAAGTAAAGGTTCCATCGTCTGCGCCCAGGCGTTGGCTCCGGCAGGACTTGGATGCAGCCAGTCGGGCATCATCTCATGGTTGATTGATCCATCCGGATTTAGAAAGACATGATTCACATCGCAATAGAAAACATGTTTCCCGTCTGCAAGTTTAGAAATAATATCAGAAGCTCGTTCGAGAATAAAACGATGGGAAGTAGGGTTTGGACCACCATAGCATCCCGGGAAACAACGAAGAACAATAATCTTAGAATCCGGACACTTTTTACGCATTAATTGAACGATCGCTTCGATGCCACCCGCAAGCTGACCTGCTGTATGACGGGTTGGGTAATTTTTCTCATCCACGTTGTTGGTGCCAATTTCCAGAACAATTACTTTTGGAGATTGTCCATCGAGTTCCCCATTTTGAATGTTCCAGATAATATTTTCGGTTCGGTAGCCGGAATACCCGAGATTTAACGCTTTGCGCGGTGCAAAAAACTGGTTCCACACAGGCTCATATTCCGGTTTTTCAAAATTATTGGTGATTGAATTCCCGACCATAATCAGGTCAAATTTTTCTTTGGCTACCAGGGCCAATTTATCGGCATGACGCTTAGCTGCAAATCCGGCATTAACCGGAATAGCTGCAGGATTAATTGCTGCAGAGACCATTGGTGGCTTTTCCTGAAGAAATGTTTTCAGGAGTATGGCCAGTTCGCTACGACTGTCCATTGGAATGGCTTCTTCGTCAGAAATGCTGATGGTATCGGTCAATAAATGAAAAGTTACCAGTCCATCATAACCCTTCCAGGTTTTTGTATATTCTTCACAACTTTTCAGCCATTTATTGTTCCCGTTAGCTGCAAAAGCAGAGAAAAGCCGGGCAGTTGGGTGAACGGGAGGCATTACAGCAGGAATTACGGTACCCGAAACAGTTTCATCCAAATACGCAGGATTTATAAGGATCAGGTCATCGGGTTGTTCCATATCCCCGAGTTTTAGGACTGTTCTTGCAGCAAGATGGCCACCAGAAGAGATTCCCATGATTCCCAGGCGATCACTCCGAATTCCAGGTTTATGCCGGCTTGATTTTAGAAGCTGGAACGCTTTGATGGCATCAGCCTGAGCCATTTCTCTGATATTTGGGTCAAGGCCAATGTGATATTCAAGGATGGCAACATCAAAACCTTCAGCATTCAGGAATCGGGCAATTGGTTCGCCTTCATTTTTTAGGTTTAATAATTCATAACTACCCCCGGGAAGCAATAGAATGGTGCCTTTGGGGGATTTTGTGTTCGCTAATACCAGGTGCAGTACAGGAGAGTTGAATTGATGAATGTTCCCATCAGCATCGATAGGGTTTCCCTGCCACAAAGGATTGCCACTGAGCAATAAAAAGCTATGCCTATTTTCCTTTTGTTGCCCATTTGATGTGAATGCAACGACCAAAAACAGGAAAATCGCAATTGTTAATTTGATAGACGATTTCATAGCGATATTTCTATTTCTGCCTAATCAAATAAACCAGCCGATTTAGCGGCACATTCATCTTTACCGTCTGACCTCCTTTGTATTTTTTGCCCAAATCATCTATCCAATTGCCTTCGGGCAATTTCACATCTCTTGCTTCGCCTTTGTCGACCATCGGCGCAACTAAATATTTATCTCCAAACATGTACTGGTCGTTACAGGATTCGAACCCTTGCTGCGGAAACTCATATTCCATGTGGCGAACTATAGGCTCTCCATCTTTGGCGGCTTTGGTTGCCAGTTCAAAAATGTAGTCGCCCATTTTGGCGTGAAGTAAAGCGGCCTCGCGACAAATTTCCAAATTTTTCTCATCCAGTACTCTCCATGGGCCTACGGAAAACTGCATCATGGGCATCAAGGCCTGGATTTGTGCCGAGCGGATCATCAATTCCTGATCAAACTTGGTCAGATCTATCGTTTCGAAGACCGACAACAATCCTCCTCCAATCATATCGGGACAGGTGAACGGGTGCCCAATCAAGCCGGCTGAAATCATGTCGGGGACAAGCAATTTCAGATCATCCCACGAAAAACCCTTGTCCTGAAGTCTCTGGGCTAGTGGCTGGTTTCCCATTTTCCAGCAAGCCCTGAATTCATTGAAATCGAATTCAGTGCCTAACTTGGCATACATCTCCATCTGTTTTGGTCCGGTGGTATTCGTCTCTTCATTCAAATAAATGGCGGAACCCTTGGTGTAAAACAGAAAATCACCCGCATCGAATTTGAATCCGTCGATACCATATTTTGTTTGCAAATTTTTCAATTGACCTCTTAACCAATCAGTTGCTTTGGGATTGGTTAAATCGAGGCAAGCACTATAACCATTCCACCAATTGATCAGAGCCGGATATTTACTCCCTTTTTTAAGTACCAGACACCCTTTCCTGACCAGTTCTTTGTATTCTTTACCATCCGGACTGATAAATGGAGTAAGCCACAGCATCACCTTAAAACCCTTGGCATGAAGATTGTTCATCATTCCTTTTGGATCCGGGAAAGTATTGGCATCAAACTCAAAGGAGCCATAATCTTTCGACCAGATATCGTCGATCATAAAAACACCTACCGGGAATCCGTTTTTCAGGATATTGTCGGCATATTTCATGATATCCTTTTGATTCTGATTGTTTCCCAGTTCAATCCACGTATTGTACTGTGGTATTTTGAACATGAGCGGATTGGGCGCTATTCCCGATGCGGGAAAAAATTTGTCTTTGGCAGCTACATAGGCTTCGCGCAACGATGTACCGGCCAAAATAGCTTCCGGCTTTTCGGTATCGGAATAGAGGATCAAATTCCCCTCTTTCAGCTCGAAGGCAAATGGTTCATTGCTCCACACATAGCGTCCCATATTGGACAAGAGAACAGGTGCCGCCTGGTTCCCAAGATTGTCATTCAAATCTTTTTTCGGGGTATTCCATTCAAAAGGCTGAAACCGGATGTTTTTCAACGGCGTATTGCACCAGGCTTTGGCGGTAAAGGCACCATACCATTTTTCACCAGGTAAGGTCTTAATTTCGGAGACAAATTTTTCGGCAAATAAACCGGTAGAATAAATTACAAGCAACAATGCGGTCATTAAACTTCTCATCATTTTCAGTAAAATTAGATTTTTATGATTTTTTTAATTGCAAAAGAATTTCCCATTTCAATTTTCAGGAAGTAGATACCCGATGCAAAATTTGAAACATTCACAGCCGTCTTATCAAATAATGATCCATTGAGAACACTTTGGCCGGATGAATTTACTATTTCAAATCCAGTTCTGCCATTGAATTCCCCTATTTCAATCATTAATTCATTGGTAACAGGATTCGGAAAAACATTGACAATCTGTTTATTCGCATTTGGTAACGAATATATTGCCGTTGGAGTGCCGTATTTCATTAATATGACCGAACAATAAGGCTGCAAAGTGATTGAGCCCTCGACTATTTTGCCGTCTATGAAGATATACTTGGCATCCAATGCGATTGTTGTAACTGCTTTGGTAGCGTTGTATTCAAATCTGATGTCGTTAACATCCGTAACCGCTATGGGTGATTTCCTGGAATGAGCATCCTGACCGGTAAAGGTTTGCCAGGTAGCCAAAGTTTTCTGTTGCCAACCGGTTGATGGCTGAGTAACCGAAAACGTAAGATTGTCAGCTATTGGTCTTGCATAATAATTGCTGTCTGCCGTTCCAAACAGGGCAATATCATCTGCAACAGAACCAAATACGGAGGCATATTGTGTTGCTGATTTGGCAAAGAAGGTATTTCGCCTGAGTGAATTATTCCGGATATTGGAACCGCTGGAGTTTAAATAGTCTATCCCTCTTTGGCAGTTAAAGGTTGTATTATCCGTTATCGTATTATCATGGGCCTTGTGTAACTTGATTCCGGAGTTGCCACTATTTGCCACAGTATTATTGGTGACCACAAGATGGGATGCATACTCATCCAGGTAGATGCCTTCAGAGAGCGAAGTTTGCCTTATTGCTCCGGCACCATGGCCAATTACATTTGTGATAATGTTATGATCTATCGTTCTGATGCCAGTCCAATCGCCGCCCGTATAAATGGCACCCCCATCATTCAGCACCAGGCACACTGAATCGATATAATTATAAGCTATATTGATTGATGTTCCTAAAGTGCCTGATCGGATAAAGATGCCATTGTACCCGCTATTTTTAATCTTGTTATAGTTGATAACCCCATTGTTACATGAAAAATACAATCCTCCGTTTCCTTGAGGATTATTTGACTGCCCTGGAATTACAGCAATATTTGATATTGAATTATTGGCAATGGAAAATAATGAAGCGTAATAACTGTAAATTCCATAGGAGTTACAGTTATTGATGGTTGTACCTTCAACCATAAAGCCGGCTCCTTGTCCGAGTTCGATTCCATTTTTACCACAGAACGATATTTCACAATTCTGAATCCTGCAATAATCATCAATGTCAGTTGAATAGACTCTTTTAAAATATACTGCATTGTTGATGGATCCGGTCAAATTGAGATTGTAAATGCTAAGATAGTCATTGCCACCCGTGCAAAAGATTAGGTCATTTACCGTAGCCACCTGGACGACTTTGGTGAGTGGGTTTACGGCACCGAAATACATATAGAATTTCCCGTTAACGGGATTGTGGTACCATTCACCGTAAGTGGTCAAAGTCTTCAAGTCATTCAGTATAAAATACCCAAATCCAATGAGTGAAGGAGTTTGTGTTGAGCCTGTATTTGCAGTGTTATAGATTATAGTTGTGCCTGTATGATTGGTAATATTTCCCCTGTCCAGGGTCCAGTCATTCTTTCGGACGGCGAGGTCTGCACCTGTCCAATTTGGAGAATTGCCCAATTCTGTGTCGGTGATGGATGTATTGGCAGAAAAGGATTCGTAGGTAAGAAACCCGGTATCAGGATAACGTCCCATGCCAACCTGTTTTCCATCAATTGTAACCATGTTTGTCAACGCTTGTGAAGTGATCACTTTTGAATAAATCCCTCCACCTTCATTGGTCCAGCCAGAAATAGTTGTAAAACCCGAAATTACCGGCTTTTCTCCTGTTCCATAAGCACTAATCGTAATTGACTTTCCATTTGTACCGGATTTGTTGATGTTGATGGTTCCATAAAAGGTATCCCCTCGTTTGAAAAGAACAGAGTCACCCGGTGCAAACGTGCTGAAATGAGCATTCACATTTGAAATTGTCTGCCAAGATGCAGCAGGAGTAAGACCACTATTTGCATCGTTGCCTGTGACTGAAATATAAAAATTGGAAGCAAAAAGATTGGGAGATCCAGTCACCATAAAGATGAATGACCAAACGGCGACAGCAAAAAAATACCAATAAGCCAGATAGAATTTTCCGGACCTCATCTTAATTAACTTTTATCGCATGCTTTAGTTTTACCGGCTGGCTCCAGGTGTTTTTGCCATCATAAACAGCAGTAATCAAACAGGTAATCCATCCATTTTCAATTAAAAATTGTGGTCGCTCTCTTCTTGTACATTTAAGAATGGTATTGTCAGCAAATTGGATTTCATGGTTATAAGCCACCACAGGATTATATGGTTTCCAATCGTTTACACCATCAATAGAGTACAGATGAACACCCCACCTTTCATGTCCGCTTACTCCGCCAACATTGTCTTCGCAAACAATATGATATTGATTATCAGCCTTAAACAAATAAAAATCTTCAAGCTTGCAATTCGGCCACAAATTATCATTTACCGTTTTGTACGGACCCTTGTAGTTGTCAGATTCTGCTAATTTGACTTTCAAATAGGCATCCCTGTATAACAATTTTATTTTCGACCCATCAACAAGAATTGTAGGATTGTTTGATTCCGAATCAATGATTGGTTGGTCCGAACGTTTCCACGGACCGGTAATTGATTTTGAAGAGGCGTATCCAATTCTTCTCACCAACGATTTATGATTGTAAATTGTTGCGAATGTTTTAAAATCGCTTCCAATGTAAAACAGTACATACTCATCCCCTATCTTATGAATGGTTGGATTATGAGCCATATTGGAATCCCAAAAGGAGCTGTCTCGCTCTCCTATGACAACTTCCTCGAATTTAAATGGACCTAAGGATGACTTGGAGGTTGCCCTAACAATTTCAGAATTTTGCAGGTATCCTTCAGGAAAACTTCCACTTTTTTCCCAGCGCGATGCAAACAGATGATAGGTCGATCCGACTTTAATCATGGAACCACACCAGGTCCAATAGCCATCCATTTTAAAACCGCTTTCCGTTTTGACCTCTTCAAAGTCAAATTTCATTTTTTGACCAAATACAATCTGGACCATCAACAAAATAACTATAAGGAATATAATTCGCTTCATATAGCATTAAATTAAGTAAAAAGATAACGCTGGCACATTTAAATTGAATGAAAATAAATGTACCAGCGTAATCATATCGATTTATTAAATAGACCTATGGTAATGTTTTTACGGCTATAGTTCCTCTTAGCATATCTCCGTTGAAGATTTTGAAGGTATATGTCGTATTATTCGTCAGATTAACAGCTAGTTTCTGCCCGCTTGTCTGGTCTGAAGAGGACAATGGAATGGTTACATCAGCAAATCCGGCAGTTGATATTACCAACTGAGAAACACTCTTGGCACTATTCCATTTTATTAAAATCTGATTTTTACCAATATCAGCGCTGGCAACAGTGTAATAAATATTTTCAATGCCAGTAACGAACGTAATCGATTTATATTCTGAATCTTTGACTAATTTATCTTTGCTCACTGCCTTCACACGCGCTGAGTATCTTGTGGCGCTATATAAATCTCCAACTGAATAAATTGCTATTCCATCCAGCGGTATCACCTTTAGTTCTTTGGTGAATAATAAACTATCTTTACTGTATTCGATTGAATAAGAGGCACCTGCCATTGGCACCCAGGAAAAACCGACTGTGTTACCTCCTACAGAAGCCAGAAAGTTGATGGGCCTGAACAACTGATCAGCCTTCTCTACAACAACCGAATTGCTCTTTTCACAAGAAACAATCAGGAAAGAAATTGAGAAAGTCAATAGAAAAGACCCTATTATATTGAATTTTAACATTTTCATAATTATCATCTGTTTTGAAATTATTTTACAATACACAAATTTTACAAACAAGATATCAGGGTATCTGGTCATTACTTAGGGTGCCATTACTTGTACTAATGGTACCTGAACTAAGTGGCAATAAATGGTTGTTTTTTGCTGGATTGTAACCATTTGCTACATAGCTCATAGACAAATTAAATGATGTTTTCGCAGCAGCCGAAGCAAATGGCCATCCATAATTTATCGTATAACCAGATATTGCGGTGCTAGGTAAACGGTAATCAGGATTTAAAATATCCAAAGTTTCACCATCAGCAAGTAATTTAGTGAATAGATAACTTGGCACAATTTGAGCATACTTCGGATCGTCATTGATGATTTTTTGACAATCGTCTTTCATCTTATTAATTTTAGTCCCCAATAGGTTCCATCTTACCAAATCATATTTACGAACCAGTTCTCCTCCAAATTCCCACGCTCTTTCATCCACAATAGCGTTAAAGAAGGCATCCTTGCTTACAGATACCGAATCAACATAATTTTTCACCTTGGAAGGCTGCGCAGCTGCAGCAAATGCCCTGTTCCGGATTAACGACAGTGCATCCTTTGCAGCTGCTGTTGGGGAGCCGTTTATTTCATTTTCAGTTTCCGCATACATTAACACGATATCAGCATAACGCATCATTGGCCAATTTACACCTGTATAACCTGAACTGGCGAAGCTTCCGCCCATCGATGGAATAATCCAAGACTTGCGCCACTTGCATGGGCAAGCTCTTGCTGCATTAAATGATATAGCCTGAACACCATTTGAATTGTAATAGTACAACTCTGTAGAAACATTTCTTCTCAAATCTGAACGGTCGAAAGAATAAAAATAAGAGATCGGAACATTAAAGTTAGTATAGCCTCTACCATATTTGGTACTTGAATCAAAATACATTCCAAAAAGCTCTGCAATACGTCCGGTGACAAGCCTGCCAAATGCCACTTCAAAAAGGACTTCATTGTAATTTAGATCCATCGAATATGACTGCAAAGTTTTGAAGATGTTAGCAAAATTTGGATTTAACTGGTGTTTACCGCTTAACATAACTTCCCGACATTCCTGATTGGCAATTTTGTAATATTCAAGCCAATTTTTGCCGCGACGTGTTTCAAATGTTTTGTTGCGAAGAGAGTAACCGGCATAAGCGAGTGCCATTTTTGCCCTTAACCCTTTTACAAATGCTTTATTTACTCTTTGTGAAGTTCTGGTTTCGGTCATCCATGGTACATATTTCTCTACATCGGCCAGCTCCTTGATCAGTTTTACATAGATGGTATCCCTGTCAGTTTTCGGAAGAAAGAAATTATCCCCAGACTGGGAAGATTTTACCTTAAAGGGAACATCCCCCCACATACTGATTAATTCATAATAACAATTTGCACGTAGTGTAACTGTTTCACCATACAATTGCTGTGCTTTAGCAGAAAATTCATTGGTCCAGATGGGACTATTGGGTAAATTATCGATAATGGTGTTGGCACGTTCAATGGACTTGTACATTAGATCCCAGACCGATTTTGTCACACCATTACCTTCATCCGCTGCATAGTGGCTGACCGAAGTTGTCGAAGCATTATTAGCAGAGAGATTAATTTCTATATCATTATCCACTTTAAAAAACAGATAATTGTAAGTATAAAATGTGTTGGAGGTAAGATCGGCATACATCCCATTCACCGCTTTGTTGGCAAAATCGAGATTCGAGAATACCTTATCTTCCGTAAAAGTGGAATTGGATTCTGTTTTCAAGTAATCGGCACACGAAGTGAACGAATAGATGGTAAGTAGAAGAAGCATCAGCTTCATATATTTTTGTTTCATAATTAGGGCTGTTTAAAATGTTAAATTTAAGCCAATGGTAATAGTACGAGCTCTTGGAAAAGCGCAATTATCAACTCCAGGTGTTAACGGTGTGGAGCGTTGTGTATCTACTTCAGGGTCGTAACCCGAATAATTGGTCCATGTCCAAATATTATTGGCAGTTGCATATATCCGAAACTGATCAATCCGATATTTATTGAGAAAACTTTTAGGCAAAGAATATCCCAATGTAATATTATTCAACCGTAGAAAAGATCCATCTTCAACAGCCCAGGATGTCAATTGAGGTGTACTCATTGCAGGGGACCACATTGTGGCATTTTTATTCATATCAGCCAATTGGGTTGGATCAGTTACGACCAGACCGGTTTCCTTGCTGATGTAGGTAAAACGATGATCCGAATCAAACGTACTGAGTATATTCTTGTAATATCTCATTTGCAAATAACTCGAAAAATTGATTTTATTGGCATTGTATATGTCGTTGCCATATACCCAGTTAAAAAATGCAGAAAAATCAAAGCCCTTGTATTGTGTTGTTAGATTAAATCCTCCGGTATGTTTTGGGTTGGCATCTCCAATGATCACTTTATCTTTTGCATTTACTACCAAATCACCATTCTGGTCTTTGAGTTTTAGTGTGCCCGGTCCAAACCTTTTTATCCCAATAAGTCCGCTATTGTCAGATACTGTTGTTTTTAACTTATAAGCGCCTGTTGTTGGATTGTAATCGAAGTCGTTGAATGAATACATTCCATCATTCACGTAACCATACATCATTCCCACTGGCTCGCCCTCTTTAACCAAATAATCGCTCACATTATACAGGAACCCTGAGATGGCCTCCCATTGTTTTATGTCTCCTAAATTGTCGATTCTGTTTTTGTTAAAAGCAATATTAAATGACATGGATAATCTGAAATCTTTCTTTTCATAAAGAATGCCATTCAAACTCGCTTCCAGCCCCTTGTTAGAGGTCTGACCAATATTCTGCCATTGCGAAGCATATCCGCTATTTGCAGGGATAGTATTGTTAACCAGGAGATCCTTTGTCGAATTTTTATACACTTCAATAGTACCGGAAAGTCGTTGCTTAAAGAGGTCGAAATCAAGCCCTAAATTTCTTGTAACCGTAGTTTCCCATTTCAACCTTGGGTTGGAAAGAACGCTATTGGGATTGATATAGGTGGTAGGAGTTGTTTCATTACCTTCCAAATAGACAGCACCTGGCACTACAGATCCAGAAGTAACATAAAAGGTCTTTTTCCATGCGTCGTCCGTAATCCTGTTGTTTCCTGATTCACCTAAACTTGTCCTTAATTTGAGGTTCGTCAGCCATTTTTTTGTTCCTTTCAAAAAACGCTCATCCGAAAGTCTCCATGCAAGAGCCACAGAAGGAAAATATCCCCATTGGTTTCCCTGGGCGAATTTGCTTGAACCATCTGCCCGAACTGTTGTTGAAACTAAGTATCTTCCTTTGAAATCATAATTTAAACGTCCGAAGAAGGAGGAAGTTTTAATAGCCGGATTATCAGAATTGGCAATCGGATCTGTTACTCCCAAAGTCATCATACTTAAAGCACTGACAGCGTCAATATACTTTGGAAAATATTTCGCAGAACTTAAGATATATTCTGATTTGAAGTAATTTAATTCTTCTCCCACCATGGCAGTAAAGCTATGTCCCGGTAAAAAGTCTTTTTTGTTGTAAGTTAACACATTGGCCAGCCGATAACTTTTAATATTCGTTTTTCCAATGTTTGCCATGGGTTGTTCTCCGTAAGGAAAGACATTTCCTGTACCGAGTCCATAAAAATGCTTATCTGTATTCTCGCCATACTGCGTACCATAATCGAAACGATAGTTTAAGTCTTTAGTTATCCTGAAAGTTGCTGCTGCATCAAAACTAAAAGACAAATTCTTTTGCCGCCTGTAATCATCGTTTGTCTGCTTGACAGGATTCAAAACGTAAGCTGATGCAGCTTCGAAATTCGTCTGCGTCAGATTATAATCAACATAATCCATCATCCCGTTGACAGGACGGAATTGTACCGCATCAGCCAATCTGGAATTATTATAAGTCCCTGCCCCATTGATGTTATAGTCGGATAATCTGGTATTTAAATCAATTGACAGCCAATTATTTATTTTATTATTGGTTTTCATGGTCAGGTTCGTTCGTGCAGCTTCTGAACCCAACATCACCTCCTTGTCGTCATTTCTCGTGAGGCTGATGTTGTATTTGGATGTTTTAGATCCACCGGAAACGGCAAGGTTGTGATACATGGTTGTACCGGTCCTTCCAAATACCTGCTCTTGCCAGTTGGTTCCGGTCATCTGTTTGTACAACTTAAAATCCTGGAAATCACCAAAATTTTGCTGGATTATCGTCGTGTCATACAATTCATACTGCCAATATACATACTCATAAGGATCAAGCACCTTAAAAGATTTGGAAACTTCTTTGACCCCATAGTACATGTTGTAGCTTACTTTTCCCTTACCATCAAAACCGTTTTTGGTGGTGATCAGGATAACTCCGTTTGCACCTCTAGCGCCATAAATAGCCGTCGAAGAAGCGTCTTTCAAAACGTCGATCGTTTCAATATCGGTAGGAGCGATATCATTAATATTACTCACAGGAAACCCGTCGACGATATACAATGGCGAATTATCCTGCGTTAGTGAACCACCTCCACGAACGCGAATTTTTATTTCTGCATCGGGAGAACCTTCTGTTTTGGTCACTTGCACCCCTGCGATGCGGCCTGTAATAGCCTGAGCTGCGGATGTGACTGGAATATCCTTCAATTTAGAGCCACCTACCGATCCAACAGATCCTGTGAGGTCTCTTTTCTTTATTGTGCCATAACCAATAGCGACCACTTCTTCAAGGGCAATGGTTTCTTCTTCCAATACCACATTGATTGTAGTCTTGTTCGTGATGGTTACTTCCTGAGATTTCATGCCGATAAACGAAAAAATAAGAGAAATGGCATCCGCTGGTAATGCAAGATAGAAATTACCCTCATTGTCAGTAGTGATACCTGTTTTTGTACCTTTTACTACAACGGATACACCGGGGATTGGCAATCCGGAACGATCAGTGACTTTTCCGGTGATTTTTCTGCCTTGCTGTTGCGATTCCATCATATTTGCAGGAGCCAGAATAATCTTCCGGTCCGTAATAGTATATTCCACGTCCGTCCCTGCAAAAAGCGACTTCAGCACCTCATCAATCCGTTCGTCTTTGGCCTCGATGGAGACTTTGCGATTGGCATCGATCAGCTTCTCATTGTAGAGAAAGAAAAACTCAGTCTCATTCTCAATCTGATCAAGTACCTTGGCCAGCTGGGTATCGGTAAAGCTGACCGAAAGCCTGGTTTTCTGAGCGTAGGCATCGTTTGCATGGGTTTGCAGAAAACCAACCAGCAATAGAACAAGAGCAATGCGCATAATTAGTAGTGTTTTTTTCAGGGATTGGCAAAAGTCTCCCCAATCTGAATAATTTTTTTTCATACCTTTGTTGTGTTTGTTTATAAAAGATTCCTAAATGGATGATTTTTAAAGGAAACCGTTGGCGCGGTTTCCTTTTTTCATGTTAGTTAAGTCTGATCGTTTTTATCTCATATTTTACTTTTTTGGTTAATGTTCTTTTTACCTACTCTCTTATATAGGGAAACTACGACTTTCTCAATGGTTTCGTCGGATTTCAGGACAAGCGGGGCTATTTTGTAATCTATGGGAGATGTTTTACCCAGTAAGCGCAACACCTCTTCCAACGAATCATCTTCAAATGTAGCCCGGAAAGAATAACTGTCCAGATCCCGGTCTGCAAGGATCACTTTCACATTATACCAGCGCTCAATCCTTCTGGCCACCTCAGCCATGTTATCGCCCCTGAAAACAAGTTTGCCTTCTGTCCATGCCTGGTACTTGGCTGGATCTGTGGTGGTCACCTCCACTTTACCATTGCTGCAAACCAGCCTCTGTGATGGTGTCATGGTAACATTTTCGGATTGGTTATCCTGGTAAAACTCCACTTTCCCCTGCTGAAGCACTACTTCAATGTATTGGGCTTCCTGGTATGCACTAACATTGAAACTGGTACCGAGTACCTTTACCTTGGAGGTGCCAACACTAATCTCGAACGGGTGATTTTGATCATGAGTGACATCGAACCATGCCTCGCCATCGAGTGCAACATTTCTATTGCTTGCGAAAGGGATGGAATAGGTCAGGCTTGAGCCACTGTTCAGAAAACCCTTTGTGCCATCGGGCAGGCTAAAGGAGACTCTTGACCCCATGGGTGCATGGATTACTGAACTGGCAGATTGCTCTGAAATTGGATTGGATCTGTCGAGCAAATAGCCAATGGTCAGACCGCCTGTTAGGAGTAAAGGCAATAGCAGAATCGCAGCAACCTTGCTGAATGTGCGTACAAAGCGATGCACAAAAAGTTTTCTCTTTTGATCTTCCTTGTTGCGGATCAAGTGGTGTACCCTGTCGAGCATGCTGTTCAGGAGTGCCTCGGAAGGAACATCGCAGTGGTTACCACTCTCCCACTCAGTTTCCATGTGGTTGCACAGGCCGAAATTCTGCTTTCCATTGGCAAAAAGAGATTCGACAAATGCAATCTCATTGTTATCAGCGGTGCCACTGATGTATCGTTCAATTTGTTCTATTTCGTTGTAATTCAGCATTTTTTCTCGTTTATGACAGAATAGGAATTTGGTTTTATTCCCCCTTATGTCTTGTTATACAATCGACGGGTTGCAATCTCATATCAAAAGGATGATTTTTTTTTAAAATATTACACAGAGTTACACGGAGGAACCACAGAGGTACACAGAGTAGAATTATATTTCCTGTTCTCAGTGTAACTCTGAGCTTCTCATTCTTCCTCTGTGTAATATTGTTTAGGATCAAGAAATCATGACAGAAAGAGGGAGAACAGCAGCAACACTGGAAAATTCTTCTCCTGCAAATTGGCGCGGATAAATTTAAGAGATTCGGATATGTAGTTGTCGACAGTGCCGGATGACAGCCCTAATTCAACAGCAATTTCCTTGTTTGTTTTGCTCTCTTGACGGCTTTTCAAGAAGATGGTACGTTGCCGCTCGGGAAGTTTGGAGATGATCTCATTGAGTTGGTCCAATGTTGAATTGTAATTGAGGAGCTCATCTGTTTCGCTGGAGGATAGGGAGTTTCCCTGCATTTGTTCAGTGACAAATATCTGAAGATGCTTTCGTCTCCTGAAGGTATTACAAATTTCGTTGTAGGCTATAGTGAACAAATAAGATTTAAAGGAGGATTCTTTGCGCAGGGTTTTGTGGTTCTCCCAGACTTTAAGAAATACGGACTGAACCAATTCCTCTGATTCGGCTGCAGACTTCAGGTATTTGAAAGCAAATCCATAAAGCTTCCCGGCATATTTGGCATAAACCAGATCAAAAGCCCCCACATCACCTTTCTGAAGCTTTGAAACCAATTCAAGATCCTCAGGGAATATTTTCAAGGACAGTTTGTTGTTAGTTTAATGCAAATATAGTTTTTTTAACATCATTGGGAGAGAATGAACGGGAGGAAACGAGAAACAGAGAAACAGAGAAACGGTGAAACGAGGAAACAGAGAAACAGAGAAACAGAGAAACGGTGAAACGGTGAAATGAGAAATGTGGATATTGGAAATGTGGGAATAAGATGCAACCGTAGAGACATGGCATCGCCTTGTCTCTACGGTTGCATCATCTATTTTGTAACCTATGCGTCTGCGGGGAGGATTGTTCTCCTGTTTGGTAATTAGCTCATCGAGGTAGCTGAAAACAAGTTCGATATTTTTGTCCTGATTTTGATGCTTCTTCTTGATCTGCTCAATTTCCAATTTCAAGCTTAAAGTATCGGAATACATCGATCTTATTTTTGTAAAAATCCTCATGATCTGAATGTTGACCTCGATGGCCCTTTTACTATTCAATACACATGACAACATTGTCACACCCTGCTCAGAAAAACAAAAAGGGGCATAGCGCAATCCCATTCTCTCTGAAATTGGAGGTCACAAATTGTGACCTCCAAATTTCAAATTCTTCTTTTGTCATTTCGAACATGAAATCTTCCGGAAACCTTGCTATGTTTCGCTTTACAGCTTGTTTTAGAACTTTAGTTTCTACACCATACAATACTGCCAAATCCCTGTCAAGCATTACTTTCTGATCCCTCATCAAGTAAATTTTGCTCATGATGCGTTCATCCGGCACCAAAACATTGCTAATTTCAATTGACATCGCAAACAAATATCAGGGAAATACAAAATCATATCTCCTATCGTAAGTTACAATATTTCAGGCAAATAAATGAACCATGAGCACAAAATATTGCACTCATGGTTCATTTAATTGTGTTTTTCAATTCGTTTAATTCGTGTAATTCGTGGTTGAAAAGGGGTTATGTTGGTGGATGCAATCTTTTGTTAAACCATCCCCGTACTGCATTCATTCTTGCCAGCTGGTTGGCCGGGACCCTTCGTTTGCATGAGGCACGTTCTTCACTGCCCTCTGGGGCTCCCCATCGAATTTCGATCCCATCGTTGGGATTATAGGCCATTTCGAAGGCCTCCTTTCTTTTCAGGATCTCAGAAAGGGTCAGTTTTTGTTCTGTGCCGTTGGTGCGGGTATAGGTGATTGAGAGTTCAGAAAGCTTTTGGTTTAAGAGCTCCTCCAGACTTTTTTTTACCGATTCGGGTGATTTAAGAAGTGGTAATTTGTAATCCTCCGGGTTCCGAACAATTTTATCAGGAAAATCGAGTATGGCATCCATGGCAATGAGTAGCCGTAAGTCGCGGTTCGGGGTTGAAAAATTTTCCCAATCCCCACCTGCCTGAAAGACTCCAGCAGGGGATCCCGGCATGCCGATGACTACCGAAGGATGTGATTTCATGTACTCTTCGCCATTGGAAACTGAGGTTACCCGAACGATAAGCTGTTCGTGAAGGGCTTGCACAAGATCAAGCATGGCAGTCTCAGGATCCAACGGCTTGGGATTGATGATCCTCTCCATGGTATGGTAAAATGCACTGCTTTCCAGCCCCCGCTGTTGCATGGAGAATGGATTCATTCCGGGATTAGCATTGATCTCTTCGCTGGTGATCAGACGTGGTTTCCCATCCTTCAAAACAATTGGGCGAAAGGCTTTAAATCCGGGTTCGCCTACAACTTCACCGGTAGTGAATAAAAAATTCCCTTTCCAGAACCTTTTGATGCCAACAGTTCCATCGGGTTGGGCATCAACGGATAGAAGGACTCCGGGAGTATCACCTGATTGAGCTACTCTTCGAACCAAAATCAGCGTATGGCCATATGGATCGGCAAAAACCACACCGGGACGCAGAGAAGCAGCGGTTAATGGTACCGGATAATAATCAGAATTTTCATCATTCAAGGCAGTTCTGGCAGTGCCGGAATGTACTCCGTTCATCACCATCCGAACGAAAGTATTGAATTTTCTGGTCGGGCTTCCTGACAGTCCGGTTTCGTTCGTGACCCAACGACCGGTTTTGGGGGATTTCCGAAGATAACCCCTGTCACATTCGTGGTAACCGAATGGGAGTCCAAGCTTCCAGGCAAAATAGGCACGCAGATAAAAGGGGTTATCGGCACAATCGGGCTGCATCAGAACCCTGTTTTTATCGGCTGGGTCATCCTCATTAAGCGACAAGTGATTATACAGAAAATTATGGTCCTTGTTTTGGGTTACTTCGTGGAGCGCAGTCCATGAAGCACGTTCGTCTGCATCGTAAAAGAGCGCATTGACCCAGGCCGAATAGAGTTCTTCAGATGCTGCGTCCCACCCCTTCTCAGTTTTCCAAATAGCTGGTTCTGACGAAGAAATGGTCTTATTGGAGACAGAAAAATCAAATTCTATGGTTTCCTTGCCACTTTGCAATGTGCCCCTGTATTTTCCTTCCTGAACTCCATTGAATTCTTCAATTCGCCAGAAAGGCAGCCCCTCTCCGACCCTGCTTTTTATAGACTTTACTGAAGCTGAAGAAATTTCGATTTTTGATCTCAGGATACTTTTTCCGCCAACTGCCATTACACTGAATGGCTCACCGGGTTTCGGATATTTTGGCGTTACCAGAATAGCAGTAACTATTTGTGAATAATCTGAGGAGGTCTGCTCGTTCTGGGTAATTACGGCATTTTTTGATCCCGGTTGAGCTTTCGCCTTGCCTGATTCCGAGCGATTGCCACAGGAAAGTACCGCTAAAAAAGCCAACGCCAATGGAGCAATTCTCAGCAACCTAAGTAAAAAAAGGTCTGATCTGTATTTTTGAGTTTTCATACGATGCAAAGATAGAATGCAATTTACAAATTTCGGGCTCCTGCACAACGCCCTACGGCATCCGCTAATTATCAACTGTTTGGAGGCAACGGTGCTACCAAATCGTCGACAATACCGATTGCATCTGAAATGCATTTCTGACAAATCTTTTCGAATAGCTGGTTTTCAACGGCAAAGACATGCCCTTCTTCCGTTTTAAGGTCACACTTCAACAATTCATTGCATTGCGTAGTATGATGTAAAGATTTGAATCTTTGGTCAAATTCCTGAATCATTGCATATGAATGATTCTTGCGACTGATATTATCCTTTTGCATTTGAGAAGCATACAACCCAATTACCATGAAAGCCCCGGTCACGGCACCGCATTTTTCCTGCAATCTGCCCATACCTCCACCAAATCCGACAGACATGCTTAATGCCTGATTCTCATCAAAGCCTAAATCATCTTTAAATGCCAGAACTACTGACTGGGCGCAATTGTAACCAGCTTTAAATGAACTGATTGCCTTTTCTGTTTTTGTTTCCATCTTATCAGATTTTAAAAATTCAAATTTCTATTCATTGCTTGTACCATCTCCCCTTCGTATCATCCCCTGAACTCTTTCACTGCCTCAAACATCGCAACAATATTTTCGGGTTGAACTTCCGATAGGATGTTGTGTACAGTATTGAAAACATACCCACCTCCCGGCGCAAATGCTTCAAGATTTTCAAGAACGTGTTTTTTAACCTCTTTCGGGGTAGCGCGGTTCAAAACACTTTGAGTATTGATGCCCCCACCCCAAAAAGTCAGTTCTTTACCAAACTCCATTTTCAATTTTCTGGGTTCCATGTTGATGGCATTGATCTGGATAGGATTCAGAATTTCAAATCCGGCCTCGATAAGATCGGGAATTAATTCATAGATTCCACCGCAACAATGCAGCATGGTATGGGCTTTGGAGTTGGCTTTGACAAATTCACACATCTGTTTGTGCCTTGGAAGGAAAAATTCACGGTAGATCTCATTTGGAATAAATGGACCAGTATTGGTTCCAAGGTCGTCCCCAAATTTCAGAATATCCACAACATCACCTACTGCAGTACAAACCTTACCCAGAAAATCCATGTGTCTTTCCATTAACGCATCCATCAGACGATGAGCATTTTCCGGCTCTAAGTATAAATCCATTAGGAAGTTATCTATTCTTCTCAGGAAGGTACCCCATTCAAAAAGATTGCATCCAACTCCCAAAAGAAGGGCTTTATCCGTTTTTTGACGCAAGGCAATGGTTTTTTCCCGAAGCATCTGCCAGAATCCGGGTTCATCAATCCAGTCATAAGGAGTGAAACCAAAGCCTCCCCAAATAGCTCGCGACATTTCGTCACCCAAACGCTTGTAAGAAGCTGGATAACCATCCCGGTAGGGGAAAATCAGCTGATCAAAAAATGCTGCTCCCTGGGGCATTTTTCCAATAAATTCTCCTGTTTTTCCGGGAGCGAGCCAGGAACCGTCGGGCTGCTTGACCGGATTAAACCATGTTGGATAATTGGCAGGATATCCCTCGATCAACTCCAATTTCTGCCAATAATCCGGGGCAGTATTGAATTCCCTTCCAATATCCAGCACATCTACCCCAAAATAGTCCAGAAGCTCCATTTCCGGTTGTGTAACCTCCTGAATTACATCATAAACATTGTTTTTTAGATGGTTCATTCCGATGTGTTTTATCAGGTTATGATAGGCCACTACGGAAATGCCTGTGCTGGGTGTAGCCCCAAGATCGACCGGAATACGGTCGGGAGTTTTGTGCTGAATGGCTGCAAGAATACGGTCTCTGGAGTTCATTGAGCTTTTATTAAAGTTAGTTGTAGTATAATTTTTTTAAGCTTCTGACAATCAATTGGTCTTCAAGCGGATCCATATTTAATTCTTGGAACAAAGTTTTTTCAAAATCCATTTCTAAAAGTGCATGAAATGTAGTATCAGAAGGTGTTGCATTTCCCTCCTCATCTTTGGCACCAAAGGAAAACCCATATGACATAGCCTTCAAAATCAGATCATACGGCATTTGCTTTTCGATCGCCATATGGACAATACCCATGAAACGGTCGTCCGAACTGAGCTTCCTGGTAAGGTCCTGACCAACCCTGAAAACTGTGTCCCTCAAGGCTTTGTTCCGGAATCGCCGGATCAAATCGTCGATGTGACGAATCAGGTCATCATGGGTAAAATCATCAGGATAGTGTATTAGCAAAACCTCGGCCGACTGCAACATAACGGCTCGTGTGAAACGAAGTACCTCAGGATCATCCAGTACTTCAAACATGTACTCCATTTCAGGATGGAGTGAATGGCCGAAATAAGCCGCCGTGGCGTGACCCAAGTTGTGAATGAAGGCTTTTCGGTCGACCCATGCCTTAATATTGGCTTTGGGCGACAATCCTTTCACATCGGGAATAGCTGACCTGAATCCTTTCTGATCCAGTATCAAACTGTTGTAAGGTTCGGCAAATACCATCAGCGGATCTTTTTCCATTTCTGCAAGCGGCATGATCGGAACCATCTTTCCGATGCTCGTTTCGACCAGGCCAACCAGCTTGTCGACCGGATAATCAACAGGCAGTCCGAATACCAACTGTTCCCTTACAAATTGGGCGGCATCGCGCATGTTCTCGGCCAGAATAATATCCAATGGTGAAAATGGGTTTTGCTGTTGTCTGATTTTTAGGCCATCCGCTATCACCGGAATTACTTTGACGAGCGCATTCTTGCCCACGTTGACCGAAAGAATTCCTGCTGTTGCAACGGCTTCTGTCACTTGCTCACGATCGAAAGCAGAAATAGCACGAACATTTCGAACAATAATCACATGATCCTCCTCCCCTTTGATCACAACAGGATAACAGCCCCGCTGATTCAGCTTTTCGACCAAGGGAAGGTCCACATCGACAAAAACTACCTGGTAACCAGAGCATCCAAAAAGTTGGCCCAGAAAGGATCTTCCTATTTTGCCTGCTCCGAAAATGATGATTTTTAAGGGGTCAATTTCCAACTTGTGCTTTATACTCTGCATAATAAGGTCTGATTTTGGAAAGTTTTTCCCCTTCTACAGCTTCATGGTAAGTTCCACCCACATAAAAACAGGCAAACCCGCCTGAAACGACTCCCCATGCCGAAGCCTCCAAAAGATCGAGCGGTTGGCTCTTGCTTTTCAGCTGTTCAACAATGGAATAGAGCACTCCTCCGACAAAATTATCTCCGCAACCAGTCGTATCACCTGATCTGTTTGTTTTCAAGTCTGCGGTTATCTGTTGGCTTACAGGAATAGAGACCAATTCCTGTTTACAAAATATTTTCCCATTCGACCAAACACGCAATTCTTTTGAACCATTGGTGATGATAAAGGCAGATAATCCGCTCTGAATGAAGAAGGAACAAGCAGCCTCTGTGTCAGCTGTTCCGCTCAGGCGCAGGGCTTCTTCATGGTCGGCCACCAGCAGATCAATGTATTTATAACTTTCCCTGGATTCCCCCAATGGCCATTTCTGACCGGGATCCCTCTTTTCATTCCTGAAATCATAAACGGTATTCACTACCGTGATAGCACCTTTCTCTTTGGATTTTTTTAGCAAAGCGGTTAGTTCATCGTGGATAGAGGGTACCAGGGCCGTTCCTCCAAAAACAACCACATCTGAACCAAAAAAATCATCCTGAAGATATTCCGGTAGAAAGGAATTGGCAGCACCGATGGTGTTGATAAAGATCCGTTCTCCAAGGCCATGATCGAAATTGGGATCCGAAAAGACAAAGGTCGAAGGGGTATAACCGGCAACCAACCGATAATCCGGCAATCTGACTGGTGTTTTTTCAATTGCACTCTTCAGGTAAGAACCAGTCCCATCCAATCCTCCCCTGCCATAAAATTTCACCACACAATCCGCACGGTTGGCCATTTGGGCCAAATGGATCAACGGTACAATGGATGGACCACCAATGTTGATTTTATCGGACTGTTTATTTTTCGTAATTTGGTGTAAAACCTCCTCAAAAGGAATTTTTGCAAAGGCAATGAAATCTTCTAGAAACACCAGCTGGCCCGGCATCAATCCTCCATCACCGCGCTCTTTCGAGAGCAATGGATGAAACGACTCCGCGTTGAAATCTATGTTATTGTAGAGCACGTCAACTAAACAGCACCCCACTCCGGAAACAGTTATCATATTTTTTTGTACTTAAATAATTTGTCACACGGAGGAACTTCAGGAGAAGCACAGAGTTACACAGAGAAAAAGAAGAAGCAGTAATTGATGTAAATTTGCGCATTTCCCTTTCCTCTGTGTAACTCTGTGCGTCTCTGTGTACCTCTGTGTAATATTTTAATCTAAAAATTTCCCATAATCCCCAACCAGCAAATGGATGGGTTTCTCATCTTCTTCGATTACCGGGAAACGGCCAATCTCCTCAAAAAAGCAGTTGTCTGAGGCGTCGTCGTTGACAGCGCTCACTTCACCAACCAACACTTTTCCTTTGCCGGCTTCCCCATAAAAACGGTGGTACATTCCCTGCTCCAGGGTAATACTTTCGCCAGGTTTCAGAATGACTTTTCCACCAGCTTCAACACTTCTTTGAATGCCATCAGTTTTGAAATGAACAGCAGTGGTGTCCATGCTGTCATCCGGTTTTGAATTGAAGAGTTCAACTACCAGATTTCCACCTCCGCGGTTGATGATATCTTCCATTTTTGACCAGTGAAAATGCATGGGTGTCTCCTGATCTTCTTCAACAATCATGATTTTTTCAGCGTAAGGTTTTTTGTCGATTCCCAGCTTTCCATTGCGGATAGTGAAAAGAAAAAGCCCCCGGGTCTTGAAATCTCCCGATCCAAAATCAGTGATATCCCATCCCAAAAAATTATTGCGAATCTCGCTGGTTTCGGCTAAATGAGCTTTCCAGTCATCCGTGCTCCAATAAGCCCAGGGCGGTAAAACAAAACATTTTTCCGCCATAAATTTCTTGGCGTCCAGCAAGATTCGGTTGATTTCGCTACGCTTCATGTGATTATTAATTATTTTATTGTGAGTTACTTAGATAATTTTGAAGGGTTTAAAATGTTTATGAATTGTGAACAAGTTCAAAATTCGAGTTCAACAAATTTAACTTCAAACGGAGAAAAATGAATTTTTTCGCTGCTTATGAACACCTTTTTTCCCATTGCATTGACCACCGAAATAGTTTTTACTGGTCGGCCGGAAACTATACTTGAAACGGAAATGTCAGATTGAAGACCTTCCAGTTCCCTGAAATGCAACACCACTGCATCTTTGCCATCGAGGGAAGGCCGGCTGTTGACCAGCAGCACATTTGGAGAGCCTCCGATCTTAAGCGTTTCTGACATAAAATCTTTCAGCTCTGGTTTCCCCGAAGGAAATGTTCTGGTTGGGAAGCTGTTTCTTTCGCCCCATCCAAATTTGGTTGCAAAAGTGTTGGTGGTATCTTTTGAGGAGGTGAGCTGGTAACTCCAGCTGAAACCGCCTTCCTGGTAAGCCCTGAAATTGGTGAACCAATAGTTGTTCATCACCCAGGAATATAGCCAGGTTTTGCCCTGTTTTGGGTAGCGTTCGAATTTTCCCATGTTGAAATCACTGAATTGCCAAAGAGGAATTTCATCGCTGACAATGACAATCTGAGCTGTTTTGCCACGAACCGCTACGAAATTCTGCGCCACATTCCAATCGGATGAGGAACCCGGCAACTGTTCACCTTGTGTTAGTGAACCGCCAATGGTTTCAAAGACAATTCTGGAATCCGGCAATGAGAAAGGAAAGGCCACATACAATGCTTCAGGCTCCGTAATTATTTGTTTATGAGCGGAATATTTGAATTCAATCTTTTTAAAATTGTTGTAAAGCCTTATTTCAACATCCAAACCTTTTGGGGAATTTTCACTTCCTTTTTCCATTCCGGCAAGGTCGGCACTGATTTTGAGACTTTCCCAGACATCGCCATTTACCCCCTTTGAGATCTTGACATTGGAAACAGAAGTATGCGAAGGTTCATATTTGTTTCTTGATGGCATGGTTTCATGGATGGCCTGTCCCAATTTCCAGGGATTTTGCACATCGATCAATTCTGCTTGTAATTCCTTATCGATCAAACTCTTGATGGATCCTGTGGACTTATCGATTGTCAGACGATAGTACTTATTTTCCATCTGATCCGTATTTTGTTCTTCGTCTCTGGAGAGAACTTGATCCTCCGAAATCTCAATTTTCAGGGTCTTCACCCCAAGGGCAGGAATATCATGAACATCCATTGCCCAATAGGCACCTTCAGACCGTTTGCTTACCATCTGAGCCGGTACAGCCAGACCCGTTGAAAGGTCGACGATCCTTGCCTTTTTAATTATGGGAAGCACTTCAAAATCAACAAATAAGCCAATTGTCCCTGAACGTTTCCATCCCAGGGAGTTGATGACATGGATAACCGGAAAGTCTGCTTTCTTTAAAAAAGGCTGTACCCTTGCCAATGCTTCTTCGTGCAGCAAAGTCTGCATTTTCAAGGCTTCCCAGGCATAGGATCCTTTCTGGAGCCATTGGCGGGTAGTATTTTCGGAATGCGGTCGGTCAATACTCTCGTCAGCACCATAAGTATGCTCATCGTAAAAGATGGCATTTTCTGCGATGTGATCTGTTTCAGACTGCAAATCATGGCTAAGTTCTCCGCCTTTCATGGCTACCATGGCAAATAGTCCTTCGTCGACCTGTTTCAAATTCTGCAATTTTCTAACTTCCGCAGTTTCTCGTGAGGCAGACCCTGCACCATCAGTCCACCAATCGAGCCATGCTTTCTTGTAAACGGGTAATTTGTCGGCATAATTTTTTTCTATATACTCAAAAAATTCGCTGGCTACGGCAAGTTTCAGCTTGGGCGTTTCATATTTTCCGTTCCACTCTTTTACCAGCTTGCAGGCAGCTGTCGAAGGTGGGGCATTGTCGGTAAAGTACCCTGAAAACTGTATGGCAATCTTGTCGAACGGATATTTCTTTGCATCCAGATCTGCCAAATGACCCAGCATTTTTTCGGGTTTTATGGCTTTACTTTCCATCCCGAAGAAATTACCGGTCATGTAGTGATCTGCCCTGAATGACAAAAGTTTCTCGCCGGAAGGCGCTACCCACCAGAAGAGCGTTGGAAGATCAAAAGGAAGGATGGATCTGGTCTCATTGATCCCCATGTTCAGGTACTTCACACCGGTATTCTTGAAATAGTCGGGCATGCACCATGCAATGCCGTTGACATCGTTCTGCATCACCGTTTTAACTGGAAAACCTGCCTCCTGAATGGTTTGCAGCGGTCTCATAAAGTCTGTCATCAGGTTTTCATCCGATGTTTCCGCCATGTTGCAAAACATTCCGGTTACCTCGATACGACCTTCGGATACACGTTTTTTCAGACGCTCAATTTGTGCTTTTGGCCGGGTCTTCAGATATTCTTTTACCACCCAGGCAGATTCACAGGTCCAGCGAAATTTGGCATCATCGGGCAGATTATCTGTCTGGTCGCAATAGTCGAGTGCATAATCAATGTATCTCTGGTGCTCAGCTAAAATTTCAGATTGTGGTCTGGTGTATCCGATATCAGTGTGTGAATGCTGAACCAAATAAAGCTCCCATTTTCGCGGCGGAGTTAAAATAAAGTCTGACCGGACTGCTCTGCTACCGTTAATGCTTGTCAGAAAACTGACTTTCTTATTTTTTTTAACCGCAGGAATGGTGACCAGAAAACTATTACTTCCTTTCTTCAAGCCCGTTTTCAGAACTTCCTTACCTGATTCTTTAACCAGAATTGTTCCGTCCTGAGTTGCTTTGTAGCTAACCAGAACCTGCTGAAATGCCTGATTATTTTCCTTATACCTTACCGGGGCATTTTTAAATTCTACCTTCTGTTCCGTTTTTACCTGGGCTTGAGTCGGGAACACTGATAAAACTAGAAATAAAACCAAAATTAAGTTTGAACAAAAATTCTTCATAAGTGGTAGTTTTAGCAGTACCAAATGTAGCCAGATGATTTCTCAATTCAAAACACAACTATGGATTACAAGATTAGACCCCACTTTACCTCAGATTAGAAGAATTAACCCCACCCCACCACGGATTACACAAATTACACGAATTATTAAAAAATTATGATTAGAGTGACTGTAAAGTTTGAAGAGTTTGGAGGGTTTGAAAAATTTGTAAGCGTTGGAAATATCCGGAGTCGCGCTCTCCCACTCTCACACTCCTCTAGTCCTCCCCCCTTTTTTCAAAGAAATGTTAAATATTTTTTCATAAATTTGAACTTGATCAACACGAACCACCTATGAATGCAATGCCTTACGTAATCGGTGCGCTGGCTTTTCTGGCTTTGGCCTATCGGTTGTATTACAGTTTTATCGCCACCAAAGTATTGATGCTGAACGATGAAATCGAAGCACCCTCCTTTCGGCTCTTCGACAAACACAACTACTATCCCATGCCCAAATGGGTGGTTTTCGGTCACCATTTTGCCGCCATAGCCGGCGCGGGCCCCCTCGTTGGTCCTGTTCTGGCTGCCCAATTCGGGTTTATGCCTGGTTTTGTATGGATGTTGGTAGGAGCTGTGATGGCAGGCGCTGTGCATGATGTAGTGATTTTGACAGCTTCAGTCAGGCATGATGGAAAATCTCTGGCCGAGATTGCCAAGATCGAGATTAGTAGCTACAGTGGAATCATCACCTCCATTGCCGTTTTGATCATCGTTGTCATAGCTCTGGCCGGGCTGGGCGTCGTCGTGGTCAATGCACTCGCGGAAAGTTCCTGGGGTACTTTTACCATCGCAATGACTATTCCAATTGCCATGTTCATGGGATTATGGATGTTTAAATTCAGAAAAGGGAAAACTGTCGAGGCAACTGTCATGGGTGTCATATTACTTTCCCTGGCAGTAATCTACGGGAAATATGTCCCGGGATCGCCACTTGAAAGCTGGTTTTTATACGACCGCAAGACCCTTACCATTATGCTGGCAGGTTATGGCTTTTTTGCCTCTGTTTTACCTGTTTGGTTACTCTTATCTCCCAGGGATTACCTCAGTTCTATCATGAAACTGACTGTCATTGGATTGCTTGCTGTCGGAATCGTGATGGTTGCTCCAGAAATTAAGATGCCCAATTTCACCCCTTTCATCCACGGCGGAGGACCAATCATTCCGGGTACTCTGTTCCCTTACCTGTTTATCACCATTGCCTGTGGTGCAATATCCGGATTTCATGCGCTGGTAAGTTCGGGTACTACTCCGAAGATGATCATGAAAGAATCTCACATCAAAACTATTGCAGTAGGGTCTATGCTGGCAGAAGCGATGGTTAGCATCCTGGCGCTGATCGCTGCCACCAGTCTTTTTCCTCTCGATTATTTTCAAATTAATGTCTCTCCAGAGAAATTTACTCAAATTTTACCTCAGCTTCAGGCACTTGGATTTCACGAGTCAAATCTTACTCAACTATCTGCTGAGGTTGGTGAAAAAATTGCCGGTCGACCAGGAGGCGCTGTTTCCCTTGCCGTTGGAATGGCACAGATTTTTTCTTCTCTGCCAGGATTAAACGGCCTAATGTCTTATTGGTACCATTTCGCCATTATGTTCGAGGCACTATTTATTCTAACTACCGTGGATGCCGGAACACGTATTGCCCGCTTTATCCTTCAGGAATCTATGGGTAAAGTGTATGCTCCTTTTGCCAGGACCAACTGGATTCCGGGAAATATCATTACCAGTTTTTTGATCGTATTTGCCTGGGGATATTTTATTTATACCGGCACAGTTTCTACCATTTGGCCAATGTTTGGCGTAGCTAATCAGCTACTTGCCACCTTGGCACTCGCCATCGGAACCTCTTATCTTATCAATCATGGGAAAAGAAAATATATTTGGATCACAATCGTTCCGATGACATTTGTTGGAATTACTACCATTACCGGAGGCACCATGAATCTTTATAATATCTATGTGCCACAGATATTTAAGGAGGCAAGCCGGATGCAGGGGATTGTCAATACAACGTTAACAGTGGTTATATTGGTCTGTGTATTGCTAATTTTAGTGGAAGCAGTTTCGAAATGGGTCAAAGCTAAGAGCTAATAGCTATCAGATGTTAGCTCTTAGCTTTTAGATCATGCAGATACTCGGTTGGAGTTTTGCCAAATTGTTCTTTGAATGAACGCGTAAAATAGGAATGTGAGTTAAATCCTGCCATTGCACTTACCTCCTCAATGTTGACAACACCTTTTCTAAACAATCTGGCGGCATATTCCAAGCGGATGGTGCGGATAAAATCCGTAGCAGATTTTCCCGTCAGGGCTTTTAGTTTACGATAGAGTGTACTCTGACTGAGGTTCAGGTGATTCGCCAAAAGTTCGGTATCCATTTTTTCGTCAGTCAGATTTTTCTCAACGTAGCTAATCGCACTGGCCATCATCTTTTGGTCCGGGGTCTCTGGAATATCTTTATCAAAGCCAATAGAAATCTTCTTTGAATAATATTCCTGAAGTAAAATTCTATTGGCGAAGATATTCTTAAGGCGGGACATCAGTACTTCCCTGTTAAATGGCTTTTCCAGGTAATCATCAGCTCCAGATGCAAATCCTTCAATTTTATTTTCCACAGAAGTGAGGGCTGTAAGCAAAATGATTGGAATATGGCTGGTTTTCAAATTATTCTTCAGTTCATTAACCAGTTCAATTCCACTCTTCCCAGGCATCAAAATATCGGAGATGATTAGATCAGGAAGGTAAATTTGTGCTTTTTCAATACCTTCAATACCTGAGAAAGCGGTAATAATCTTGTATTCCTCAGCCAGTATATGACAAATGAAATTACTTAGATCGTGGTGATCTTCAACGACCAGTACCAGTTTATCAGGTTTTTTTCCTGCGTTATCCTGATTGTTCCAATTTTCGATGTAAGAGTTATTTTGATTTTCATTTAAAAAACGATCTTCATGCTGGGGATGATTCGCTAAAATGAAGCTCTCATCTGTATCTACCTGATTTTCTATACCACTTGGTTCATTATATGGAAGCCTTACCCTGAAAATAGATCCTTTTCCAACTTCAGATTCAAGCTCAATCTCTCCTCCATGAATCAAAATCAGATATTTAGTCAGGTGAAGTCCTATTCCGGTTCCACTGTGAGGCATTTCATGATTTTCTATTCTAAAAAATCGATCAAATACTTTTTCAATTAAATTACCAGCAATCCCCGGACCATTGTCACTTACAGATATCTGAACGTAGGTCTTGGTTTTCAGCGCTCCTATGATAACCACATTGGGTGCATCGGTCAAGGAATTATCTTTTTGTCCAGACGAAATTTCAACATGAATGGTTCCTCTGTCAGGTGTGAATTTAAAAGCATTGGAAAGAAGGTTGAAAACAACTTTGTCGATTTTCTCTGCATCAAAAGGAAGTATAAGCTGATCTTGAATACTCACAAAGACATAGTTGATATTTTTTTGTTTGGCAGCATCAATGAAGTAATTATAAATTTCATGAACGAATAGCACGAGATCGGCCTTTAAAACTTTCAGCTCGGCTTTATTCTCTTCAATTTGCCTGAATTCAAGTAGCTGATTGATAAGTTTTAGCAACCTTCCTGAATTGCGTTTTATCAATGACAATTGATTAAAAGTATCCTGACCAAGTCCCGGAGCGCTTATCAATGTCTCTACCGGACCAGTTATCAACGTAAGTGGCGTTCGCAGCTCATGGGATATATTGGTGAAAAAATTCAGTTTATTCTGATGTGATTTTTCTTCTTCCATCCTTTGCATTCTTTCAATTTCAATCTGGTGCACAAGCCGGGTTCTGTATATAACTATTCGGCGTACCACTATTCCAAGGATGATTAACAATATCAAATAGATAGAAATTGCCAGGTTACTCAGAAGAAAAGGGCGTGGTATGATGATATTTAAGGTGGAAGGCTCCGTACTCCACACCATATCATTGTTACAGGCCATTGCCTCAAAAACATAAGTACCAGGAGGAATGTTGGTATAGGTTGCCTTGTTTAATGATCCGGCTTCCACCCAGTTGGGATCAAATCCCTTCAAACGGTATCGAAACTGATTTTTTTGAGGATTAAGATAATTTTGCGCGACAAATTCGATTCCGAAAGAATTATATCCGGGTTCCAAACGAATCAAGTTGGTTTCATACAATGGTTTCTTTAGCAATGAATTCTCCTGACCGGGAAGAATCTCCCTGTGGTTGACAAAAATTCGCGAAAAATAAACCTTTGGCAGAAAAGGATTAACATGCATAACTTTAGGATTGAATGCAACCAGCCCTGCAGTACTGCCAAAATAGATTTTACCGGAAGAAGTTTGGCACAAGGCTCCAGCATTGAACAAATTACCATGAAGACCGTCGGAGTTATTGTAGTTCAACTTTTGTCCTGTAACAGGATTAAAGAAAAAGATACCATAGTTTGAACTCATCCAGATGGAACTTGCATCTGTAACAACAATTCCATAAACAGATACAAGGTTTCCGTTGAAAGATACCTGATAATGAGTGACTTTATTTGAGGCTCCTACAGAAAACAGGCCATGGTCTGTACCAAGCCAGATCAGACCATCTTTTTCTCCAGTGATTGAATATACCTGGGTGGGACTTTTGGCGGTTTCATTGTAAAGCTCTAGCCGCTCAAAAATATTTTTTCCTTTTGGTTTTATTGAAACGCCTAAATTGGAAATCACCCAAAGATTTCCTTTTGGATCCATATACAGTTTTCTGAGAATATTAGATATTAACGATAAACTGTCACTTGGCTGGTTGACAAAATGTTGTATCGACTTATCAATGTGTTTGTAAAAATATAGTCCGTTGTTGGAAGTGGCAATCCACATTCCTTCGTCATCCTCCACTATATCGTACACATTTTTATCTTTTAAGATGAAATGCTCGAAATTTGATTCTCCAGATTTCTGGAAATAAACACCTTCACTATAGGCTCCTACCCAGGTATTCCCCTTCTTATCCTGAAAGATGCATTTAACATTGCTCGACGAAGATTTTTTATTGCCTTTCAATTCAACATGTCTGAAAATTTTTCTCTGTTCATTGAAAATGTCAATTCCCTGACCATCAGTACCAATTATGATCGTACCATCAGCATTTTCGGAAATAGCGTTTACCAGGTTGCCACAGATCGAATTTTTGTAGGGCGAATGCAAAAATGTCTCAAAAGTATTTGCATATGAGTTCAGGTAGCCAAGTCCACCTCGCCAGGTTCCAATCCACAAGCCTTTCTGACGATCCTCTACCAAAGACATTATGGAGTTATCAGGAAGAGAAAACTGATCCTCAAAATCGGAAAGATATTGGTTGAAATTTCCTTCCTGCCACTCGATTAATCCTTTGTAAGTGGCAATCCAGATCTTTCCATCACTCGTCTGAAGAACTTCCCGAATCCGGTTTGAATAAGAATCAGGGTTGTCAATATTTGTGAAATATTTATCTACCAATCGCCCA
This sequence comes from Prolixibacteraceae bacterium, assembly GCA_037140615.1. GTDB lineage: Bacteria > Bacteroidota > Bacteroidia > Bacteroidales > Prolixibacteraceae > CAINVV01. Next base: position 50,175 of record JBAXED010000007.1, read on the forward strand.
TCCAAGGTGAAACGCTGAAGTCCGTAGCCATCAGTTGAAATCCATAATAGATTATTAATCAAATATATACCGAATATTTTAGTTGGAGATAAGTCAACAACTAACTTCCTTGCCACCAATGTTTCTGAGTCCACAAAAAACATTTCACCTTGATTGTTGACTGCAAAAATATGGTTCTGATTATCGAAGCAGAAAGCATTAACATTGATTCGGACATTGTTCAGCGTCACATATTTCATCTCCCTTTTACCTGAATCCAGAAGAGAAAGAAAATTGTTCTCTACCATCCAGATCTCCCCTCTCCTGTTTTGCTTTATTTCTGTAGGGAAAAGAATTCTTGTAGGCATCTCCCTGTCTGTAAACTTTATTGCTTCCAGTTGCCAAGAACTGGTGTTGAGATGGTTAAGTCCACTATTTGTCCCAATCCAGATGATATTGGACCTGTCGAGGAGCATGCTTGTGATATAGTTATTGGTATGTGAAACTCCGGATTGAAATTTTGGCTCAAAACTGAAAAAATCCTGGGAATTGTATTGGTAAAGTCTTTCTCTGGTAATGAACCAAATAAACCCTTGTTGATCCTGCGAGATTCCAATGACGGGAGATAAGGTAAATCCTCCCGCAGGCGATATTCGCCTGAATGGAAGATTGGTATTTTCCCCTTCTGAATTATTTGAAAGACTCAGATGAAAAACTACAATTAACGCAATAAAAAACGTCCTGAGGAATGTCATGAAAGTTGGATAGTTTCCCAAAAATACTCAAAAAATAGAAATTCAATCAGGAATGAATATCTATTGTTAGTTTCTTCCGAGATATCCCAACAGCTCCTTGAAATTATCATTCATAAGTGAACTATAATTTAAAGAACGACCAATATCTTCAAGATATTGCAATATAATTAATAGGAAGAATTGCAATGGCGCTTTAACTTTATTACGAAAACTAAGTTAGCTCTCAACTTATAAAGTACCCTACATAAAACACCAACTAAAAATCAAAATTATGAAATGGAAACGATGGACGCTTTGTTTTATTTTACTTACTTGTCTACAGACCTTCTTCCCGCAGAATGCACTCTATGCTCAAAAAAATGCACCGGGTGAAATTTCAGGAACTGTAAAGGATAAATCCTCCAAGGAACTGCTTCCTTTTGCAACAGTTGTAATCAAAGGAACAGTCTCAGGTATTGTGACAGACCTGGATGGAGCATTCCGCTTGGGAAACCTTCAACCCGGTGACTATACTTTGCAAATTTCCTATATCGGTTACAGTACCAAAGAGGTTCAAGTGACCCTAAAAGCCGGAGAACGAAAAAAGATATTGATCGATTTGGACCAGCCACTCGTTACAATTGGAGAAGTAGTAGTAAGCAGTCAGCGCCGCGGACAGAATGCAGCCATCAACCAGCAGCTGAAATCCAATGCCCTGGTCAATGTTGTCTCGAAGGATGCGATCCGTGAATTGCCTGACGTCAATGCTGCAGAAGCCATTGGGCGATTACCCGGAGTATCTCTTGTTCGTAGCAATGGAGAAGGTTCAAAAGTGGTTCTGCGTGGTCTGGATCCAAAATTCAGTAATGTGACGATCAATGGCATACAGCAACCATCAACAGACGTTAGCACAAACGGAGACAGATCGGTTGATTTGAGCAATATCTCTCCTGAATTGCTCTCCGGTATTGAGGTCTTTAAGTCACCCACTGCCGATATGGATGCCGATGCCATCGCTGGAACTATCAACCTTGTGATTTCCAAAGCTGCTGATGTTCGAATCAATCAATTCAGGATGTATGGCGGTTACAGTAATTTGTATCAGAAATTTGGCAATTACAAAGGATCATGGGACTTCTCCTCCCGTTTCCTCGACAAGAAACTGGGGGTTATGGCGCAGATAAATTATGAACAACGAGACCGAAGCGCTCAAAGTTTGGATGTTGCTTACTTTAATCCGAATGCCGAAAAAGCAGACTCCTTTTATGTTGATGGGATCACCCTCACCGAAAAGAAGCAACTGACCAAACGTTATGGCGGACTGGTATTGTTGGATTACCAATTCAACAATGGAGGCATTTATCTGACTAACATTGTCAATTCCTCACCACGAACTGCGTTTACCCAATCAAAAGTTGTCAATAGGAACGGACTTTTGAATCATAATGCCAGTGTAGATGAAAATACTACAACCTCCGTCAACAGCACATTAGGTGGAGTGCTGAATCTGAGTAAAGTTAAGATGGACTGGAGTTTGACACGAGTTCAGACAACCAACTTCAATCCTTATGATATGAATCTCATCTTCGAGCTAGGAGCTCCATATGGTCTAAACTCTAAAGTCGTTGGCACAAATATTTCCGATCCTTCACTTTATGCAGACAACCTCACCTTTAGTAGTCTTAACCAGAAAAAGGACACACTGTCATTCTTACGTTCATCCACATGGACACCTGATACTTTGAAGCAAACCAACTACACTGCGAAACTGGACTTTGAAGTCCCGGTGAAATTGGGAGATAAGATTGCAGGATACATAAAATTCGGAGGAAAATACCAAACAGAACGCCGCAAAAGAAGCGGAGTTCTGTTTTCCGATCAGCAATACTATTTAAAACCTGCCTTAACAGACCTGGCCATTAAAAATGACCCACGTGGTGCACTGGCAGTGACGGCAAACAGAAATATTCAAATGTCAAACTTCAACGAACAAACCAATGTTCCGCTTCTTAACGATTCCTACAATATGTTTCCAGGGATACTAGAGAGCAGCGTAAGAGACTGGCATACCTATCACATGTCTGAATACGTAGAAGATCCAAGTAACGCAGAACTCAATTATGACACTTATGAGACACTTGCTGCCGGATATTTGATGCTCAAGCTCAATTACGGTGATTTGATCACATTCATTCCGGGTATCCGTTATGAATATTCAAACAATACTTACCATGGTATTTATTCTTCCGTGAACGGAGCGATGGGATTGAGTGGATATTTTGAACCGGACACAACCATTCAGAAATATGGAGAGTGGTTACCCAGTGCCCATCTGAAAATTAAACCAACCAGCTGGATGGATATCCGGTTATCAGCAGCAAAAACACTGACGCGTCCCAACTACATGTGGTTGATTCCACGTTTCAGGTACAATGCCGGTAATTATAGCGTCAGCAAGGCAAATCCTGAACTCAAACATGCAACAGCGTGGAATTATGATGCTTCTGTGACCTTTTATACAGGCGAGTTTGGTTTACTTTCAGTTGGAGGGTACACCAAAAAAATCAACAACATGTTTTATGGCATCAGTGGAACACTTTCTCCTGAAGATGCAGTAAAAAATGGACTTCCACCCCAATCCTTCGATCTGAATGAAGACTATACCAATCTGGCTGATTCCTACGTTAGCGGACTTGAATTTGACTACAAAACACACTTCAATTTTCTGCCAAAGCCATTTAACAGATTTGCTTTTGGTGTCAACTTTACCAGATTATGGTCGAGCACCTATTATATGGTATGGAAAAAAGTAGAGGATATTGTGATGTACAACAATGTGAGACCAACCCTTGTTGTGGATTTCACAAAATCCTATTTTCAGTTGACAAAAAGCAGAATGCCTTCACAGGTCGACTTCACGGCCAATACATTCCTTGGATATGATTACAAGGGATTCTCCACCAGGGTTTCAATGAGCTATCAGGGGAACAGGCTGACCGGCATCAACCCTAATACCGATCAGTTAGGATACAATCGCTATACCGATGCTTATGTTCGTTTTGATGTGACGGCCAAGCAGAAAATCAATAAATACTTTAGTGTTTTATTGAACTTAAACAATCTTACCAATGCAACAGAAAAAGGGTACCGATATACATCTGCATTTCCGACTTATGAAAACATGTACGGTTTCTCCTTTGATTTGGGCGTAGAAATTAATCTTCAATAAGGTTCCTTTATTCCATTTATTATAAAACAGTTAACAAATGATAACAATATATAGAAAGCTTTTTTTGCTGGGTACATTTTTCCTGATCATGCAGATGGCAAGTGCTCAGCTACGTGTGGTTACCATTGAAGGAATCACCCCAGGCCAACCTTTGGTATATGACCAGATCTTCAATGCGATCAATGCAGATGCCACCAATCGATTGACCAATAAAAATGTGGTTTATCAACTGAAAAGAGGACAAGTATACCTTCAAACCTCTACTATCAACAGTGCCGATTATGATCTTTATATCCGTGCAGAAGCAGGATCGGGCACTATGCCAATCATTTTTCATACGCTGAACAGCGCCGGTGCTTCTGCCAATATGATAACAGCACGGCAGAATTTAACTCTTGAAAATATCGAGATTGACGGAAAGCATTCCAATGGTACCCTCGGAAACAGGTTCCTGAACATGTACGGGAAAAATTACCGTTGCATTTTCCGCGGATGCAAAATCAGCAATGACCGTGGAGGGGCTTTGGCTGTCCAGGTTGATGGTGTAAAACTTTACTACATCGACTGTATCATTGGCAACATGGGACATCAGATTTCGCTTGGAGGAAACGGCAGAGCTGTTGACCTTAGAAATACCGGAACTGTTGATACGGTCGTGATACAAAATTGCACCTTGTACAACATGACCGACAGGGTTTTTCGAAACATGGCACCAATTATTACCTATTTCAAGATGGATCACAATACCATCGTAAACATTCAAGGTTACCATGGTTGTATTCAGCTTGGAAAAACGAAAACTGCTGTCATTACCAACAACATCTTTGCCAATCCTTTGACACATGGCGATAGATTCCCGGCACGTTGGCGGACAGAGCAGATGCAGCCTGACAAGGCATTTGCTGTAATTACGCATGACAGTCTTTCTTCTAAACTAACATCTGCTTCTGTTGTGATGAGAAACAACAACATTTACCATGAAAAGAAGTTTGTTGATTTTTTCAATCTTACTCCACCCAATGATTCCATTGGCGATGTCAGACCTGTTAACAATGCAATCATCAAATTTGTAGGACCGACAGCTATGCCACAAGCATACTTCGCAGAGGAGCTGACTTTCAAAAACGCCTCCTCGGGTCAGATGCTCTATAACTTCCTGACATATTGGGTAACACATCCTAAGGCTTCAGTATTCCCAAATAATTTTTCTGAAATATACCCTTATGAATGGGACGTTACCTATTCAACAACCTCTAAATCATATAAGGCCGGTGACAATGGCTACCCGATTGGGGATTTAAATGCATGGCCTGCACTGAAAGCTCAATGGGCACAGGGAATAGTTCAAAAAAGTGCACAACTCGCAGTACAGGGTGATCTGGGTTTTCAAATCGAGCCCAGTTACCCAAACCCTTTTGACAACCAAACTGAAATTTCCTATTCAGTTACTAAAGCTCAAAGGATGGAAGTGAGTATCTACAACATTATTGGTCAGCGGGTTAGGACCCTTGCAAGTAATTTTCAGGAGGAAGGTCACTATAGGGTAACATGGGATGGAACGGATTATACCGGAAAGAACTCAATAAATGGGCTTTACCTTGTTAATTTATCCGGTGTTAGTGGAAAACTAGTTTCCAAAATCTTTAAAAATTAGTTAGTAGAAATACGATTTAACTGGTCATTTTTATCAAGAGAGATGGTCCTTCGATTGGTTCATACCATAGAAGGACCATTTTCATTTTGGCCTAAAATTAACTCTGATTGCCTGAAAAATACTATTCAGGACAATTCTCAATAAATTAATCTGGATCTCAAAGATTAAATGTTGCTAATTTTTATTCAACTTTAAATCGCGCAGGTATTCTGAAGGGGTTTTACCAAATTGCTTTTTGAAGCTGCTGGTAAAATAAGAATGGGAATTAAATCCTATTGCATAGCCGATCTCATCAACATTGGTATTTCCATCCGCCATCAACTTAATAGCCTTTTTAAGCCTGATGTACCTGACAAATTCGGTAGGAGACTGATTGGTCAGAGTCTTTAGTTTTCGATACAAGGAACTGGTGCTGATGTTTAAATTGGCAGCAAGATGATCAACAATAAAATTTTTATCGTTAAGATGTTGCTCTACGATACTCCCGGCTTTTTCAACCAAAAACTTATCTGAATTCAAGTGAGCCATACCGCTTGCCCACTCACTGTCCGAAACAGTGAATACTTCTCTCAATTTTGCCCTTGAACGGATGAGGTTTTCAATCTGAGCCAAAAGTATTTTTTCATCGAACGGTTTGGTAACATATGCATCTGCACCCGAAGAGTATCCTCCAATCTTTTTTTCTGTGTCACTAAGGGCTGTTAACAAAATAATTGGAATATGACTCGTTAAAACATTGTTTTTCAGCTTATTGCACACCTCAAATCCATCCATTAGAGGCATCATTACATCACTTATGACAAGATCAGGAAGGACTGTTAAAGCTGTCTCGACTCCTTGTTTGCCGTTTGGAGCCGTAACTATCCGATAGTTAGTTCTAAGAATATTTTTCAGATAAGTTCGCAGCTCAAAGTTATCTTCTACAATAAGAATGGTCTCGTGGATTAATTTTTCTGTATTGTTAATCACTTTTGGCTGATCCAAACTATTATTGATTGATTCTTCTATAATGGTGTTTTCTGCAATATTTTTTTGATTGAGAATCATTTCATAACTGACCGGAAAATTGATTGTAAAAGTCGACCCTTCATTAGGATTAGATTCCAGATGAATATTTCCGTGATGCAATCTAATGTATTCGCTTGCCATATGCAACCCAATTCCAGTTCCGGAAGTGTGATGATTTTTGCCTTGACCAAACCGCTCGAAAATCAATAGAATATCTTCCTTCGCAATTCCTGGACCATTATCTGAGAATTCAACAGAGACTCTATCGCCAACGATGGGATCTCCTATTGTGATTCCTTTCTCTGATTCATTTTCGGGGTGATTTATGGAAACATTAATCCGAATGCTTCCATTTTCTCCCGTAAATTTCATGGCATTTGAAAGAATATTGAAAAATATCTTTTCTACTTTATCCGGATCAATACAAACCTCCATTTTATCAGTCTCTGAACTGAATGTAAGAAGGATGTTTTTATCTGTGGCTTCCATTTCAAAACAATGTAATACCTCCTTGCATAAAGCAATCAGGTCGCTCATAATAGGTTGAAAAACTGCTTTACCTGACTCGATCTTATGAACATCGATGACCTGATTAATCAATCGAAGCAAACGATCCGAATTTCGCTGAATAGTTTGAAGATGCTCTCTTACAATAGTTTCCAGTTTAAATTTTTCAAGCAGGAGGTTAATTGGAGATACTATCAAAGTAAGGGGCGTTCTGAACTCATGCGAGATATTGGTGAAAAATCTCAGCTTCATTTCCTGCAATTGGGCATCAGATTCATGCAATAGTCGTTCCAATAAAAGCTCCCTTTTAAATCGCTCACGCTCTTTTACTTCCTTTCGGATTATGTATATCACGATAACCAAAAGAATCAGATAAATCAAGTAGGCATACCTTGAAAACCAAAACGGAGGTGCTATGGCAATTCGAATCTTTGTGGGTGAGGAGCTCCAAATATTGTCATTGTTACAGGCCAGTACTTCAAAGGTGTAATTCCCGGGGGGAATTTTCGTAAAAGTTGCATAATTCTTGCTGCCGGCATCAATCCAATTGTTGTCATAATTCGCAAGCCGATATTTGAACTTATTTTTATTGGGAAGAACAAAATTGTTGGCGACAAAGTTAAAAGTTAGAGAATTTTGATGGTAAGAAAGCTTCAAATCAGTGGCAGTGAAAATAGATTGATCCAAAGGTGAATCTTTCCCATGAATGTCTACAATTTTGTTGTTGACATTTAATGAAGTCAATATCACCTTGGGTGGCACCGGATTGGCCTTCATTTTGTCCGGTGAAAAGAGGATAAAGCCTTTGGTATCTCCAAATAGGATCTCACCAGCAGAAGAAAGAAAATGTGAACCTGGATTAAACTGATTACCAAGCAATTCATCATTCCTGTCAAAATTGCGCAAAGAAGTGAGATCAGGATCAATACTGCTGATTCCATTTTCAGTGCTTATCCAGAGAATCCCATTGTTATCTTCCTCAATTCCATACACATCATTTCCAATTAGTCCGTCTTTGATTTGAAAAGATTTCAATAAGTGTTTTTTAGGGTTAAAAACAAGAAGCCCTCTTCCACTCGTGCCAATCCAGATGTTGGCCTTCCTATCCTCCTTTAAACAGAGAATTTCTTCATTTCGAACTGGATTATAGGCATTTAACCTCTGAATGAACCTGGTAAATTTTCCTTTTACAGGGTCCAATCGGTTTAGCCCATTGTTTGTGCCGATCCATAAACTCTTGTCTTTTGCTACAACAATAGCCCTGATGCTATTGCTGGAAATAGTATTAGAATCATTTGAAGTACTTAAATAATGCCTCAATTTGCCTGAATTACTATCTAAATAATACAAACCAGTCCCAAAAGTACCAATCCAAATGCCACTATCCGATTTTGCCAAAGCATAAACGCTTATACGGGAGTCGTTGATATTTTTAAAGTGGTGAAGAATCGCTTCATTTTTCTTTTGATACCACAACCCTCCTAAAAATGTCCCAATCCAGAGCACATCTGTCTTACCATCGTAAAGCAGGGATTTAATATTTTCAATTTTCTTGCCATTCTCAGGAACCAATGGAATATTTATCATTTTATTGGTCTGACGGTCCAATCTATTCAAATTCCCAAATTCAGTTCCTATTAAGATGGTCCCATCATCTGTTTCAGTAAAAGAGCTTACAAACTCATCATCAAGATCTATGTCTGTTCGCTCCTTTTCCGAATGAGAAAATCTGTTGTCATAATTGGATTGATAGGCAAGTCCACCCGACCAGGTGCCAATCCAGATTCCGTTCTTGGAGTCACGAAAAATCTTATAAATACTGCTATATGGAATTCCTGATACTTCATGAGGCAGCATATTGTTTATTTTTTCCTGATCAATGATCGATATGCCCTTGTAAGTAGCGATCCACATTCTTCCTGTTTCATCTTTGAAAATATCCCTGACCCTGTTGTGATGGATTTTATATTGATCATCAGGATTGCTGCCATAATGTTTGATAAGAGCTCCTTCCATCGAAGTACAATCCAGGCCTGTTAAACTGTAACCTATCCATATCTTGTCTTGGTCGACAAATATTTTTCTGATAGCATCACTGCGATGGTGGCAAAATGTTTTAACAATTTTAGTAGAAATATTATAAAGCCAAACGGTCCCTTCTGAACCACCAATCCATATATTTCCTTTCGAATCAGTTGCTGCAGCAACAAAGTTTTCGCGAAGTGTCCGGTCAGCAAATATTTTCTCAAATTTATTTGTTTTCAGATCTATCCTCCCCAGCATGATGGAACTCAAGAAATAGAGGCTATTCCCTTCGCCTTGAAAGATGTCATATAGATTATTTCCCAAGAGTTCACCTGACTCATCCTGAAATTTCTTACGGACAAACTGGTCCTTTCTGGAATCATAAATTGCCAAACCATAAGCAGTTCCAATCCAAAGCGTTCCATTTTTGTCGTTAAATATAGTCCTGATTGAATTGCTTGGTATCGAAGTTGAATCGGACGAATCATACGTAAATTTCTGAATTGAAACGGTATTGTAGCGGTACAATCCATGAATGGTTCCAAACCAGATAAAACCGAAACTGTCTTCACCAATTGAATTAATCGATCCATAAGTAAAGCCGCCAACAGGTGATATCCTCCTAAATGAGAAATCAGGGCTTTCAGAATTTGACCCGAAAGTTATAACTGAAAGCATTAATAAAAATGGAAGTGCTAATTGTGACAATTTCATGATAAACAAGAGGAAAATGGATCAGAAAGCTAGTTTTTTGATGGAAAAATTACCTTCGAAAGTTAAGCATTTTACAGATTATCATTTAAATTATACGTCAAAATGATCGATAACTTATATTCTGACCTTATTTTGATAAAATCAGACTCAATAATTATAAAATACCTCGAAAAAGTCAAGTAAATTGGCTTCAACTAAACTGATTTTTTGGAGGAACTTATGGATGGTGCTGAGTCGGCAATCAATTTTGACAATTG
>JBAXED010000008.1:0-59605 GCA_037140615.1 Prolixibacteraceae bacterium
GTAACCAGTTTTAATAATCCTTTTTTCATAACTTTGAAAAATAAATGTAATTAATGTAAATCAATGTTTCTGTTCAAACAATTTTAACTTTTAGACGCAAAGGTTTCTTAAAGTCACCGCAAAAATGTGTTTTTTTTTTCAAATACGCAAATTATCTTTGTAATTCATTAAATAAGAATACTTTACGAATATTAAAAAATGATTAACAAATTGTCTGTGAATGATCTTCCTGACATTGAGATCATCAAAAAGATCAAACACGAACACAACACAAATCTCTTTGGGATACTCTATATCAGGTATTCTACGAAGGTTTTTGAGAAATGCAATTCGCTTTTAAAGGACCCGGTTCTTGCACAGGAGTTTGTGCAGGATATTTTTTGTAAAGTATTTGAGAAGCTTTCTGATTTTAGAGGCGAGTCCAACTTTTCGACCTGGCTATATTCTATTACTTATAATCATTGCATAGAATATCTGCGCGTAAAGAAGAAGATGAACTATCCTGATTGGAACAGTTCTCATGAATTGCCGGATGTGATTGATGAAATTGATGAAAAGGAGGTGAACAGTGATAGACTCATGCAGATCATGGATCAGATCCACCCTGAAGAGAAAGCTTTGCTCACCATGCATTATATAGACAATTTCCCGATTGCCTATATTCAGACTGCGTTAAAAATCAGTGAAAGTGCTACAAAAATGAGACTAAAAAGAGCAAGGGAACGTGTAGCTTACCTTTATTCCCAAAAATACAAGTAACAATTTTTAATTCAAGTCCCAGTGACTTTTTTGTGATTATTCGTCCAAACAGCAGTGAAACTTCCGCAGGTTAAAATTTTCCTGAAGAACTTTTTAAAAAAGGAAGTCACCCAATTATGAAGGAGCTTATTCAAAAATATGTTTTTCGCATTTCTAGCCATTCTCCTGGAATTAAGGTCTTAAACTGCTTTAGACTTCATTTCCCGGAGGCTACTAATATTGAATGGTCAAAGGAGAAAGATGGGGTATTTGAAGCTATATTCAGGGTAAACGGGATTGAACTGATAGCATGGTTTGAAAAATCCGGCTTTTGGTTAAAGACTGAAACCAATTATACATTGGGCATGCTGGATGAAGCTATTCGACTTAAATTGGAACTTTATGGACAAATCATGAGTTCAATCTTTATCGAAAGGGCCAACGGTGATAGCGAATATGAATTTATTATTCGTGATAATTTCCAGGTCAGGCATGTATTTATTACCGACAATCAAGGGAACATACGTGATCGGCAGAATTTTGATGAGAACGAGCTGAGATGAGACATGAGACATGAGACATGAGACTTGAGACATGAGACATGAGACATGAGACATGAGACATGAGACTTGAGACATGAGATATGAGATATGGGGGCTCTGCGGTTGCAGGGCTTTTTTGTTTTATAAAAATTTAACCATTATCTATTATTCTAAATATCAAAGTACTAATATTAATTGGGGGCTCATATCACATGTCTCATGTCTCATCTCTCATCTCTCATGTCTCATAATTACTATTTTTGTCTGATAAATTCCTCGATCAGACTGCACATGAAACGTATCCTTCTGGCTTTCATTCTCTTAATATCAAGCTTCTCTACTTTTTCTCAGCTTAACACAGACCATTATTTTTATATTGCCAGAAGCAGGATCTATTTTGGTAACTATGTCAGTGCCATTGAGAACTTCAACATTGTCATAAAATTAAAGCCTTACTTGCCGGAACCCTATTTTTACAGAGGTATGGCCAAGCTATACATCGATGATTTTCGTGGTTCAAAAGCCGATTTTGACAAAGCCATAGAAATAAAACCATACTATCCGGAAGCCTTTATGTACCGTGGAATGGCAAATTATGAAATGAAAAATTTCAAAGAAGCCCTTACCGACTACTCCAATGCATTGGAATACAACAGGGAAGATCCAAATATTTTCAACAACCGGGGGATTACCAAGATTGCCATGGAAGACTTTGATGGTGCTATTGCCGATTATACAAGATCTATTGAGCTGAAACCTGGCAGTGCCAATACTTATTTGAACCGCAGTTCAGCCAAGCAAATGAAAGGCGATCTTGATGGTGCCATCAAAGATTGTGATGCAGCGGTAAGAATTCGTCCGCACTTTTCCAGCGCATATCTGGTCAGAGGCATCGCTAAGTTTGAAAAAAAGGATTTTGCCGGTGCTCTGAAAGATTATGATTTGTGCATCCGTCTCGATCCTAAAACTTCTCAGGCTTATGTTAACAGGGGAATTGTAAAACATCAGCTAAATGACTTAAAAGGTGCCATCCGTGATTACGATATGGCTTTGCAATTTGATCCAAATCTCGCGGCTGCATGGCTAAACAGGGGGATCGCTAAAGAATCACTGAAAATTCCTGGATTTGAAAAAGACCTGGCCATGGCTGCCGAGTTGGATCCGAAATTTGCCACCTTTAAAAAACGACTGGATATTGAGGAAGAGAAGGAGCGGCAAAGACGCCAATATGGTTTCGTTTTGCAAAACCCTGGTCAAAACCCCAATCAAACCCAGAAGAACCAGCAGGGACAAAATAACCAGCTTGCACAAAACAACCAACAGGCCAACAACCAGATGGCCAACAACCAGCAGTCAAATGCCCAAACAGGACAATCAACCAATCCGGGCAACAATCCTGCCACAGCACAAAACACTGCTGCACCTGCAGCTGCAGTTGATACCACTGCGTATAAACAAGAGAGTAAAAGCGGTCCGGTTACCCAAAATAGAAAGAGAAGGAATATCGTAGTTGCCGATGATGGAAAAATAACGGAAACTGACATCAAAGATGGATTGGTGCAAAACAGAAATGTCAAAATTGTGATGCAACCTGATTTTGTCATTTCCGTTTTCAACAAAGATTCGGTTGATTACAACAGGTTGCAATATTACAATATGGAGATCGAAACACTCAACAATAAAAACAACAATGATCCATTCCTGATTATTTCTAACAAACCATTCGCATACCGATCCATCCATAAGGAGACCTTTAAAAATTTATTGGAGAATTGGACCAAGGAGGTTTCGACCAACAAGAAAAATTCGGATGCCTATCTTAACAGAGGAATTATTTTAGAACAATCCGAGAATTTTAACGGTGCCATCAGGGATTTCACAAAAGCTGTTGATACCGATAACCGAAATTTGCTGGCTTACTTCTGCAGGGCAAATTCGAGAGCAAAAATGGTCGATGTGATCCGCTCTCAGGGCTCCTTGCCCGAACCAGAGATTCTCAACATGACTGGCGGCAAAACCACTATTGAGAACAAAAAGGAAGAAGTTAAAATTCTTGATTATGAGGATATTATCAAGGATTATGAATCCATTCTTTACATGAATCCCAATTTTATTTTTGCCTGGTTCAACATGGCAAATACCCAAGTCAAAAAGCGTGATTATCTGAATGCCATCAGCGATTATTCCAAGGCAATTTCGATGGAACCGGATTTTGGTGAAGCCTACTTTAACCGCGGACTGACCCGAATTTACATGAATGACCTTGAGGGCGGGGCCCTGGATCTGAGCCGAGCTGGCGAATTGGGTCTTACAGAATCATATAATGTTATCAAACGATATTGCAACTGATCAGCTATGTCGAATCAACCTCTTGCAGAAAGATTAAGGCCAGTTTCCCTTGATGATTACATCGGGCAGAAACACCTTGTTGGCGAAGGGGCTGTTATCCGCAAAATGATTGCGACAGGCCGGCTTTCCTCATTTATTTTGTGGGGCCCCCCCGGTGTAGGCAAAACAACCCTTGCAAAAATCATTGCCAATTCTCTTGATCGTCCATTTTATATCCTTAGCGCCATCAATTCAGGTGTGAAGGATATCCGTGATGTCATTGAAAAAGCCAAAAACAACCAGTTTTTCAGCGCGAAGAATCCAATCCTCTTTATTGATGAGATTCACCGGTTCAGCAAAGCCCAGCAGGATTCACTCCTGGGAGCTGTCGAACAGGGGATCATCACCCTTATCGGAGCAACTACCGAGAACCCATCCTTTGAGGTCATTTCCCCTCTCCTATCCCGCTGTCAGGTTTACGTTCTTCAATCGCTCGAAAAAGAAGATTTGCTGATATTACTCGATCGCGCATTACACTCGGATATAGAACTTTCGCAAAAAAAGATCGTAGTAGAGGAGGTAGAAGCCCTTCTGCGCTTTTCGGGTGGTGATGCCCGTAAACTGTTAAATGTTCTCGAACTGGTGCTAAATGCAACAGTTGGAGATGAAATAGTGATCACCAATGAGCTGGTAACGGAGAAGTTGCAGGAAAATCTGGCCCTTTACGATAAAAATGGTGAGATGCATTACGATGTCATCTCTGCATTTATCAAGAGTATTCGTGGCGGAGACCCGGATGCAGCTGTATATTACCTTGCCAGGATGCTCGAAGGCGGTGAAGATGTCAAATTTATTGCCAGACGACTGCTGATCTTGTCGGCCGAAGATGTCGGACTGGCCAATCCAAATGCTTTATTGCTGGCGCAGAGCACCTTCGATGCTGTTCACAAAATCGGAATGCCTGAATCAAGAATCATACTTTCGGAATGCACCATCTACCTGGCTACTTCTCCAAAAAGCAATTCCATCTATTCGGCCATCGATGAAGCTTTGGCTGAGGTGAAGCTTTCCGGTCATCTTCCGGTTCCTTTGCACCTGCGGAATGCGCCCACCAAACTGATGAAGCAGCTGGATTACGGCAAAGATTACAAGTACGCGCACTCATATGATGGTAATTTTGTGGATCAGGAGTTTTTACCAAAGAAAATTATCCAAAAGAGATTCTATACCCCACAGAACAATCCTTCAGAGCAGAAAATCCTTGAAAGATTACGTAATTGGTGGAAGAGTCGTTACGAATAAGAAAGTGCCTGGAGTGACTAAAGTGAACTAAAGTGCCTAGAGTACTTCGCCTCAATATCAATTTGCTTGTTCATCAGGTTCCTCCTATCTTCAAAAATTATTTGTCACCCAACTCATTTTGATTGCTTTAACATTATTTAACTACTATATTAGTTACACAACTAATTAATTAGTCTTAAATTTGTTTTGAAAGGATATTAGCAAAGTAATTCAAATAAATTACCTGATAATTTTGAGACTGATGATAAAAATCCTGAAAATGATAGTCCTTCTTCTGTTGCCTATTTCATTGATGGCTCAACAGAATTTTGATCGTCTGATTCAGGACAATGATTTGGATAAGGCATTAATCATGATTGACAGCTTACTCTTTAAAAATCAATCAGATCCTGCACTACTTATCAAAAAAGGAGGCCTATTGCAAAAGAAATACGATTATGCCAAAGCACTTAATGCATATGATCAGGCATTTAAGTTGGATTCTACCAATACAATCGTCATTAGCGAACTTGCTGAAATAAACACCAGCTTGGGCAATTACCGTCAGGCTCTTCCCTATTACAAAACATTGTATTCCAAAGATACCCTCAATACTGTCAATGGAATAAGACTGGCTAAGGCATTTTTCAACACCAGAAATTATCAGGAACCCTTTCAAGTTCTTCTAAGCATTTATCAACGCGACAGCAGCAACGTTTATGTGTGCAAACAGCTTGCATTTTCGGCCATGCGAACCGGGAACGACAGCCTGGCCATCGAACTATACAGCAGAGTAATTCCGCAAAATCCAACCGATCTGAATAACTACACCAACCTTGCCTCTTTGTACCAAAATCAGAATCTGTATGATCAAGCCGTTGAAACACTTGAAAGAGGATTATTGGTCTTTCCTGAAGAGACCCTTCTGCTCAACAGATTGGGAGACCTGCATTATTCCAAAAGAATATACAAAAAAGCAATTGTACCTTACGAAATGCTTCTTGCAACTGGGGATTCCTTACCTGGTGTAATCAAAAATCTTGGGATCAGCTATTATTACGAGAAGGAGTTCAAAAAAGGAATCGAATTACTTGAAACGAGTCTGATGCTTGTTCCGAATGATCCGGTAGCCGGCCTTTATATAGGGCTATGTTACAAGAATCTGAAAGATAACAATCAGAGCCTCGCCTACCTTAATTTTGCTGCCAAAATTGGAATACCTTCTTATATGTCAGACATCTACAATCAATTGGGAAATATCTACACCGAAAAGAAAGCGTATGGAAAATCGGTTGAGCTGCTTAAAAAAGCCTATCAGCTGGATTCAACCAAAGTCGATATTCTATTTAAAATTGCCAACAACTATGATCTCTGGCTAACAAAAGACAAATCTCAGGCACTACGGTACTACAATGCCTATTTAAAATCGGATAAAGAGAAAAACGATTACCAACGGCAACTTACCAAATATGCATTAGAGCGCAGACAAAAAATACGCAAATAAAGTGCCCGACAATACTCTGGATAAAATTTAAATTTAATCAGCTGATATCCTGAATATCATAAGGTGTTGCCTGATAAACATAGTAGTTCAACCAATTCATAAACAACAGATTGGCATGAGAGCGCCAGCTTAATATTGGTCTGTCATCCGGATTATTTCCGGCATAATAATTTTTGGGAACATCAATTAGAAGTCCCTTTTCAACATCACGTTTGTACTCTCGATCCAAAGTTCTGAGGGAATATTCCGGATGTCCGGTCACGAAAATCTGCTTGCCGTTTTCCGCAATGGCCATATAAACCCCCGCCTGGTCAGAGACAGAAAGGATTTGAACGTCTGGGATATTCTCAAAATCCTTGGCCTTCAACTCAGTGTGCCGCGAATGAGGAGCCTTGTAAATATCATCAAAACCCCTGAAGAGAGGCAATTTTTTATCAGTTACCTTATGATCAAAGACTCCAAACATCTTCTTGTCGAGGGGATATTTGGGGATTCCATAATGGTGGTATAGCCCCGCTTGTGAAGCCCAGCAGATAAACATGGTAGAGGTTACATTTTTATGCGCCCAATCAAATATTTCGCAGATCTCATCCCAATAATCTACCTCTTTAAATGGCAAATGCTCAACGGGAGCGCCGGTGATGATCATCCCATCAAATTTCTTCTTTTTGATCTGATGAAACGTCTGATAGAAAGCGTTCAGATGATCCTGGGATGTGTTTTTTGGGGTATGCCCTTTGATCTGCAGAAAGTCAATCTCTATCTGAAGCGGCGTGTTAGATAGCAACCGAAGCAGGTCTGTTTCGGTTGCTATTTTCAGTGGCATCAAATTTAGAATGACGATCTTTAACGGACGAATATCCTGATGCTCGGCACGTGTCTGGTCGATGACAAAAATATTCTCTTCTCTCAGCAAATCGATGGCAGGTAGACCATCCGGCAGATTCAAAGGCATAACTCAAAATTTTACTTGGTCAATAACTCAAAAATAGATTAAATCTTCGCCAAAGCTTGCTCAAAATCGGCAATAATATCATCAATGTGCTCGATTCCTACCGAAACCCTTAATTGTGCAGGTAGCACTCCGGCTGATAGCTGCTCTTTCTCACTTAGTTGCGAATGGGTTGTCGCTGATGGCTGGATGATCAGGGTACGAACATCCCCAACATTGGCCAGATGACTAACAAGTTCAAGGTTGTTCACAAGCTCGATCGCATTTTCCTTGCTGCCTTTCAGTTCAAATGAGAGAACCGCTCCTGCACCCTTTTTCAGATATTTGGTGGCAAGGGCATGATTAGGATCTGATTTTAATCCGGGATAAGTAACTGCCTTTACTTTTGGGTGACTCTGCAGCCATAAGGCAAGTTTTTCAGTGTTTTGAACATGACGTTCTACCCTAAGGGAGAGTGTTTCAAGGCCCTGAATCAATTGAAATGAGTTAAATGGAGAAATAGCAGGACCGTAATCGCGAAGCCCTTCAACCCTGGCTCTGATGATAAAAGCGATATTTCCGAAAGGACCGTCTGTTCCAAAGACATCCCAGAATTTCAATCCGTGGTAACCTTCCGAAGGCTCAGTAAATCCGGGATATTTCCCGTTTCCCCAGTTGAAATTGCCACCATCAACGATGACACCGCCAATGGAAGTACCATGACCACCGATCCATTTCGTTGCCGACTCGACTACGATATGAGCGCCATGTTCCAGCGGACGGAAAAGCGCACCTCCGCATCCGAAAGTATTGTCAACGATGATTGGCAGATCATATTTTTTAGCCAGCTCAGCGAATTTTTCGAACTCAGGAATATTGAAGCTTGGGTTGCCAATGGTTTCGAGGTAGATCGCTTTTGTTTTTTCATCAATCAACTTCTCGAAATTTGCCGGATTGAGATCTTCGGCAAACCTTGCCTGAATGCCAATGTTTTTGAATGTTACCTTGAACTGGTTGTGCGAGCCTCCATACAAATAGGGAGAGGTAACAAAATTGTCGCCGGCTCCGGCAATGTTGGTAATGGCAATAAACTGAGCCGCATGACCAGAACTTACCGCAAGAGCGGCTACTCCGCCTTCCAGCGCAGCTATTCTCTTTTCAAATACATCGGTAGTCGGGTTCATCAACCTGGTATAGATGTTTCCAAACTCTTTGAGGCCAAAAAGGTTGGCTGCATGTTCGGAATTCTTAAAGACATACGAAGTAGTCTGATAAATTGGCACCGCACGTGATAAGGTATCCTGATCTGGTGTGTGGCCTGCATGGATTTGCAGCGTTTCGAATTTTTGTTTCTGTGTACTCATTTGATTGATTTTTAATTGTTTATTATTTCAGATTATTATTTTTCAAAGAATTCTTGGTGGATTGCCCTAACTGCAGGCGTCCTGTCGGATGATTGGACAAGATAATAGCTGACAATTGGAGAAGCACCGGAACAGCTCATCTTAACATTGATACTTTCTGATGCCAGGGCAGTAAATATTCTGGCAGCAATTCCAAAATTATCGGTAATGCCATGGCCTACGGCTGCCACAACTGAGATATCATCCTCTATCTGAAGTTTACCAACGGCAGATAGCTCAATGGCACTGACTACTGCAAACGCATTCTGCAGATCCTTCCTGGCAAGCAGGATGTTGATAGAAATCTGAGATGTCAGGACTGAGCTTATGTTGATACCGGCATGGTGAAGAGCCGTGGTAACTTTGGCCAAAATACCTGGTTTTAGTCCGACGCCGGGGCCTTTTAATTTTAACAAGCCAAAATCGTCACTGTAGGTCACACTTTTCACCACTCCGGTCTGAACCGATTTTTCGCGACTGATGATGGTCAAAGGTTTTTCTACCTCCAATGTTCCGTAGATGTTGAAAATGCGAATGGCAATATGTGGATCTGTCAGAGGTTCGACAGTCCGCGGATGCAAAATTTTTGCACCAAAATACGCCAACTCAGCAGCTTCATTGTACGACAATTTCTCGATTAGCACAGGATTGTTGACTAATTTGGGATCAGAACTTAGGAAACCATTGACATCTTTCCAGATATCCAACGATGTGGCTCCCACACATCTGGCAATGGCTGCCGCAGCATAATCACTGCCTCCTCTGCCAAAAAGGGTTGTTTTCTGGTCCTTGGAAACTCCGTAAAATCCGGGTACGACATAGATAATCTCTTCATTGAGCGATTCGCGTACATGATTTGTTGCAAGGTGAAAATCAGCGGAAGCATTGCCAAATTCACCATCAGTAACCAAACCTATCGTTTCTGGAAATCCTACCTTAGCGTCTAGACCCTGAGAGTTCAAAATCCCATTCAGGAAAATGGCCGAAAGTCTTTCGCCATAGGACAGCACGTGATCTTCGAGTGCTTTGGAAGCATCGCCGGTAAGTGCGATGCCGTGAAGGAAATTTCGAAGCTCGTCCAGCTGATCCTGGATCAATTTGATTGTTTCTGTTTTAAGTGCCTGATCTTCTATAAAATATTCAACAGAGCCAATCTTGAGATCATAAAGGTATTGAACTGTTTTGGCAGCAACTTCTTCATCATGACGCGCCTTCTCAAGCGCTTCAACCAGGTAATTAGTTACGCCATAGAAGGCAGAAACGACAATGATTACAGGTTGATTGTAATTTCTAACGACTTGAATGATCCGGTGAATCTCTTCATTGCTCCGAAGATTAGATCCACCGAATTTTACGACAATTTTCGGCATTGCAAATGTTTTTATGTTTTTTGGGAGATGATGTCTTTTCAAACATTGATTAGAAAGCCTTCAAACAGGTTTTTGCCCGAGAGAAGGCTATTGCATAAACATAGACATGGAGCGCAGTGATGAAGGTATGCCGGCAAAAAGACAACATGGCTGTTGTACGTTTGCTGCATTAAAAAAATATTTACCAACCAAGTGAATCATCCTGAGCGATTAATTTCTTACTGGTCGCAAACATATGAACTCAAAATTACAATTCCAAATGTTTTTGAATCATTCTAAATAATTTTTTCAATTTTTATCGAAAAACCATGACAAATGAAGAAAAATATGCTTCCTGCAATTTGGGATTTGTGTAATTTTAGAGAAAATTAAATACCATCTATCATGTTCAGAAAAAATATTCATTTGTTTTTCTCCTTATTGGTCATTGGGTTTGGATCTTGTCAATCTGACATTAGAAGACCTGAGGTTCAGCTTATTCCACAGCCATCTGCCCTAACAAACATGGAAGGGACATTTTCCATTGGTTCGCAGACGAAGATCCTGATCAATAGTGAAAATGGTGAGATGACTAACGTTACCAATAATTTAATCCGACGCCTCGAGGATTTTTATCAGATCAAATGCGAAGTAGCATTCTCCGGCGCACAGGAAAAGAAAACCATCTTCATCAAGTTAAATACCGGATTGGCCATCTCCAAAGAGGCTTATCACCTTCTTGTGTCTCCGAAAGGGATTCTGCTTGAGTCACCTTCCCCGAATGGACTTTTCTATGGCATACAAACGCTGCTTCAACTTATGCCGCCGCTAAAGCAAAAATTATCGGAAGTTGTAGTTCCTGCTGTAGAAATCAGAGATACACCACGCTTCTCGTGGAGAGGATTGCATCTGGATGTTGGCAGACATTTTATGCCCAAAGAGTTTATCCTCAAATACCTGGATTACATGGCATTTCATAAACTCAATACTTTTCATTGGCATCTAACTGAGGATCAAGGCTGGAGGATTGAAATCAAAAAATACCCAAGACTGACCGAAGTTGGTTCTGTGCGAAAGGAGACACTGGTTGGTCATTATGGAAGTAAAGTGTATGATGGAACTTCTGTTGGTGGTTTTTATACACAGGAAGACATCAAGGAAGTGGTTGCCTATGCTGCAGACCGGTTTATTACTGTTGTGCCGGAAATTGAAATGCCGGGTCATGCATTGGCTGCATTGGCTGCGTATCCTGAATATGGCTGCACAGGAGGTCCGTACGAAGTGGCTACAACATGGGGGGTTTTTGATGATGTCTTTTGTGCCGGAAATGCAAAGACTGATACTTTCCTCATGGATGTTTTGAGTGAGGTAATACCACTGTTTCCAGGAGAGTATTTTCACATTGGCGGTGACGAATGTCCAAAAACACGCTGGCAAAAATGCCCGCTCTGTCTGGCAAAAATGAAAGAGGAAGGCCTGAAATCTGAGAGCCAGCTTCAGAGTTTCTTTGTTCAGCGTATTGAAAAATTCTTGAATGAAAAGGGCAAGAAATTAATCGGCTGGGATGAAATCCTTGACGGAGGACTTGCCCCCAATGCAGCAGTGATGTCGTGGAGAGGTGAAGACGGAGGCATTGCAGCTGCCAAAGAGCGTCATAATGTTGTGATGACTCCGGGTGATTACTGCTATCTGGACTTTTATCAGGCTGATCCTAAAAATGAGCCATTGGCAATTGGGGGATTTCTGCCACTCAAAAAGATTTACAGCTATGAACCCATCCCTGCTTCACTCAATTCCGAAGAAGCAAAATTTATAATGGGTGCTCAGGGCAATGTCTGGACAGAATACATGAAAACCCCGGAACAAGTTGAATATATGGTCTATCCGAGAGCGGCTGCATTGGCCGAAGTGGTTTGGTCGCCAAAGGGTTCGAAGGATTATGAAAACTTCAAAACGCGGCTGAACAGGCTCACAAAATTTTACGATATATTAGGCATAAATTACTGTAAAGCAGAGTTCAAATAAAAGAAAAAGCCGGGCTGAAACCCGGCTTTTTCTTTTATTTGTATGATTGATACTGCTATTTTACACTGATAACCAACACTTTTGACAAGCTCCAGAATTCAGCCTGATTCAGAATGACAAGATTGTCTGCCGATTTCTCTCCTTCAATTTTATATGAACTTGAAGGATGTGAACTGATCAGGGTTGCTTTCTTCTTCATGATGGGAATAGAAGTAACAGTAGTAATGTCAACTTTCGTCATCAAAGACTTGTCAATATCGCTGTTTACGTCTTTGGCTGTTCCAAGGAATCCTTCTTTCTTAATAATATTCTTTTCTTTCAACTCCTTGAGTGTTCCAATGATGTAATAGGCTGTATTCAATTCAGCTGTTTTTGCCTCTATTACCTTTTGTTTCTCTTTGTTATCATTGCTCAAATTGGCGACATTGGTGTTCAGACCGGTCACTTCTGTGCTCAGGTTCTGAACTTTGATGTTCAGTTTGTTGAGTTCCTCTTTCAGATCAGCAATTTGTCCGTCTTTTTCAGCGATTTGCTTGTTGAGATTTTCAATCATCTTTTCAAGTTCGGCAACATGCTTGTTGGACTTCTTCAATTTCGATGCAAGATCTGCAACAAGAAGTCTGTTTTTTTGCAACAATGAATAGATGTAATTGATATCACCTTGAATTTGTTCTTTACGATCACCTTTCACTTCAAAACCACCTTTAGCAGTTTTATCAATGATCATCTCTTTCTGCTTGATCGAATCCAGATTTGATTGGATAGAGTTAAAAGCATCTACAAATTCAACCAAATTTGCATCTTTTGAACTGCCTGTCATCATCAAGCTGTCATTCTGGGCTTTTAATCTTGCAATTTCCTTGCGATTGCATCCGGCTGTAGAAAACATAACCGCAATAAGTAACAGATAAATAATCTTTCTCATGTTCATCATTTTTAAATTTTATAATTTCCCTTTATTAAAACCAAGATTTGCTCAAAGTTGGCTCCTTTTCAGTGAAGAAATATTACACAACTATTGATTTATATTACATGATTCACACATTCTACATTTATATAGAAAATGGTCGGGTGCAAATTTACGAAATAAAATGCAAAATTCCATCATTCTTTAAGCAAGAACAATAAATCAATCAACTAAATGGGTAATTGGTAGTCATCAACCCGGAGAATCTTCCTGGCTTAACATCTGCTTAATATCATTGAATATGACAGAAGACTTTCTGACTGAAACAGGAATTTTTGCACCGCTTTTCAGAAGCACATAGCTTTCTCCTGTTTTTACAAATTTCCTTATGTAGTAAATGTTGACCAGATAGGATTTGTGAGTCCTGTAAAATTGATTTTTAGGAAGGTAGGATTCCAGCTCTTTCAGAGATTTGGATACAACAAATTCTCTTTTGGCATGTGTAAAAATTGTTGCATATGATTGATCAGCAGTTAAATACTCAATATTTCTAGTATTTTCCATGACAAAACCACTCTCTACGTCAAAAATCAGGTTTTTTCCTGGAATTTCAGCAGTTCCGAGAATATTGATACGGTCTTCGAGTTCAAGCTGTTGCTGTTCCAAACGGATGGATTTTTCCACTTTTTTTATAACTTCCTGCAAATCAAGAAAATTAACAGGTTTCAGTAAATAGCCTGCTACAGATTTGTTAATGGCTTCAATGGCATACTGATCATGACCGGTGACGAGTACTATTTTGGTTTTTTGAGAAAATTGGTGCTTAAAAATGTCCATTCCGTTTCCATCAGGCATTTCGATGTCAAGGAAGACCAAATCAGGCTGTGTGTGTTTTATTAGTTCAATTCCGTCAGTCAGATTCATGGCCTTTCCCACTACCTTCAACTGGATACTGGTAAAATTATCTAAAAGATGTGCCAATAAGGTAAGTGCCATTAATTCATCATCAATCACAACAACAGATAGCATAATGAAGGAGGGTTAAGGGATTAAAGGACATGCTAAACCGAGCGAAACTTTTGTAGGTTAGCTAACAAAGATGAGAAAATATTAGCTTACAACCAAGTATCCCTAAAATAATTCAATCCGGCAAAAATCCTGAGCAAACTAAAGGTACATTGCTTTCCTTCTCTCCTTCAGTTCATCGTTGGAGATATAATCATCATATTCAGTAATCTTGTCAATGATTCCCCTGGGGGTTAATTCAATAACTCGATTGGCAACAGTCTGAATAAATTCATGGTCATGGGAGGCCATCAGAATATTTCCCTTGAAAGTAGTTAAGTTATTGTTAAAGGCTTGTATTGATTCCAGATCAAGATGGTTGGTCGGATTGTCAAAAATCAGGACATTGGCATTCTTTAGCATCATGCGTGAAATCATGCAGCGCATTTTTTCACCTCCTGAAAGTACATTGGTCTTTTTGTATACTTCATCTCCTGAAAACAGCATTTTACCAAGATAGCCCCTTAAGTATATTTCGCTCGAATCATCTGAAAACTGCATCAACCAATCCACTAGGGTCAGTTGGTTGTTGAAGAAATTGGAATGATCCAGCGGAAGATAGGAATGGGTAATCGTCTGTCCCCAGTGAAAAGTTCCGGTATCCGGTTGATCAAAACCATTGATAATCTCAAAAAAAGCAGTCATGGCCCTGGGGTCTTTGGACAAAAAGACAATCTTGTCGTCCTTTTCCACGTTAAAATCCAGATCCTTGAACAAAACTTCACCATTAACGCTCTTGGACAACCCTTTGATCTCCAAAATCCGGTTACCAGTTTCTCGATCCGGCAAGAAAATTATGCCTGGGTATTTTCTTGTGGATGGCTGGATCTCGTCAACGTTGAGCTTCTCCAACATCTTCTTCCGACTGGTAGTTTGTTTTGATTTGGCCACGTTGGCGCTGAATCGGGAGATGAATTCCATCAATTCTTTCCTCTTTTCGTCGGCCTTTTTGTTCTGAGCCTGTTGCTGCCTGAGTGCCAGCTGACTGGATTGATACCAGAAACTGTAGTTGCCTGCAAAAAGCTGGACTTTTCCAAAATCAATATCCACAGTATGGGTACAAACGGAATCAAGGAAGTGCCTGTCGTGGGAAACTATTAAAACAGTGTTGTCGTAATTGGCAAGGTAATTTTCCAGCCACATCACTGTTTCAAGGTCAAGGTCGTTGGTGGGCTCATCCAGCAACAGGTTGTCCGGCTTGCCAAAAAGAGCCTGAGCAAGTAAAACACGAACTTTCTCCTTACCGCTCATTTCTTTCATCAGACGGTAGTGATAGTCCTCTTTAATGCCCAAACCGCTTAACAGGGAAGCCGCATCGCTTTCGGCATTCCATCCGTCAATCTCGGCAAATCTTTCTTCCAGCTCGGCTGCTCTTAATCCATCGGCTTCGGTAAAATCAGTTTTAGCGTAGAGTATGTTTTTCTCATTAAGAATGTGCCATAGCTCTTCAAATCCCATCATCACTGCATCAATCACTTTAGATTCTTCATAGCCAAAGTGATCTTGCTTAAGAACGGATAATCGTTCGCCTGATCCAAGCAAAACTTCGCCCTTTGTTGAAGCGAGATCACCAGCGATTATTTTCAGCAAGGTTGATTTCCCTGCACCATTGGCACCAATTACCCCATAACAGTTGCCTGGTAAAAATTTTAAACTGACATCCTGAAAAAGTGGTTTTTTGCCAAACTGGATGGAAAGATTCGAGACGGAGATCATTATTATGTTATATTATTGTTCTTTTACTCACTAAAAAATTACGGACTGCAAAAGTATGCATTTAAATTTAGATAAGCAGAATTCATAAACTTTCGTAAATTTACCGTGCAAAAATCGACCAATAGTATATGAATTTCAAAGAGCTTGCCCAAAGAAGATATTCAGTAAGGAGCTATCAATCAACACCTGTTGAAAAGGAAAAACTCGTTCAAGTAGTAGAAGCCGCACTGTTGGCACCCTCGGCTGTCAACTTTCAACCCTGGAAATTTGTCGTAGTAAATGATCCTTCACTTTTGGCCAGGCTGCAAAGCTGTTACCATCGCGAATGGTTTAAGACTGCTCCTGCCTGTATCGTTGCCATTGGGGATCATGACAAAGGCTGGCACCGACCAACAGATGGCAAGGATTATACAGATATAGATGTTGCCATAGCCATCGATCACCTGATGCTGGCTGCGACTGAAATTGATCTTGGCACTTGTTGGATCTGCCACTTCAATGCCGAACAATGCGCTGAGATATTCCACCTATCCTCAAATTATGAAGTAATTGCAATGATTCCAATCGGATATCCGGAATCGCCAACCGGACCTGAAAAGAAAAGGAAATCGATAGATCAGTCGGTGCAGTGGAATAAATTTGAGGAGTAAGTCAGCCGAATATCTCGAATTGATCCTCATCTGCTGAAACAGGAAATTTTTCCCTAAACCTGTTCAGCTCTTTAAGCGAGATTGTGCAGGTATCAACAGCCTCTGTAGTTGTACTTAAATCACATACTCTATTGCCTTTGGGATCTATCACCATACTTTCACCGGCATAGGCAATTCCTACTCCATCCAATCCCGTTCTGTTTGAACAGGCAACATAGAGCTGATTTTCAATGGCTCTTGCCTGGATGAGGGATTGCCAAACAATTTTCCGCTTCTCAGGCCAATTTGCAGTAAAAAGCATCAGATCAGCATCTTTAATGGAACGACACCAAACCGGAAAACGCAGGTCATAGCAAACAAAGAGGGCAATCTTCCATCCTAAATAGCTAACCACCACCCTTTTACTTCCACCGGTAAAATATTGATTCTCTCCGCCAATTGAAAAGAGGTGTTTTTTGTCGTAGAAATGGGTCTGACCGGTAGGTGTTATGAATAGAAACCGATTGAAAAACCGGTCATTTCCCTTGATGATGAGACTTCCGGCGATAGCTGCTCCACATTTTTTTGCCTGAGATTGCATCCATGATACACTTTCACCGTCCATCGTCTCCGCAAGCTCTTTTGCATTCATTGAAAAGCCGGTCGTGAACATCTCCGGTAGGAGAATCAGGTCGGTTTTCCCAATAAGTGGAACGATTAATTGTTCAAGTATCAATCTGTTAGCAACCGGATTTTCCCAGGTTACATCAAATTGGATCAAAGATACTCGGAGCATTCCCATGATTTATTTTTTCTTATTGCCTTTAATCCAGGTCGTCCCCGTAATTCATCCCTTCCGGATTCTTACCAACGATGCCGTGGTCTTTGTACCATTGTCTGATTCGCTTCAGATCTGCCTGCAGATCATCCGTTAGCTCTATTTTTTCGGTGTATCCGATCTGCCTGCGACCCCAGTCAAAAAATGCGAGGTAGACAGGTATATTGGCTGTCCGTGCTATGGTATGAAAACCGCCCTTCCATTTGGCTACAGCTTTGCGGGTACCTTCGGGTGCGATGGCCAGGTGCATCACTTCACGCTTTTCAAATTCGGACAATATCTGCTTGATCAGACTCGCCCCTTTGGAACGGTCGACAGGAATTCCCCCCATCCAGCGCACAAAATAGCCCATTGGCCAAAAGAAAAACTCCTTCTTAACCATGGTATTGGACTTTCCACCAACAGCCCGGTAGTACAAGAAGGAGATGATGAAATCCCAGTTAGAGGTGTGTGGAACCCCCAAAACAATGGCTTTTGGCTCTGGAACAACACTACCAATCGTCTTAAATCTCATTAATCGTAAAAGGACTTTGCAGATGAACTGAACCATGGTGAATAAAATTTTGACAAAGTTAAACAAAAAATACCTTTGGGGATGAAATTGGTTGGTGGGCTAAAATCATAAACAAGGATTGTCTTCCCACTGTTTTCTGCTAATTTTACAACGAAATCAATTGCCCTGATGAATATATATCCGGAGAACTTCGAAAATAAGATTGGATTTGACAAGATCAGAGAACTATTAAGCAGTCGCTGCCTGAGTGAAATGGGCAAAGAGCACACTGTTGCCTGTAGTTTCTCTTCTGATGCTGAACTTATTGAAAAACAACTGGATGAGACGGTCGAATTTCAAAAAATCCTGCGTGATGAATTTAATTTCCCAACGGGATATTTTATTGACATGAGGTCGGTATTGAGGAAATCGAAGATCCAGGGAACTTTTTTGGAGGTATTTGAACTTTTCGATTTAAAAAGATCGCTGGAAACCTTGCGGGCGATTTCCAATTTCTTCAAAGAAAAAGAGCAGGAGCTATTTCCCAGGCTTTATCTGGTCGTAAGAAGCATCCAGATTTTCCCGTTTCTGCACGACCGGATTGACCAGATTCTTACCAAAATAGGAACGATCAAAGACAATGCTTCACCGGAACTGACGAAAATCCGGAGAGAAATTCTCTCGCTGCAGTCAGGCGTTTCCAAAATAATGGCTAAAATTCTCAAGCATGCTCAGGCTGAAGGGCTTGTAGAAAAGGAAGTTACCGTTTCGATTCGGGATGGTCGAGCCGTCATCCCTGTTTTATCGAGTAACAAAAGGAAGATCAGGGGGATTGTTCACGATGAATCTGCTACCGGACGCACTTCGTATATTGAACCGGAGGAAATTGTCGAGACCAACAACCGTATCCGGGAGCTGGAATCAGCCGAAAGACGGGAAATTGTCAGGATTCTCACCAAATTCACCGATGAGTTGCGACCCTATGCCGAGGATCTCGAATATTCATATGAAATCCTTGGGATTCTGGATTTTATCCGCGCCAAAGCCTTGTGGTCGAATGATAGCAAGTCGCTTAAACCTGTTCTCGTCCCAAATCCTGAACTCAACTGGCTGGATGCCAGACATCCCTTGCTGGAAAGAAATTTGTCCAGGGAGAAAAGAAAAATAGTCCCACTCAACATCCGCCTCACCAAAGAGGACCGAATTCTACTCATCTCAGGTCCCAATGCAGGGGGTAAATCTGTCTGCCTGAAGACGGTAGGCTTGCTGCAATATGCCATTCAGTGCGGTGTGCCAGTGCCTGTTCACATTGACAGCGTGTTCGGAATATTTGAGAGGGTTTTTATCGATATTGGAGACAATCAATCGCTAGACAATGACCTGAGTACCTACAGTTCGCATCTGAGCGACATGAAATTCTTCGTCAGAAACTGCCATCCAAGATCTTTGGTCTTGATTGATGAGTTCGGGACTGGCACTGAGCCAATGCTTGGTGGTGCCATCGCCGAATCCATTTTGAATCGCATCAATGCACTTCAAAGCTATGGTGTTATTACCACTCATTACACCAATCTGAAGCATTTTGCCTCTTCCATGCCCGGAATTGTGAACGGAGCCATGATGTATGATTCCAACAGAATGGAGCCTTTGTTTCAGCTTCAGATTGGAAAGCCCGGAAGTTCCTTTGCCTTTGAAATAGCGCGCAAAATCGGACTGCCTGAAGATATTTTGCAGGAAGCTACCGACAAAATTGGGAAAGACCACATCGATTTCGACAAACACCTCCGGGATATTGTGCGTGACAAACGCTACTGGGAATCAAAACGTCAGGACATCAGGCAATCCGAAAAAAGGCTGGAGGAGCTCACATCTACCTACGAGGATAATCTTTCTGAAGTAAAAAAGCTGAGAAAAGAGATCCTTGACAAGGCCAAAAATGAAGCTGCTGAAATTCTTGCCTCCTCGAATAAGATTGTAGAGCAAACCATTCGCGACATCAAAGAGGCTTCGGCCGAAAAAGAGAAAACCAAAGAAACGAGGAAAAGGCTTGAAGAGTTTAAAGATACTGTCTCTGTAACCAGGGATACCGAAGATGAGCAGATTAACCGGAAAATGGAGAAAATCCGGCAAAGGGAGGATCAAAAAAGGCTAAGGCCCCAAACAGAGGTTCCAAAATTACCTGCACCTGAACCACCTAAGAAAAACTCAGAACCGGAAGCCGGGAGCTGGATCAAATTAAAAGATCAGGATTCGCACGGCCTTGTTTTGGAAGTTAACGGCAACAATCTGGTGGTGGCTTTCGGACAGTTGCGGTCGGTCGTAAAACGCGACAGGGTCGAAATTGTCTCCCACAATGAAGTTAAGAAAAACAAGGAGAATTACACAACAGCCCGGTTAAATAGGGAAATCAACGACAAAAAGCTCAATTTCAAGCCCCGAATTGATGTGCGGGGAATGCGGGCAGAAGAAGGGCTTCAAAAAATCCAGGAATTTATTGATGAGGCAATTATGGTTGAAGCCAATGAGCTGCACATTCTTCATGGCAAAGGAAACGGCATTTTGCGCGAACTCATCCGGGCGTTCCTGAAGTCGGAACCTGCCGTCAAAAAATTCAGGGATGAGCATGTTCAGTTTGGGGGATCGGGGATTACGGTGGTGGAATTGTGAAAAAGGACTAGGGGACTGGGGGACTGGGGGACTGGGAGACTGGGGGACTGGGGGACTGGGAGACTGGGAGAGTGGAACCCCAAAAAGACAGCGAACTTTTCCAAAGTTTCATCCTTCGATGAATAAATTGAACAATGAATCCAACTTTGGAAAAGTTGCCAGAGAAAATCCGATTTTCAAATTTCTAGTTAATCAGGTAAGTACCTTCTTTTAGCTCAATCATTCTTGTTTTAGATAAGATTTCAAAGGATTTTCTTGTATTTACATTTGTAATTTTGCGCATAATTCGCGCTTTTCCGGTGGGTCGAAATTGAGCAATGGTGCCCTTGGGGACTGAAACTCTCAATTCGAAAATATCACCTGCCGTCCTCATCCAATTCACTTTTATATCGCCTGCTGGCGCATGGTAAACCGCTTCGGCCTGGTTAAGTCCATCTGGCCATTCTGGAGCCAGAATAAACCTTTTGAAACCTGGATAATCTGCCAATGGCCGAATGCCGGCCAGATAGCGGTAAAACCATTCCGAAACTGTTCCGAACATTGGATGACAATTGGAATAAGTGTTGTCGCTCTCTTTCCAGGTTTCCCAAATGGTGGTGGCACCATGATCTATCATGAATCCCCAGCCCGGATAGGCAGAGCTATTCACTATTTTGTAAACTTCGTCAGCATGACCCGTCATGGAAAGGGCTTCCAAAATGTATTTGGTGCCAAAGATACCGGTTGTAAAATGGCCGGAAGGGGCATTTCTAACAGCTTTTAGGAGAGAATCGGTGGCAGCCGGCAAATCCTTCTGTGGAATGATTTGATAATAAATTAGCGTTGAAAAAAGAGTCTGCCGATTGATGGGATCCGGTACCGATTTGTACCAGAAATGATCGAGCAGCTTCCTGGTAAGTGATTGCTCGAGTGCACTGAATTTCTGTACATTGACCAAATCTCGTTTGACTTCTGCAAAGCGTTTCATGATTCGGGCGCAATCCAGGTAATGAGAGGTTCCAATGAGCTGAACCGGAACTTTCTCCAATGATTCGTGGTCGCTGAGACCCTTGTCGATAAGTTCATCCGGATGCAATCTTTTTACTTTATCCATCCAGTTCAGGTCCTTTTGATACATTTCATGGATGATCGCCGTATCCCCATAATATTGATACAATTTGTATTGGGTAGTTAGAAATGCGGATTCCCAACTGATACCGCAATAATTAATTCCAACGTAAGGAGCCGTGTCGATAAAAATGGAATCCTGCATGGCATCAACCCAGTCGTAAATAGTTTTGCGGTAAAAGGATTGCATGTCAAAATTGTAGATAAAGGTTTCGCTGGTAGCATTCAGGTCTCCACCATATCCAAATTTTTCTCTTGCCGGACAGTCTGATTGAACAGATATCAGGTTATCCAAAAATGTCTGACGACAGGCCTTTTGAATTTGGTTTAACAGCGGTGAAGCGCACGAAAACTGATTTTGATTTTCAACGGCTGTATGAAAAAATAGCGCATTAATATCTTCTTTATGAGGTACATACTTTAATCCAGAAATCTCAACATAGCGGAAGGTATGAAATGAAAAGCGGGGCTCAAAAGTGGCCTCATTATCAGCACAAAATACATAACTGTCAGCTTGCCAGGCTATAGCAGGAGCACCCGGTCCTCCCCTGCCCTTTTGCTTTACCTGACCGGCTACAGTGGTCATGGGATTGAGTGTTCCATTTTCGTACAATCTTTCGCCAAACCTGAAATGTACCGTGTCACCAGTTTCTCCATGGAATTTAATTTTGTACAAACCTGTCAGATTGACCCCCATATCGACGATGATATTTTTACCCGACTGGCGGATATCAACCGGCTGAATGGTTTTGGTTACTTTTACAGCAGGAAAAGAGGCTGGCTGAAGCTCACCACCGGGACCATTCATCTTGACTGAATATTTCCAAAATCTATCGTCGTATCCCGCAAGATTCCAATCTTTCAGCTCTTTGCGGGCATCATAATGCACGCCAAGGTAAACATTGTTCTTCATCAGGGGACCATCTGCTACCTTCCAATTTCTATCAGAGACGATCTCATGATAGCTTCCATCTGCATAGGTGAGTTGCAATCTGGTAATCCACTGAGGCTCACCTGTTGGCAAGAAAGTCCTGAGGTTGCGGCCAAACATTCGGATGGGCAATAAATTATAGAATCCATTTCCAAGCTCGACACCAACGGCATTGACACCGGTTTTGAGCAAAGCTGTCACATCATAGGTCGCGTAATAAATCCGTTTACTAAAGTTGGTCCAGGCCGGATCGAGTATGTTGTTTTCAAGACTTTTTCCATTGATTGAAACAAGATAATATCCTGCTGCAGTGATATTTAAAGTGGCCATCTTAATCTTTCCCGGTATGGAAAATTCTCTTCTGAAGAGCGCTGCCGGAAGGTCTCCATACATCAGTGAATCTGCTATAATTCTTTGTTCTTTCGCTGCAATCCAGGATGCTCCAGAGAATTGATTAAACCCATCCCGAGTTGAAGTTTGAGCATTAGTTGACCCTGAAAATTTTAAAGAAATTAGTATAAAAATGCCAATGCAGGCAAATGACTTTTGAAATCTTCGCATGAAAAGAAAGGTAATGACTTTGGTTAATTACAAACAAATTCAATTCTGCCTGGTTAATTCCATTTTACCTGATCATTCGACCTGATTCCGCTTGCAGGAAAAGGATGTTGATTATCAAATGGATAGAGTGCGCTTTGTTCTTCGATCACAATCATGTCTTCCCTGACAGTTCCATCCGGATTCATGGCTTTAGACAGATCTAATCCAAGGTATTTGGCTAAAAACGGATAGACTGCAGCTCTTTTATTGAGGTCATAGCCATGCTTGTCATTGGGCAGGTGAACATTCTGTACCAGACCGGGTTTATTAAAGAGTTGGTAAATATACTTCAGGTGAGGAAGCTCCACTTCCGGATTATTTTTGGTCCAGTCATCTCCGTCAGAAACCAGCAGCATTGGCCTCGGAGCAGCACAGGCAGCAATCTCTACATTGTTGGTCTGGTAATCCAGGTCTTTGTGTATTGGCATTCCACTTTCGCAGACACATCCGCCAAAAAAGTGAGCTGAGACCATAACGACAGGAACGGAAACTTTGACGCGCTGGTCGACAGCTGTGAGCAGAAAAGTCTGCGTTCCGCCACCTGACGCACCGGTACATGCTATTTTCTCCGGATCGGCTCCCATCTCAAGAATAAAATCCAGACAGCGGATGCTGTTCCAAAGCTGAAGTTTGAGCACCTCAGGATCGTCGTGTTTCCAGCCAAATTCGCCCATCTGACCATATCCTACCATGTCGTAGCCGAAGACCATGGCTCCCATCCTTGCGAAGGCGGCAAACCGTTTTTGAGCATCGGGACGATAACGACCGACATCGCCTTTCTTTGACCAATGCCCGTGGGGACTTAATATTCCGGGCAATTTGCCTTTTGCATTGGTTGGCATATATAAACTTCCGGTTACGTAGACACCAGGAAGGCTCTCAAAAGCCACATTCTGCACCTGATAGCCATCATAAACTCTCCTTTCACTTATGATTGCATTCAATGGGCATTTATTTGGAAATTTTTCAAGTCCGGCTCCCTTGAGAATATGTTGCCTGATAAGTTGAGCCCTTTTTTCCCATTCTTTTTGGTTGATATAAAGTTTTTTCTGACCTTCAAGGAACGTTTTTCCTTCACTCTCAGTGAAATAATTTCCCTGACAAAGCATTGACTGAGCTCCCTCTTTTTTTTTCTGATCCTGTGCTTCTGAATGGGCGAAACACAACAAGAAAGAACTAGTAACCAGAAGTTTGACGAATTTGATCATTATGTTAAGGCATTATTAGTTTTGGACCTAAATTAATTATTTAATATTCAATTAAAGAGACAAAGAATTCTTTTTTTTATATTTGCAGCAGTTAGTTAATACAGTTTGAAATTGTGTTAATGGGTGCCGTCTGGTGTTTCAACACTGACGGCACCTTTTTTATAACCTTCCTGCTTCTTCTCAATCTCAATCAAATAAACATAATATTCTCTTTTAATGAGTTGCTAAGAGCATATATTATTAGCAAAATCAAATTATATGGTGTCATAAAATTTAATTATTTTAGGTGAACAATTTCCTTGCATTTTCGTTAAATAAAGAATGAAGGAGATAAAAACTAATTTACCAATACTTTGATCCTTAATTGTGAGACAGGAATCAACAGGTCCTAGAAATGCGGTTGCTTCCACATTTCTAAAAAGAAACCGTCAATATCTTAATAATCAGAATATAAACATACAGTTATGAGGCAAAAAATTTTAATTGTTGATGACGAAAAGAGCATTCGGCTGTTACTTGAGAATTTTCTATCAAAAAACTATGATGTTGAGAGTAAAGCGGATGGAGTTGATGCGCTGGAATGGCTCGAAGACAATCTGCCTGATCTTATCATTGGTGACATTCAAATGCCAAACATGGACGGATATCTTTTTCTAGAAAAAGTTAGGCAAAGAGGTTTCACCAAACATACCCCTGTTATTATGTTATCCGGCGTAGAAAGCAGCAAAGAGCGAATAAAATGTTATCGGCTGGGAGCGCAGGATTTTTTAGCCAAACCTTTTAATCCTGAAGAGCTGGCAGAGTTGATCACTAAAAACCTGTTTCCTGTACACTATTCCCTGAAGTGGTAGAACATTTAGTTAAATTTTCATTATCAGTCTGTTAATAATTCTTTAGGAATTGAAAATATGGATACAAGATTGTGCGTGTTGTATATTGGTCAGTCGTCCGAAAGCATGCTCCAACTGGAAGAAAATCCTGAAATTTATGTGATTCATTGTTCGAATGCTCTCGAAGCAATCCGATATCTCAAAGCGGAGCAAAAACCCGACATCGTCCTTTCAGATTATTATGTTTCGGGAGGGAGTGGCATCCAAATTCACGAGTGGTTGAGAGAGAGGCCTGATTTTGACAGAGTTGCATTTATTTTATTGACACACGAATTTAGGGAGGATTATATAAAATCTGCCTTCGAATCGCGCATGGATGACTTTTTTGTCCTTCCATTGCCCCCAGTTGAGAGCCTGATTGGTCGCATGAGGTTTCTTGTTGAATACAGAAATAAGTATTCCATTTCGACCTATGATAAAGCCAAAAAACAGGATCAAAAATATGTCATGCCTTTGTCAAAAAGGCTTTTCGACCTATTTGTAGCAATATCTGCTCTTATCTGCCTATCGCCTATACTACTGCTCATCATTTTGGCCATCCGTTTGGAATCAAAAGGCAAAGTATATTATATTTCAAAAAGAGTCGGACGTGAACCTTTCGATTTTTATAAGCTAAGGTCTATGCGCACCGGTGCAGACAAAGAGTTGAAGAACCTGGCCAAGGAGAAGAATCAATATGCCACAGCCTCAGAGCAAGCAGAAATAGATTTTGAAAAGCCTTGTCCTGTATGTGCCAAATTGTCTGAAGGAAAATTTTGCTCCCCAGTTATGCACATTGGAACCCATAATATTTGTGATTACTGGTACAATACACAGAAGCGGGAGGTTGCGAAAACGAAGTCTGCTTTCATTAAAATTACAGATGATCCCCGAATAACCAAAGTTGGGAAATTCATCCGAAATACAAGTATTGATGAACTTCCGCAGTTAATAAATGTCATCAAAGGGGATATGTCCATTGTAGGCAACCGTCCGCTCCCGGTTTACGAAGCCGAATTGCTGACCAGAGGTTTTGCTTCCAAGCGCTTTCTTGCCCCTGCCGGGATAACGGGATTGTGGCAGGTTGAGCTTCGAGGCAAGGGAGGTGTTATGTCGGAAGAAGAGAGAATGAGGTTGGACAATGAATATGCTGACCACTTTATTGGCAACAGATACTCATTTTGGTATGACCTTAAATTGATTTTACGAACCGTTCCTGCCCTCTTTCAGAAGGATACAGTTTGATTCAGGCATTTTAATATATTTGCATGAGTCACAATCTAATCCACTTGAAATAAGTCAGATAAGAGGCCAGTAAATTAACTTTGAAAAATAAAACGTCAGATAAAACGACTATGAATTTTCGCCTTCAAATATTTTTATTATTTGTCTTTCTGTCTTTCTTTCGGTTCGCTGGGATCGCTCAGGAGAAAAAATCTTTTGATATACTGAAAGACAATATTGAGTCGATGCTTCCGCCACTCTCGGCTCTGATCGATTCGGCCATTGCTAATAATCCGGGTATCAGATCTGCTGATTTACAGATTAAAGTGAAACAGTACAAATTAAGCATGGATAAGGCATTGTGGACAAAGAACCTGGGACTTCAAACAGATGTACGCTATGGAACTTTTGATGTCTTTTCGACCAACACTTCTGCCGGACAAAATCCATCCACACAATCAACCTTGAACAGCCAATTGAATTATGGCTTTGGCGGGTTCATAAAGATACCCATCTACGAGGCGCTTAGCCGGAAAGATATGATCAGATCTGATAAAATAGAAATTGAGCAAACACAAAATTTGGTACAATCTCAACGCAATGAAATTCGCCAGCTTGTTATCACACGCTACAATGATTTAGTTTTGAAGCACAAGGTATTTGTGATAAAAACAAAATATGCGGAAACAATAAAAATCAACATGCAACTCGCGGAAAAGGAATTTCAAAATGGTGTTCTGAATTTAGACACCTATTCACGCGTTTGCGACACATATGCCCGTTCCGAAGCCGATTATGAGGGTGTAAAAATGGATTTCCAGACGGCTTATATGACTTTTGAAGTTATTGTGGGAATGAAATTCAATATTTATCAATAAAGAGTAAATCCTGATGAACATTATTGATGCAATACGATTGATCAGAAAACACCTGGTGCTGTTGATAGCGACTCCGGTTATACTGGCTTCCATGGTAGCTTATCTGACTAAAAATCCAACTTTAGTCTATTCTTCCGAAACGACACTTTATACCGGAATAGCTTCTGGATCTAGCATAGAGATGGATAAAGCATTTAGCTTCTATGCGAATAACACAGCATTTGACAACCTGATCAACATCATTAAATCACGGGAAACACAGCAGGAGGTAGCTATTCGAATGCTGGCGCAACATCTGATGCTTCAAAAATATGATCCGCGCTATATATCCAGTTCCTCCTTTAACGATCTAAGACGAATTACACCGAAATATGTGCAGTCACTTGTTGTCAATTCAAGTTCACACAAGGGCAAATCAGAAGCAGCAAAAGCACAGCCGGTCGGAGATCAATCTTCCGGCAAACCGGAAAGCCAAAAAATTGAAAATCCAGATAACACAGAAGCTTTCTCATTTTCAAAACTGGATACCACTGCAAAAGCTGTTTCAACTCTTCCGGCTACTATTGACCGGGAGGATTATGAGCAAACTGTTAAAAACCTGCAAAATTACATGGCGAGCAGCGACACTAATTTTGTTTACCGCTTGCTCTATTTTGATGATCCCCACTATTCCGTAAAAGCACTCTCTACTGTAAATGCGCAACGCATTGGAAGCAGCGACCTGATCAAATTAAAGTTCGATTCGGATGACCCGGGAATCTGTCAGCAAACGCTGGCATTCCTGACTGAGGCCTGCATCAAGAACTATAAATTCACGAAAGAGAACCGCTCTGATGCTGTGGTAAAATATTTTGAGTTTCAGTTAAAACAGTCTGCTGCCAAACTAAAAATTGGTGAAGATAAGTTGCTTAAATTCAATGAAGACAACAACATCATTAACTACTACGAACAGAGTAAGGCAGTTGCCAATGTGAAAGAGAACCTCGACAACCAGTACAATGACAAGCGAATCAAACTTGCAGGAACAAAAGCTGCCATTGAACGAATTGAAAGTAAATTGGGAAACCAGAAAAATGTTCAACTCAAAAGTAGCTCTATCGTAGGTAAAAGAGACCGGCTTAGTGCGATCAATTCTAAAATTGCAACAGCTGAGATTATGGGCAATGCAAACCCTGTCAATGAAGAACAACTGATCAAATTAAAAATTGAGGCGGAAACCATTAAAGATGAGATACGCAAAAGCGTGAATGAATTGTACGGTTTCAGCAACTCAACTGAAGGTCTTCCAATCTCCAACCTACTGATCGAATGGATCAACAATGTGATTGTTTACGAAGATACCAAAGCTGGCATCGAAGTTTTGAAAGATCGAATTAACGAGTTCCAAAAACAGTATTCGATCTATGCTCCGGCAGGTGCTAATTTAAAACGCATCGAGCGCGAAATATCCGTATCGGAACAGGAGTTTCTGGAAATTCTGCATGGATTAAATCTCGCCAAACTCAAGGTTCAGGATGCGGAATTATCCTCTACTATTAAAGCCACAGATCCACCTTTCTACCCATTGTCTCCGAATCCTACCAAGCGGAAATTCCTGATCATAGTGGCCGGTATGGTCGGTTTTATAATTGTCCTAACTTCTATCCTTGTTTTGGAATATTTTGATGACACCTTAAGGAATGCAGAGAAAGCAGCCAAAATACTTCATTTAAAGCCAATTGGAATATTTCCAAAAATTTTCCTCAAAGTTGGCTCACTGAATTTCTCACTTGTGACAAACCGGCTGCTTGAATTAATCATCCTGCAGATTGATTTACTTACCAACAAGACGGAGGAGACGAATAAGCCGCGTACTATTTTATTTTTCAGCTCATTGAATAACGAAGGAAATACTGTATCGGCCGGAAACATCGCCTGGAAAATAAAGCAACAAGGGAAAAAAGTACTTTATCTCAATTATTTGGCTGATTCTATGCAGCCAAAGGAAAACAATCAGTCGGGCGATCCGGATTCTGAAGGTGACACAGCTTCTTCGTCCCGGATTCCATCCCGTAAACCATTTAGATTTGTCAGAAGGATATTGGGCTATCCCGATAACCGGGTCGATCATTCCAGCCCATTTCTGCTTAATCCTGAGGCCAATCTTGAAAGCGGTGAATATTCAGGTTACCACATCAATCCAGGCTATTTTTCAGCCCAGGAGTACACTGATCTAATTGAAAACAATCAACTTGCCACACGCTCCAAACCCGATTTTGTGCTGATTGAACTTCCACCCATTCTATACAATTCCTACCCTACACATTTGGTTGCTTTGGCTGATCTCGCAATAATAGTGTGCAGGGCCAACCGCGTCTGGTCTGCAGCAGATCAAAAAGCACTCAACATATTGATGAAAATCACCACTCAGGAGCCGGTATTTTTGTTGAATGGCGTTGAAATAGAGGTTATAGAGTCTGTTCTGGGTGACTTACCTAAAAAACGCAGTTGGTTGCGTAAAACCATAAAAAGCATCGTCCGCTTTCAGTTTAATTCAAAGCAAGAATTTTAAATGATCCAGATGAAGGGTGCCTTTCAAAAATTGATACGAAATGACAATTTCCTGTCGCTGGCAGGAAACCTGACAATCTCCTTCTTCGGAATTGCCGGTTTTGCCATCCTTACTCGTACATTTCAGGTCGACCTTTTCGGACAATGGGTACTATATGTAGCAACCGGAACCTTTATAGAAATGTTCCGGTTTGGCATTACAAATACAGCCGTTATTCGCTACCTGTCAGGTGGCACGAACGAAGACCGGATTAAATTCATTGGCTCCAACGGACTTATTGGCTTGATTGCCACGATTTTAATTACAATTGTAATCATCGTCTGCCATCTTCTTTTCCCTGAACCAATCAAAAAGGCAGGATATGATCTCTTTTTTACCTACTATCCGCTGATGGCCTTCTTTACCCTGCCCATTAACACGGCACTTGTTATTATGCAAGCCGATCAGAAATTCGGGAAGATGCTTATGGTTAAGATGGTTAACAGCGGTGGATTCTTTTTGGTGCTGTTACTTAATTATCTTTTTATCAAGATGTCTATTGTCCAGCTCGCATGGGCACAGCTGCTGATCAACTTGTTAACATCACTTACATGCATGGTAAATGGTTGGGATGGACTGAGATATATTGCAAAGGCAACAAAACATACTACCGGCGTTTTACTCGATTTCGGAAAATACACCACTTTTACCCTGATTGGTACAAATTTGCTCCGAAGTGCAGATACCCTGATTATCAGCTTAAGCCCATTGGGAACGACTGCCGTTGCCTTGTACAGCATCCCAATGAAATTAACGGAACTGCAGCAAATACCACTGCGCAGCTTTGCAGCTACAGCTTTTCCTAAGATGTCGAAAGCAAGCATAAATGGCAAAATAGATGAAATAAAATCCGTCTTTTATACCTATTCAGGTGCCATGACTTACTTGTTTATTGCCATTAGTGTGGTAACCTTCCTGTTTGCTGATTTTTTCGTTTTGATACTTGGCGGACATCAATATGCAGGAATCGACCCCGTTACCGGTTTTAATACAGCCAATATTGTAAGGGTCTTTTCAATATACGGCTTGTTGCTGCCTATCGACCGGATGACCGGTGTAGGCTTGGACAGCATGAACAAACCGAACAAAAACCTTATCAAAGTAGCGTTCATGGTCATTGCCAATGTGATCGGCGACCTGATTGCCGTCTTTGTTTTTAAGTCGCTTATTGCGGTAGCTGTTGCCTCTGTTCTCTTCACCATCATTGGCGTTTGGATTGGTTTTTACTTCCTGAACAAGGAACTTCATATTGACAATACCAGAATTTTTACTGCCGGATATGACTTCTATCAAAACATGTATTTCAAAGTAGTAAAAAGAAAATCATGACCTACACCATCATAGAATAGCAAAAATAAAATTCTGTAAATAATTAAAAATTAATAAATTACACTTATGGAAACCATTCAACCCATTGTTATCGTCGTTGCCTGCGATAATCATTATATGCCACTGCTGGCAGGATTAATAAAGTCAATTGAAGTAAACCATAAGACAGCTGAGCATATCCATTTTTTCATTCTTGATGATGGCATATACAAGAAAAATAAGGTAAAACTGGAAGAATCAGTCAGTCCAAATGTTTTTACAATTCACTGGATACCAAAGGATAATGTTATCCCGGCAGGAATGAACATCCCTTACGACAACAGCTCATATCCATTGATCATCCACATGCGGATGTTCATCCCCTATTTTATTCCGGCCGAATATGAAAAGGTTATTTACATGGATGTTGATATGATTGTCAATGACGATATTTCAACGCTTTGGAAAATTGATTTACAAGGATTTACAATTGGGGCAATCATTGACGTACGGATCAGGCAATTTGGTAACAATCATGCAGTTGAAAACTACAAAGCACTGGGCTTTGCAGCCGAAACCAAGTATTTCAACACCGGACTGTTGTTGATGAATACGCGTCAATGGCGGGAAAATGATTACACACCAAAAGTATTTCAATGCATCGAAGAGAATACGAAATATGCCAATTATCCCGATCAATACGGACTCAACGTCGTGTTTGCCAACAATTGGCTGCAAATTGATACGAAATGGAGCTGGTCTGCAGAAGAATGGAATCCTGACGCATCGCTTGTTCATTTCATCTGGAGGAAGCCGATTTACAAGACTTACATGTTTGACAAACGCTACCAGGAAATGTATTTTGCTTACCTGAAACTCACAAAGTGGAACAATTTTGTTCCGATCAGTGAAACCAAAAGACTGATGAAAAAGTTGTTGAACAAACTCCTTAAGCTTCCGTTGCTATTGCACAAGAAATGAGCGTTAAGAGATGAGACATGAGACATGAGAGATAAGAGATAAGACATTAGACATAAGAATCAAGAAACAAGAAAAAATAGAGATATGATAGATTTTTATTTCCCGAAGTGGATCAAAAAATTGCTCGTCAAATTTGCGGACAATCGCCAGTTAACCAACGAAGAACTTGCAGATTTGAGACAGAGATTGAAGAAATTTGATGTTGAGAATCCTTTGGTCTCTATTGTTATCCCGGCCTGGAATGAGGAGGAAAACATCACCAAAACCATTGCTTCGCTGGCATACAATGAATTTGATTTCCCCTGCGAACTATACGTCATCAACAACAACTCAACGGACAATACACAGGCAGTTCTGGACAACATTGGTGTGCGCTCCATGATGGAACTGAACCAGGGAATTGCCCCTGCCCGAAGGCGAGGATTACTTGAAGCACGTGGAAAATACCAACTATGTTGTGACAGTGATACCCTTTATCCTCCGACCTGGATCAAAGCAATGACAGAAGCCATTCAAAACAATGAAAAAAATGGTGTTGCATGCATTTACGGCTCCTATTCATTTATCCCCATGGAAGGGAAAAGCAGGTTTGTAATGGGGCTTTATGAGACTGGAAGTAGTATCATCAGAGCACTCAAATCAAAGAAAACGGAGGCCAGGAGGGTCATGGGTTTCAATTTTGGTCTGAACAAGGCTGTGGCTCTGGAGGTGAACGGATTTATTATGGATAAACCCCGCAAATTTCGCAATGAACTTGGCAGTGCTGAATATGTTGGAGACAGCGAAGATGGAAAGATGGCCTCCGCCATTAAGAAAGCCGGTTACAAAATTCTGTATGTCAACAGCCGGAAGTCTAGAGCCTGGACCAGCGACCGCAGGTTGCAGATTGATGGTGGTTTGATGCGCGCAGTCATGCTGAGGCTGCTTAAAATAATTAACCGAAAAGCCTTTGATAAAATCGCCAAGTCCTGATTTTATAAAGAAGAACCATGCTTAAGCAACTAAACCCATTTGAATTAGAGTCAGGATCAGACAGATTGGCCAATCCTGCAATCATTGCCATCGTGATATCAGTGGCTTTAATTGCAGCCTGGATGATCAGCAAGATGGGTATGACAGCTGGTGCCGTTTTGATCATTTTACCGTTTATCGCTATTTATCTCAATTTTCTTTTCCGTTTCCCGATTATTGGACTTTATTCAGCCATCCTACTAGGATTTGTATTGCTAGGATTGGGGAAATACCTTTCGGGCATACCGATGATTGGGACAACGATGGATGGAATTCTTATTTTCACCTATGTTGCCCTAATTTTCAACAGGTTCAAAGAAAGGATTGACTTTGGACCAGCCAACAAGGATATAACTTATCTTGCCATTCTATGGTTTGGATACTCTTTATTTGAGTTGATCAATCCGGAGGCAAGAAGCAGCGCTGCATGGTTTTCCGGCAGGGGAGTCGCACTCTACATGCTTTTGATCGTGCCGCTGACCCTCCTCTTCATTGATTCAAACCGGAAACTGGACATCTTTTTCTATATCTGGGGAATTATGTCACTTTTGGCTTCCCTGAATGGAATGAAACAGCACTTCTTTGGCGTCGATCAATGGGAACAAGCCTGGCTCAATGACGGAAATGCGCAGACGCATATATTGTTCGGAAAATTGAGAAGTTTTTCATTCATGAGCGATGCTGGACAGTTTGGAGCCAACCAGGGTTATTCGGCGCTGGTAGCCTTTATCTTCTCAACAGTTCAAACGGAGAAACGAAAAAAAATATTCTTTCTCGTCGTAGCAATCTTTGCGTTATACGGAATGATTTTGTCGGGAACCCGGGGAGCCATGAGTGTTCCTCTGGCCGGTTTTATGGCATTTTTTGTCCTGAGAAAGAACATTCGAGTGATGTTGATCGGCTTTTTCCTGCTGCTAGTGGTCTTTGTTTTCTTTAAATACACCACCATAGCCCAGGGAAACGATCAGGTTCGCAGAATGAGAACAGCTTTTGATCCCAATGACGCCTCTTTGCAGGTGAGACTTGAAAACCAGAGAAGGTTAAAGGTCTATCTTGCCTCAAGGCCATTTGGCGGTGGTATCGGTCTTGGCGGAGTGAAAGCCCAGAAATACCTGCCAAATGCATTTTTGTCGCAGGTTGCTACAGATAGCTGGTATGTACTCATTTGGGTCGAACAAGGTATAGTCGGACTATTGCTGCATTTGTTCATCCTCTTCTACGCACTTGTAAAAGGCTCTTATTATGTTGTGTTCAGGATTCGTGATCCAATATTGCAAATTAAAATGGCTGCACTTGCTTCCGGGATGTTCGGCATCATGGTGGCATCATATGGGAATGCAGTGCTGGGAGCCATGCCCACAGGGATGCTGATCTATACCTCCATGGCGCTGCTGGTGAATACTGATAGACTCGATACGCCATTGA
This sequence comes from Prolixibacteraceae bacterium, assembly GCA_037140615.1. Classification (GTDB taxonomy): domain Bacteria; phylum Bacteroidota; class Bacteroidia; order Bacteroidales; family Prolixibacteraceae; genus CAINVV01. The sequence goes on from JBAXED010000008.1 coordinate 34,549, forward strand.
TTGACAAGGATAAGATGGCAAAAGCGTTATCAGGATAATTTTTCCGGACCACAATTACGACTATTGTGACCGATGTGTCTATTGTAGTGAATTATTTGGCAAATAAAAACATAAATATAATACGTATGAAAGGCAGGGATTTTATCATCACCGGACTTCAGGCCTGGGATATTCCGATAGGTTCCAATGCGATTGACATCGCCAAAGAGATGGCTGTCAGCAATCGTGTGCTCTATGTGAACAGTCCGTTGGATCAAATGACCATCCTGAAGAAGAAATCAGCCCCGGAGTTGCAGCATCGCTTCAAGGTATTGAGGAAACAGGAGGAACCACTTAGAAAAATCAACAATTCTTTGTGGGTATTGGACTTTCCGTTTTCAATCTGGTCTGTCAATCAGTTACCTGATGGCTTTTTGTTTGATTTTTTCAATCGGCTTAACAACAAAAAAATCTTTAATTACGTAAAAAAAATCACTGAACAGCTGCAATTTAAAGACGTTATTCACTTCATTGACAATGATATTTATCGCAGTTTCTATGCAAAAGAGTATCTCCGGCCAGCTCTTTCCGTTTATTACAGAAGAGACAACCTGCAGCCTTTTGCCTTTTGGAAAAAGCATGTTGTCAGACTTGAACCGTTGCTGATTAAAAAAAGTGACCTGGTTGTTTGCAACTCCCCCCAATATGCCGATTATTCGAGATCAATCAATAAGAATAGCCATGACATCGGTCAGGGAGTAGACCTTACAGCCTATAACACAGTTTTGGGTTTTGTCACTCCTGAGATCCTTGAAGCCATTCCACTTCCCCGGATCGGATACATCGGAGATATCAACAGCCTTCGCCTTGATCCGGATCTGCTATTTGAAGTTGCGAAAAACAGACCTGACTATTCCTTTGTCATGATTGGAGGGGAGGACAAAGTGTTTGCCGCGCATCCGCTTCATACCCTCAAAAACGTTCACTTTCTTGGAAGCATCCCAAAAAATGCAGTTCCAAATTACATGTCTGCACTTCAGGTTTGCCTGAATCCACAAAAATTAAACGAGATTACAAATGGAAATTATCCCAGGAAAGTTGATGAATATCTGGCTTTGGGGAAACCCGTGATTGCGACAAAAACAGCCACCATGGAGATATTCAAAGACCATGCCTTTCTGTGTTCGGGTGCTTCTGAATATCTTATTGCCCTGGACAAGGCCCTCCTTGATCTCACAGAAGAAAGTAACAAGCAACGTATCCTCTTCGCACAATCCCATAGCTGGAAGAACAATGTTGAAAGACTTTTCAAATATGTAATAGAAACCATGCAAAAACAATAAGTTATGTATTACAGAAACATTACTGATTTAAACAATATCCTGTTAAGCCGACTGCATATTCTCCCCAGAGATTTCGATCTGATCGTTGGAATTCCAAGAAGTGGCATGCTGCCGGCAAATCTGCTTGCATTGTACCTCAACAAACCTTACACAGATCTTAATTCCTTTCAGAACGGCCACATTTACAAAGCAGGTGCCAGAGGACAGTTCTTTGATATCAAGGATTACAAGAAAATTCTGGTTGTCGACGACAGCATTGCCTCCGGTGCGGCCATGGAAAAATGCAAGGAGAGCTTAAAAGAGCTAAGTTCTTCATTCGATATTAGCTATTGTGCCATCTATGTTATTCCGGGAAAGGAAAAGCAGGTGGATTACTATTTCGAAGTTGTACCCCTTCCCCGCTATTTTCAATGGAATATTTTCAACCACACTTCACTTGAAAAGGCTTGCTTTGACATTGATGGGGTTTTGTGCATAGATCCTACCGATGAACAAAATGATGATGGTGAGAAATACCTTGATTTCATTGTCAACGCTCCTCCCCTCTTTATTCCCGGAAGCAAGATCGGAACCATCGTGACTTCACGGCTCGAAAAGTACCGGAAAGAGACTGAGTTATGGCTCAAAGCCAACAATGTGAAATACAACCAATTGGTAATGCTGGACTTACCAAACAAGGAAGCCCGGGTAAAAGCCAACAGCCATGGAGAACACAAGGCAAATACCTATAAATCAAGTGCCTATGTTTTATTTGTTGAGAGTTCTTTTTCACAGGCACTCGAAATCAACAGAATTACAAAAAAGCCGGTTCTGTGCACAGAGAATTTCCAAATGATTTTCGAGGCCGAATCGATGATGTACAACATTAAAAGTGGCAAATACTTCCCGTTTCTTCGCAAATACGCACTGAAAGTCAGAAATAAAATCCGCCAGTGGAAAAAGTAGATATTCCAAAATAACAAGTAAAATTAAACTCAATCCATGAGCAACACCAGTCTACTACTATTCAATGTCATCCAGATATTTTTCTTGATAATTCTTGGATTGTCAACTATTTACATTTTCCTGTTCTCATTTGCCGGACTATTCTACAGACAAAAACCCACAGCAAAGGCGCTTACATACCGGAAAATTGCTGTGTTGATTCCAGGTTACAAAGAGGATGAAGTCATCATTGAAGTGGCCATGGAAGCGCTCAAACAGGATTATCCGAAGGAAGCCTATGATGTTGCCATAATTGCAGACTCATTTCAAAAGGATACCCTGGAAAAACTCAGGAAATTACCCATCCAGGTAATAGAAGTATTCTTCGAGTTAAGCACAAAATCCAAGGCACTTAACAAGGCCATGGAACAGCTGGGAGACGGCTATGACATTGCTGTCGTGCTTGATGCTGATAATGTGATGAACAATGATTTTCTCAGCAAAATAAATGCTGCTTTTGAGCAAAAATGCATGGCGGTTCAAGGACATAGAACAGCTAAGAACACGAATACTTCGCTGGCCATTCTGGATGCAGTGAGCGAAGAGATCAACAACCATATTTTCAGAAAAGGACATCGGGTGCTGGGGCTCTCTTCAGCCATCATCGGATCAGGTATGGCATTCAAGTATGGCTTTTTCAAAACCTTGATGAGCAAGGTAACTGCCGTTGGTGGATTCGACAAGGAGATTGAATTGAAAATGCTAAAGGCCGGCCATAAGATTATCTATCTGGATGATGCGTTGGTATTTGACGAGAAGGTACAAAAATCTGATGTCTTCAGCAACCAGCGCCGGAGATGGCTCTCAGCACAGTTACACTACTTCCGTCAGGACTTTCTCCCCGCATCAAAAGATCTGCTTCTCAAAGGCAATGTCGATTATTTCGACAAAGCCTTGCAATTTATACAGCCGCCGAGGATATTGCTGCTTGGTGCCGTCATCTTGTTTGGAACCACCTTTCTGACAGCCAATTTCTTGTCTCAAAACAGCCTTTGCTATTCCGTTGGATGGGCAACCATCATGGTTTCCTGTCTGATGGCTTTTCTCTTTTCAGTACCGGGTACCTTTTACAATTTCAGGACACTTGGTGCCCTTGCTTCTCTTCCAAAAGGAATGGTTTTGATGCTGATGTCCCTGCTTAAAATTAAAGGTGCCAACAAAAAATTCATCCATACAAAACATACCGCTACAAAAACAAACCAATGACAGTCAAAAACATCAAGGTGAAAAATCAGAAGCTTGACAAACTGGAGGCATTACGGGGATTTGCCGCTTTGTATGTCGTACTGTTTCATGCCCTTCCCCAAAAATTCTACCTCTTCGGAATAAATGTAGGTGTGCTCTTCCGTTTTGGACCAGAATCTGTAATCCTGTTCTTTATCCTATCGGGATTTGTTATCAAATACACCTACGAAAGATCCAAAGACAAGTCATTTAAGAGCTATTTTATCCGTCGCTTTATCCGTCTTTATTCGCCCATGCTGATTATATTCCTTTTGGGGTATGGCATCAAATGTTTTGAAGAAGGAGCTATGGCCGATCCGCAATGGCTCAGGCTGGGCGGGAATTTGCTGATGCTTCAGGATGTGGTGACGCAAAAGCCGAATGTGATATGTGGCGTATACATGGACAACGGACCACTTTGGTCACTTTCATATGAATGGTGGTTTTACATGCTCTTCTTCCTATTAGTAACCAAAATAAAATCGGAGCGAATGAATTTTTGGATAGCTGTTATAACCATTTCAGCAGCCTTTTCCTACCTGTTCTATCCCTTTATGCTGAACCGGCTGCTGATGTATTTTGCCATTTGGTGGATTGGGGTACGATTTGCGCAAACCTATCTCAATAAGGAGGTTTTTTCAATCAAAAAGATGCTGCCCTATGGGGCGGTTTTGCTGACAATAACCGCCATTCTCGGACTGAACTTATACCTGAACAGGGCTGCAATTGAAACCTATCAATTCCGCTATTCGGCCTTCCCAATCATCGAATTCAGACATTTTGCCTTTGCGTTTCTTGTCATGTTCGGGGCAATCATCTGGCAAAATTACCATTGGTTTGCCTTCAACAGGATATTTGGCATATTCAAATACATTGCACCTTGTTCCTATGTAATTTATATATCGCATACTTATTTGGTTGTTCATGCAACTTACCTCAGCTTTCTGAACAACTTTGCTTTGGAACTATTTCTATACATAATCGTGATGATCGCATTCTCATTCTTCGTTGAAGTTTTCATTTACAATAAAATAAGGAAATTAGTACTGGGATAAATCAACTTATTAACTATTCTGCTGTTATGAAAAATATCCTAAAAAAAACCCTGAGTTATGATGACTGTCAGGTGATGGCAAAAGCAGCCATCGCAAAAGCTCAAGAGCTGAACATCAAAATTTCGATCACTTTCGTGGATGAAAGCGGTGTTTTAAAGGCATTTTTCAGAATGGATCATTCTCCTCTGGTGACTGTCGATGCATCCAGAAAAAAAGCAATGACAGCGGTTGGATTAGGAATACCTACCGGCGAAAGCTGGTATTCATTCATAAAGGATGATCCAATTCTCTTTCATGGGGTACAGCAATTTCAGGATTTTATTCTTCTTGGCGGAGGTGCACCATTGATGGAGACAGGCTCGATTGTTGGTGCAATAGGTATCAGTGGAGGCCACTATAAGCAGGATGAGTTGTGTGTAAGGGCGGCAATTGAGGTATATGAGTCAGTTTAATCGTCACCTTAAATATTTCGGATTAATCTCTCTTAATACCCTGGTAAATATTTCAATTTAACTACATGAGCACTAGAAGAAAAATACTTTTCCTTTTTCTGTCGTCCTTGCTAATCGCGGTATTGGTCCTTTTTATTTTCCGTAAAACCCAGGAGAAGCAGAACGAGCTGATAGTTAAGGCTGCCGTAGAGCAGCAGATAGTGCTTATTAATACTGCTCTGAGCGTTCAATCAAACCAGCTGGATCAATTAGTTCTTGATTATACCAATTGGGATGAATTGTTAGCCAATATCAAAAATCCAAACTATTTATGGGCTGAGGACAATATCGCTAGTATTGTCAAATCATTTAAATTGTATAGTGTAAGTGTCTATGGAACCGATGAAAAACTGATATATGGCTTTGGAAAAAAGGAAAAAGATATACTAAAAGATCCCATTGTTGGCAAAAAAATTCTTGAAATAATAAAGCGCAAAGGAATAATGCACTTTTTTCAATTAAAAAAAGAAGGTCTCCTGGAGATTTCAGCATCAACGATCCATCCTACGCTCGATACTGCCCGTGTTCAGCCATCCTCCGGATTTTTTATTATCAGCAGGATCTGGGACCAAGACTTTTTAAATGAGCTTTCGCTCAATACGGCAAGCAGTATTTCACTTAAGGATATAAAAACAGCAGATCCACTTATTATCGACAATGACTCGATAACAGTTTCCAAAGGCCTGCTGGGATATAATGATGAGCTGGTTAAACACCTTGTCATTCAGAAACCAAATAATGTACTTGTAAACTACAAAAATGTCAGTGACTTCATGTTCTACTTTCTTGGCAGTTTGTCGGTTTGTCTATTGCTGTTATTCTTCCTGATTCTTTACTTCTGGATTAGACGTCCTTTACAAATAATTTCGGACAGTCTGCAAACCAACGATACTTCGAAACTGGTTCAGCTCGAAAAGAACAAAAATGAGTTTAGCCAGATCGCAAGGTTAATCTCCATCTTCCACTTACAGAAATTGGAACTTGAACGGGAAAACCGGGAGGTAAATATCATGCAGGAAGAGCTGATAAAGCAAAGCGAAGTACTTCATGGGTTGGCCTTGGCATCCAATCATTTGCTCACCAACGACATTATTGAGGTTGCACTCAACAATGCCCTTAAAGCCGTTAGCCAAGCATCTGGTATTGACCGTATTTTCATTTATAAAAACAGAACAGAGGAATCCTCTATTTTAAGAAAAGTTGACCGCGTTCATGAGTATATTGTCCCTGAAATTCAAGCAAAAGTTGATACTTCTGAGAGTGAGGTTATATTTTTCAACCCCGAATCGAGTGATTGGTATATTCCCTTGAAAGAGGGCAAATCGATCAAGGGTTTGGCATCCGAATTCAGCAATGAAATCAGGAATATTTTAAGCCGGCAATTGATAAAATCGATGATGATTTTTCCCATCATTGGCCAGCAAAAAAACACTTTATGGGGTTTTGTAGGTTTTGCAGCTTGTAGCGAAGATCATCTCTGGACTCCTTCAGAAGAAACCGTACTTGGAATGTTGGCTTACAACATAGGAGGAGCCATCCGAAGACAACAAAGTCAGCAAGACTTAAAGGATGCACTGGAACTGGCCAAAACTGCTGATCGTGCCAAATCAGAGTTCCTTGCTTCGATGTCGCATGAAATACGAACACCAATGAACGGAGTGATCGGCATGACCAGTTTATTATTACTCACCGATTTAACTGAAAATCAGCGAGATTATGTCAATATAATCGAAAACTCCGGTGAAAGTTTGATGAACATTATCAATGAAATCCTTGACTTTTCAAAAATTGAGACCGGCCACATGGAGCTGGAGGAAAATTCATTTGATTTGAGACTATGTGTGGAAGATGTCCTGGACCTTATGGCACCCAAAGCTCTGGAAAAGAGAATTGACCTCATGTATTTTATTGATCCTGCTGTCCATCAGTATATTTTTGGAGATGGATTCAGGCTCCGGCAAATCATCGTTAACCTCGTAAGTAACGCCATAAAATTTACCGAAAATGGAGAAATACTAATCTACATTTCCCTCCATTCAAATAAAAACGGAAAGGTAATTCTTGAGTTCTCTGTGAAGGATACCGGCATAGGAATTCCATCTGATAAAATTGAACTTCTCTTCTCTCCTTTCACACAGGTTGATGCATCAACCACAAGAAAATATGGAGGCACCGGGTTGGGCCTGGCCATTACCTCCAGTTTGGTCAAATTAATGAAAGGCAAGATTTGGGTCAATAGCGAATTTGGAGTCGGTTCTGATTTCAGGTTCACCATCCAGACAATTTTTTCTGCACCCTCTCCAGAGGTGAGTAAGGTCCAGCAATCACTGAAAGGGCTTGATAAAAAATCGGTTTTCATTGTCGATGACAATGCCACAAACAGAAAGATTCTAAAACTTCAGTGCGAATATTGGGGACTTCATGCAACAACCTTCCAATCAGGAAAAGAATTACTTGAAAATATAGAAATTAATCAATTTGATGTAGGAATCCTGGATATGCAGATGCCTGAAATGGATGGAATCATGCTGGCAAGGGAGATTAGAAAAACTCGAAACAATGAACAACTTCCCCTTGTCATGTTAACATCAATAGGGTATAATACAGATTCCAATGAGCTTGCAAGACTATTTTCCTTCTACGTCAACAAACCCATCAAACATACTCAGCTATCAGAAATTTTAATTAAAATTCTATCCCCTTCTGAGAAAACAGTTGTTGTTCCAAAGAAAAGCAAACAGGAGTTGGGGGAGGTTTCTAAAAAATATCCTTTTCAAATTTTGGTTGCCGAAGACAACATGATCAATCAAAAGTTAATCAGAAATGTTTTTGAGCTGCTTGGATACAAAATGGATATTGCTGCCAACGGGCTCGAGGCCATAGATTCCCTTCAACGCAAAAATTACGATCTTATTTTCATGGATGTTCAAATGCCAGAGATGAACGGTTACGAAGCCACCGGGATAATCGTTCAGAGCAAAATGGAAAAAAGACCTGTGATCATTGCCATGACAGCCAATGCAATGCGGGGTGACCGGGAAAAATGTATTGAAGCCGGAATGGATGATTACATTACGAAACCTTTGAGGGTGGACGACCTGATCAAAATGATCGAATTCTGGGGAAAGAAAAAGTTCAAAAACAATGTGAGGTAAACAGAAACATGTCATGAAAAAACCATATTTCAAAATTATCAAGCTCTTAGACAAATTTTCCTCTTCATTTTCCAAGATCGGAACTCTTGATCAGATGGCGCAGGCCGTTGAAGAAATTCTGGAAGAGACCTATGGAGTTGAATATACAGGTCTATACCTTTATGATCCTTTGGAAAAGAGATTAAGGTTACTGCAAGCAAAAGGTTTCAGTGAAGAAGAACTTGTTGCTGCCGAAATGTCAGCATTATTAAGACATCCCGGTATGGTATTTAACACCGGAAGAATGCTATATATTCCGGACATCTTGCTTGACAAAGATGAATTATCCAAATCGAGTGAGCGATCTTTTGAGGTTAGATCCAGGCTGTACCTTCCGGTAAAGAATGGTGAAGAAGTGGTTGGAGCATTTGGAATTGTCGATTCGAAACCAAATGCCTACAATGAAGATGATATTGCCATCTTATCCTTTATATGTAATCTTTCCGGTGCTTTGTATGCCAATATTCTCAATCAAAATGAGCTAAAGAAGATGGCGCTCATTGCCAGAGAAACAGCTAATTCGACTGTTATCACCAACAGTGCAGGAGAAATTGAATGGGCCAATACCGCTTTTACCAAGCTCACCGGATACAAGTTGGAAGAGGTAAAAGGCAAAAAGCCGGGTTCATTTCTCCAGGGAGACGCGACCGACAAAAATACTATTTCCTTCATGTCAGAGGCTTTTAAAGAGAGAAAGCCTTTCGAAGTTGATATCGTGAATTATTCCAAATCGAATCGGAAGTACTGGTTAAACTTACAGGTTCAACCGGTTTTTGATGCCTTTGGCAACCTGGAATGTTTCATCGCCATGCAGAAAGAAATAACCAGGGAGAAAGAGATTGAAGAAGAACTTAAAAAGCGTGAAATACGTTATTCCAAGTTGGTCTCAAACATCAACGATGTCATTGTTATCATTGACAAAGAAGGAAACAACAGCTACAAAAGCCCGAACAGTGAAAAGCTTTTTGGATGGAAACCCGAAGAATTGGTTGGCAAAAGTGCTATAGGGAATATTCATCCTGATGACCTGGAGGATGCATTAAAAATATTGGGCGAATTGGGAGAATCCAACATTCCAAAATCATTGGAATTCCGATATCGTTGCAAGGATGGTCATTATACATGGGTCGAATATACAGCAAGTAACCTGATGTATGATCCTGATATCCAAGGATTCCTTGGGAGCTATCATGACATCAGTATTCGTAAAGAAGCAGAGGAAAAACTCAGGGAAAGTGAAGCTAGATTCAACAAGATATTTAACAGCAGTCCGGCTCTGATGTATTTGCTAAATGTTTCTGACCGAAGGATATCCGCAGTAAATGATACCATGGTACAAAAAACCGGGATGTCAAGGGATGAAATGATCGGTCAACTTGTTACTGATATTCCAATGCTGTTTTTGACTGATAATCCTCCAGAAATTCTTCAGGAGCTTAAGAAATATCAGCGCATTGAAGGTATGGAAATACAGTTTACAACGGCAAGTGGCGAAATATTGAATGGTTCACTATCCCGCGAAATAATTGAGTCGTTCGACCAGGAATATTTTTTGGTCCTTATAACAGATATTACTGATATTAAGAATACCGAAAGCAAACTCAAAGCAAGTGAGGAGCGGATTAATAAACTATCCGAACACAACCGGGTTTACACCTGGGAAGTCGATAACAATGGTCTTTACACTTATGTCAGTGATTCCTGTGATGCCGTTTTAGGCTACGCGCAAGAGGAACTTGTCGGAAAGAAATATTTCTATGAGCTACATCCCGAAAATGATCGTGATGAATTTAAAGCAGGAGCCTTTGCTGTATTTGCGCTCAAAGAACCCTTCCGTAACCTTGAAAATTCGGCAGTAACAAAAGATGGTCAGATTGTTTGGATGTCTACAAACGGGATTCCAATTCTGGACGGGCAAGGTAACATGATAGGATACAGCGGCACAGATACCGACATCACGGAACGAAAACTTGCCGAGGAGGCTTTGAACCAAAGTGAGAAACGGATTCAAGCCATTACCGACTCGGAACACGATGCCATTTTGATGATGGACAACGAAGGATTAATTTCCTTCTGGAACCCGGCAGCGGAACGCATTTTTGGATACAAAAAAGATGAAGCAATCGGCAAAAGCCTTCATTTGCTGCTGGTTCCTTTGCGTTACCACGAGGCGCACCACAAGGCTTTCCCAATATTTAAGGAAACAGGGGAAGGATCAGCTGTCGGTAAAACACTTGATCTGGAAGCGATCAGAAAGGATGGCAAAGAAATTTCCATACAAATGTCTTTATCCGCTATATTTACTGATGGTGCCTGGCATTCTGTCGGCATTCTGCGGGACATAAGCGAACGCAAGCGGTCCGAGGAAGAATTAAACAAACTTTTCCGGGCAGTGGAACAAAGTCCCGTTATCACTTATGTGACCAATTTATCTGGCGAAATAGAGTATGCCAACCCAAAAGTCTTTGAAATAACCGGATATTCCAAGGAGGAAATAATTGGTAACAACCCGAGAATCTTCAGTTCCGGCGAACACTCCAGTGAAGATTACACCAACCTTTGGAAAACAATCAATTCTGGCAAAGAGTGGAAAGGTGAGTTTCACAACAAAAAGAAAAACGGGCAGCTTTATTGGGTGAGCGCCTCGTTATCACCTGTGTTTGACATCCATGAAAAAATGTCCCATTTCATTGCTGTTGAAGAAGATATCACGCAACAGAAAGAGGATTTGGAGGCCTTGCAAATTGCCAACCTGAGATTCAGGTCACTTATATCAAGCATGCAATCGGCTGTAATGGTTGAAGATGAAGAGAGAAGGATAGTTGTTGTCAATCAATATTTCTGTGACCTCTTCTCAATTCCACTTCACCCCGATCAGCTAATTGGGGCCGAATGCGCCAATGCAGCGGAAGAGTCAAAGTACCTGTTCACGAACCCGGAAATGTTTGTTCAGGATATCAACAATACACTGAAATTGCACCAGGTAGTCACAGATTTTGAATTGAATATGGTAAGTGGGAGATCTTTGGAGCGCGATTTCATACCACTTGACGATGCAGGAAATAAAAACCACGGGATTCTTTGGATATACCGCGACATTACCGAAAGGAAAAGAACGGAAAGCAACCTTTTGCGGCAAAGTCAGATTTTGAGTGGAACGGCTCAGGCAATGAACTATCTTTTAACCATTCACGATCATGATCAGGCTGTTCAAAAAGCCCTTGAAACAATTGGCTTAGCAACCCGAGTTGATCGTGTATATATCTTCGAGAACAATGTTGATGCGAAAACCGGAGAGGCGTTTTTTAGTCAGCAGTTCGAATGGACCGCCAAAGGAATTGTGCCTCAAATCGGAAACCAGGAGCTTCAAAATATGCCTTATTCTCAAAATTTCCCAAATTGGTTCAATACTTTGAGATCAGGGAAAACTGTTTCGGGTCTGACCGAAAGTTTTCCAGAGCATGAACGTTGTATCCTTGAAGACGAGGATATCAAATCAATCCTGGCAGCACCGATATTTGTCAATGAACAACTTTGGGGAATGGTCGGGTTCGATGATTGTACCATTGGTATTAATTGGTCAACAAACGAAATATCCATTATCACGGCTCTTGCCGGAAGTCTGGGAGGTAGTATCTCCAAAAGAATTGTCGAAAATGAATTAATAGAGGCACGGCACATTGCAGAATATGCTACAAAAACCAAATCGGATTTCCTGGCTACCATGAGTCACGAAATTAGAACACCAATGAACGGTGTGATAGGCATGACCAGCCTGTTGATGCAAACCCCTCTGACATCTGATCAGCGCGATTATGCGGAAACAATTAGGGTTAGTGGGGAATTATTGCTGGATGTTATCAATGATATCCTGGATTTCTCGAAGATTGAATCTGGAAAGATGATACTCGAAGAACATCATTTTGATTTGAGACTTGCCATTGAAGACGTTCTGGACCTGATGACCACATCGACCTATGAAAAGAAACTTGGACTCTATTTTCGGGTTGATCCCGCCATCCCGAAAAGAATTACAGGAGACCTGACCCGCCTAAGACAAATATTGGTCAACCTGGTAGGAAATGCCGTCAAATTTACGCTAAAGGGAGAAATCATAATCAATGTCAATCAACTTGAAATATCAGGTGATATATCTACACTTGAGTTTAGTATCCGGGATACCGGAGTAGGCATACCTGAAGAAAAAATTGGATTACTCTTTAAACCTTTCAGCCAGGTCGACGCCTCCACAACGAGAAAATTTGGGGGAACAGGTTTGGGTTTGGCTATATGCGCAAAATTAATTGGATTGATGAAGGGCAAAATTTGGGTCAAAAGTGAAGTTGGATTTGGCACCGAATTCATTTTTACCATTCAAACACAATATCATATTGAAAAAGAGACCTCCAATATTCCATCTTTTGAAAACCTCATCCTGAAAGGTAAAAAAGTGCTTATTGTGGATTCTAATGAAACCAGTGGAAAAATCTTATATGAGCTTCTCGGAAGCAATGATTTTGTTCCCTATCTGGCTGATTCAAGGGAAAAAGCCTTGTCTGTGCTGGAATCAAATAATGATATCAATCTGGCACTCATAGATGATGAACTTCCGATGGGCTCAGGGGTATTAGCATATGGCATAAGAAAATTAATTGCCTACAATGAATTACCACTGATTCTGGTGATCCAGCCGGTCTTGAGTGAAAGTTCTGTCGCAACCGACCCGGTTTTTCAAGCAAAAATCAACAAACCATTAAAGCACTCACAACTGATCTCAAGCATCAGAAACTTACTCTCCAAAAGTATTGCATCGAAAAGTCCTGGTTTAATCCAACCAGTTGCTGTTCATAAGATCAACGATCAATATCCATTCAAAATACTCGTTGCAGAGGACAATGCCATCAACCAGAAATTGATTTCCAGGCTCTTTGAAATGTTGGGTTATTCCATCCATATTGCCGCGAATGGTTTCGAAGTTTTGGATGCGTTAAAAAGGATGAAAATAGATATCGTTTTCATGGACATTCAAATGCCTGAGATGGATGGAATTGAAGCGACTCACCAAATTGTGGCACAATGGGGGGACAAGAAACCACTGATTGTTGCCATGACCGCCAATGCATTGTATTCGGATAAAGAAAAATGCATCGCTGCCGGAATGGATGATTACATCAGCAAACCCCTAACAATCACACAGGTAAGAAATGGTATTCAAAAATGGGCTCACTTGATTAAAACGAATGATCAAATTATTGAACAATAAAATAAACAAATGAAATCGCCATGATTTGCAAATCACCATTCGAGATGATTATAACCTCGTGGCTATTCCATCTGACAATTAAAAAACAAATTATAAACAGATGAAAATAGCCATAGAAGCGCAGCGGATATTTCGCAAAAAGAAACATGGAATGGATATGGTTGCTCTTGAATTGATTCGCAATCTTCAGACCATTGATATTGAAAATGAGTATGTGATCTTTGTGAAAGCCGATGAAGACAACACAGTCATCCATGAAACATCCAATTTTAAAATTGTTGAGCTAAAAGGGGGATTCTACCCATTTTGGGAACAAATTGCCTTGCCGCGGGCAGCAAGAAAGGCCGGATGCCAACTCCTTCATTGCACAAGCAATACCGCTCCAATTTTTACATCTCTGCCACTGGTTGTTACCCTTCACGATATTATTTATATGGAAAGCAGCTACCTGAAAATCATGCAGGGATCTGGAAGCTGGTACCAAAAATTTGGAAATGCCTACCGGCGGATGTTTGTTCCGGCAATAATCAAAAAAAGCCAAAAGATTATCACTGTTTCACATTTTGAAAAAAACAGGATTGGCCAATTTTTTGGGCTCGGCAACGACGACAGGTTAACGGCTGTGTACAATGGAGTAAGTGAGCATTTTGTGCCGGTAGTTGACGCGGCAGAGTTACAAAGAGTCAAGGCTAAATATCATCTCCCCGACCGGTTTTTCTTCTTTCTTGGTAACACAGACCCCAAGAAGAACACCAAAGGAACACTAAAAGCTTTCTCGGATTTTTTGAAACAAACCAATCAAGACAGCAAACTGGTCATGCTTGATTACGACCGCACTGAACTTGAAAAATTACTGGATGAGATCGGCGACGCTCAATTGATTGATAAAATCATTTTAACCGGCTATGTTGTCAACACCGATTTGCCTGCGATTTACAGTCAATGTGAGATTTTCCTCTATCCTTCTCTACGCGAGAGCTTTGGCATTCCAATGCTTGAAGCAATGGCTTGCGGAGCGCCTGTCATTACTTCAAATACTTCATCCATGCCGGAAGTTGCCGGAGATGGAGCAATCATCATCGATCCGTTCAATCCGATGGAGATAACCGCTGCCATCATTCAACTTCTCAACGACAACCTTCTCAGAAAAGAACTCATCATTAAAGGATTTGAACAGGCGGCCAAATTTTCATGGAAAGCAATGGCAGAAAACGTGTTGAAAATATACCAGGAAATCGGGGCAAAAAGATAAGATTGCCAAAACCCTAAATAGAATCTAATTTTCTCAAGGTGAATAAACTAATTACCTACTATGGCTATCTGACAGAATACCTGAAACATGGTGATTTTCGATCTGTTTGGGCTGCTATAAAATACCTGCTATTCAAAAAATCCCACAGCAAAGACAGAATCATTCAAACTTCTGTTGGCAAGTTCTGGTGCAGGAAGAATACCAATGACTTTCAATTTGCCAACCTTCATTACGAATGGGGTGTTAAAAATTATATGCTAAACCATGTGCATGAATACACCGTTTTTGTGGACGGCGGTGCGTGCGTGGGTGAATACAGTATTTTACTTTCAAGGTACAACCTCCGTTGCTTTGCCTTCGAACCCATTCAAAGCAATTACGAAGTTCTTTGTAAAAACCTCACTTTAAACAATTTGACAGATAAAATAGTAACCTATCCATGCGGACTGGGGGATCGCAATACCCGCGCAAATTTCATTTATGACCCAATTAACACTGGAGCTTCGCATGTTTCAGATCATTCTGGCGAAGGCGATTGCATTTCTGAAATCCGGACATTTGACGATGTTTTTCCTGAACTTGATCTGAAAAAGGACGACCGCATTCTTTTCAAACTGGATGTGGAGGGGATGGAACCTCAAGTAATAAAGGGATCGACAAAATTCATCCAAGATTTTCCAAACATCACCTTTGTTATGGAGGAGAAGCACTCAGGCAAAGTAAAAATCATGGATTCATTGAATTCAATCGCCAGCTTTGAATTTGGAACGGTTGATGAATACAATATTTTTGCAAAAAAAATATCTACAAAACCCTAAATATCAAGATATATGTTGACTTTAAAAATCATTTTCTGGGTACTTCTCTTCATCGTTTTTTACGCCTATATAGGATATGGTATCTTGCTTTTTATTTTGATCAGAATTAAAAGGCTTTTAAAAGGGAAAAACGTGAACCATTCTGATCCATCCTACGAACCGGATGTGACGCTTTTCGTGGCTGCCTTCAACGAAAAAGAGTTCATCGACGAGAAAATTAAAAACTCACTCGAACTTGAATATCCTGCCGAAAAACTACACCTGGTATGGGTAACAGACGGATCAGATGATGGAACTCCTGAATTGCTTGGCAAATACAGTGGTGTTGCCGTTCACCACCTGCCACAGCGCAACGGAAAGATTAATGCCATGAACAGGGGAATGAAGTTTGTGAATACTCCAATCGTGGTTTTTTGTGATGCCAACACCATGCTTGGGAGAGAATCAATCAGACGGATTGTCAATCTGTTTAGCAACCCAAAGGTTGGCTGCGTATCAGGTGAAAAGCGTATTTTCGACAAGGAAAAAGACGGTGCAGCAGGAGCAGGTGAAGGATTGTACTGGAAATACGAATCAACGTTAAAAAAATGGGATGCTGAACTCTATTCAGTTGTAGGTGCTGCAGGTGAACTTTTCGCCATTCGAACAGAGCTCTATCAGGAGGTTGAACGCGATACTCTGCTTGACGATTTCATCATTTCATTGCGTGTGGCTCAAAAAGGTTACACCATCCAATATGATCCGGATGCCTATGCCATTGAATCTGCATCTGCCAATGTCAAGGAGGAACTAAAGCGGAAAATCAGAATATCTGCCGGTGGGATACAGTCTGTTGTCAGACTTCGCTCCCTTTTGAATTTTTTCCGTTACGGAACCCTCTCCTTTCAATACATTTCACACCGCGTATTGCGCTGGACCCTTGCTCCACTGGCACTCCTTTTCATGATCCCGGTTGGACTAATACTTGCCATAGACAGTGGAATCGGACAAATGGAATTGTACACCATCCTATTCTGGCTTCAAATCATGTTCTATATGGCCGCACTTCTAGGTTGGTATCTTGAAAATCGCTCAATAAAAGTTAAACTATTATTTGTACCGTACTATTTTTTCATCATGAACCTCTCTGTATTTTTGGGATTCAAAAGATATTTGAAAGGATCACAATCCGTCAATTGGGAACGGGCAAAGAGAGGCAAGAAATAATTGGAAATAATTGAAAGGCTTTGAAAAGTAAAACTCTGATAATATTGGTGGTTGTGTTTTTGCTTCTGCAAAATGGTCAGGCTCAGGCTACTTCAGTATTGGTTGACAATCAAACTGTTCTGATCGACGGCACTATTCTGCCTTTCAACAAACTCCTTCCGGGAGATACCATTAGTTTACAGGCAGGAGCACGCGAATATTTGTTGGTACGCAATTTTCAGGGAACGGCTTTAAAACCATTGATTTTCATCAACAAAGGCGGAGTCGTCACCATTGATACAAACCATTACTTTGGGATCTCTTTTCAAAACTGCCGCTATTTCAGAATTACCGGATCAGGTGCGTCTAATAATTTTTATGGAATCGATATAAAACGTGTCGCTTCAGGAGCGGGCTTGGGAGTTGGCTCCTTGAGTTCTGATTTCGAGATCGACCACGTTTCTATCCGGAATGTACCAATTGCCGGACTTTTCTCCAAGACAGATCCTGATTGTTCCTTCACTTCAACCAGAGAAAAATTTACCCAGTTTAATACCATCGTGCACGACAACTACATCGAAAATAGCGGCAACGAAGGAATGTATATAGGAAGTACAAAATATACCGGACAAATTATCTCCTGCAACGGGAAGGACACGCTTCTGTTGCCTTCCCTGCTTGACGGGGTCAAAGTGTACAACAATATCATTAAATATTCGGGATGGGATGGCCTGCAGGTAAGCTCGGCATCTACCAATTGTAAGGTATTTGATAACATTGTACTTTTTGACAGTCAGGCAGAGTATTCCAACCAAATGTCCGGCATTATACTTGGAGGAGGGTCAAATTGCGATTGCTACAACAATTACATCGCCAATGGCAAAGGGGATGGAATCGAGAACCACGGACTTGGAGGAAACCGTATATTTAACAATATCATCATCAATGCTGGGTTAACTTATTTCCCGGATGATATGACTGCGGCCAGGATGAAATATGGGATTTTTGTTTCAGACAACTCTGTTCTCCCTGAAAAGTCGTTTTTCATTCAAAACAACACAATCATTCATCCCAAATCAGACGGAATAAGGTTTGCCAGTTCCAAAAGCAGAGACAATTTGATTTCATCGAATGCAATTATCAATCCCGGCAATTTTAATCTCTATGAAAATGGCAATACAAAGTTCAAGGGAGTTGATTCATATGTAATGCTTACAGACAAGAGTTCCGATGTCCTTCTGAAAAATAATTATTTTGCAAGAGATACCCTGCATGCCGGATTCGATTATGACTATTCATTGCTTAAAAAGTCCCCTTTGATTGATGCAGGGTATACTGGTCAGCCTTTCATCTCTTTTGATTTTAAATATCACCCAAGAACCTCAGACAATCCTCCTGACATTGGGGCCTATGAATACTACAACCTGCTCGATGTCTCTTTGCCAATGCAAAATCAGTCACTGCCGGTTGCTTTCCCGAATCCGGTACAATTGGAACTCATTGTCAAATTCATGATTGATACCAAATCTGATGTAACTATTTCTCTTTATAACCTCGTTGGCAGGCAAATTATGATCAAAGAGCAGTATGGAGTGCTCGCAGGAACATATTCAACAAAAATCGATGTTCAGGATTTATCTCCTGGATTATATCTATATTCTGTAAAAACCATCGATAAGATTGATTCAGGGAAATTTATAAAAATTGAATAAATCTCAGAAAAAGCTGAACATTTCAGTGAAAATTTTGTTATTTCATTATCATAAAGTTATTTTTATAAGTTAGAATAAAACAATATATTTATTATCAAAATCCTAAAGGTATAAACACATGAAAGTTGCAATTGTAGGAAGCGGTTATGTTGGCCTGGTAACAGGCACATGTTTTTCGGAAGTTGGTATCGAGGTCACCTGCGTAGACATTGATCAAAAGAAAATTGACAATTTAAACAATGGCATCGTTCCAATTTATGAACCTGGTCTTGAAGAGATGTTGCTCAGGAACATGAAAAAGGGACGTTTGAAGTTTACAACCTCTCTCGCTGAAGCCCTTGAAGATTGTGAAGTCCTATTCACTGCTGTTGGCACACCTCCTGACAAAGATGGAAGTGCAGATTTGCAGTACGTTCTAAGCGTAGCACGCGATTGCGGACGCAACATGAAAGATTATTTGCTTATCGTTACCAAGAGCACAGTCCCGGTAGGAACTGCACAGAAGGTAAGAAAAGCGTTACAGGAAGAGCTGAACAAACGTAGTGTGGCTATCCAATTTGATGTCGCTTCGAACCCCGAATTCCTCAAAGAAGGAGCCGCTATCGATGACTTCCTCAAACCCGATCGTATTGTCGTTGGACTGGATTCTCCAAGAGCAGAGGAGTTGATGAAAAGTCTGTACAAACCATTTACACTGAATGGACACCCGATCATTTTCATGGATATTACTTCCGCCGAAATGACCAAATATGCTGCCAACGCCATGCTCGCAACCAAGATCAGCTTCATGAATGACATCGCAAATCTGTGCGAAATCGTTGGAGCCGACATCAACATGGTGCGGAGAGGAATTGGTTCCGACTCCAGAATTGGCAATAAATTCATCTATCCTGGTATTGGATATGGCGGATCCTGCTTCCCTAAAGATGTGAAAGCATTGATTCACACAGGAGAAGATTTCAATTATGATTTGCAAGTATTAAAAGCAGTTGAAGCAGTTAATCAGGCTCAGAAATCTGTTCTTTTCCAAAAAGTCTCCAACTACTTCAAAGGAGATCTTCGCGACAAAACGATAGCCATTTGGGGATTGTCCTTCAAACCACAAACCGATGATATGCGGGAAGCGCCTTCAGTCGTCATCATCAATAAACTCCTTGAAGCAGGGGCCAAAGTGAAAGCATACGATCCTATCGCGATGAAAGAGGCAACCCATCAGCTGGGAGATACAATAACCTATTCAGAAGATCAGTATGAAGCTTTAATCGATGCTGACTGTCTGCTTCTAGTCACGGAATGGCCGGAATTCAAATTTCCCAACTTCAAAATCGTTAAAAAACTGCTGAATAAACCTGTCATATTCGATGGTAGAAATATCTACGAATTGGCGGAAATGAAACGTCAGGGATTTGACTATTTCTGCATTGGCGTTGATACTACAAAATAATTATTTAACAACAAGCCTGTCAGTCAGACGTGTAGAGCACATCTGACTGACAGGCAATTTAAGATCTTAGCTATGATCAAAAAGAAGGTATTGGTTACGGGAGGCGCTGGATTTGTCGGTTCCCATCTTTGTGAGAGATTGCTTAACGAAGGCAATGATGTTGTTTGTTTGGACAATTATTTTACTGGCCAGAAACAGAACATTGTCCACCTGCTTTCTAACCCCTATTTTGAGTTGATCCGTCACGATGTTACCAATCCGTTTTACATTGAAGTAGATGAAATATACAATCTGGCATGTCCTGCATCACCTGTTCACTATCAGTACAATGCCATTAAAACGATGAAAACTTCAGTGATGGGTGCCATCAACATGCTGGGTTTGGCAAAGCGTGTCAAGGCAAAAATCCTTCAGGCTTCAACCAGCGAGGTCTATGGGGATCCGAAGGTGCATCCACAAACGGAAAGCTATTGGGGACATGTGAATCCAATCGGCGAGCGCTCCTGTTACGATGAGGGCAAGAGGTCGGCAGAAACATTGTTTGTCAATTACCACAATCAGAACAATGTTCGAATCAAGATAATCAGGATCTTCAACACCTACGGACCCAGAATGCATCCGAACGATGGCAGGGTTGTTTCGAATTTTATTGTGCAGGCGCTGCAGAACAAGGATATTACTATTTATGGCGACGGTCAGCAAACCAGAAGTTTCCAATATGTGGATGACCTGGTGGAAGGAATGATCAGGATGATGGCGTCTCCCGAAAGCTTTACCGGTCCGGTGAATATTGGAAATCCCAACGAATTCACCATCATGCAGTTGGCCGAACAGGTGATCCAGCTAACGAATTCGAAATCAAAGATTGTCAGGATGCCATTGCCCTCTGATGACCCTATGCAGCGACAACCAAACATCGACCTTGCAAAAAAAATGTTGGACTGGGAACCAAAAATTCAATTGAAAGAAGGTTTGATCAAAACTATTGATTATTTTGCCGCGACAATTTAAGGTTTAAGCTATGGCAGTAATTGACTGGGATCAGTTCAATGAGAATTTTCAATATTATGACCGTGATACCATTGTTGAGGTAATTCAGAATTTCTTCGAAGAGTTCGAAGGGCGCCTGGAAGTGCTTGAGAAAAATATCTCTGAGAATGACTTTAAACAACTCTCTTTCAATGCTCACAGTTTGAAAAGTGTGATTGGCAATTTTATGGCACCTTCCCCATATGAGCTTTCAAGAAAAATTGAGGAGCTGGCAAAACAAAATTCAATAGGTCAAATACCGGACCTTTTTTCGGAATTGAAGAAATTGGTCTATGAATTGAATGCGGACCTCAAGGAATATCTTCAAAAATAGTTCTTCGCTTTTCCTGAAAAATTTTGCAAAAAAAATTCCACAAAAAAAAAAAACGGTCCAGGTTGTTAATTAACCGGGACCGTTTTTTTTCTTACAATTTCTTCATCCCAACCCTAGCCAAATAGGCACTCTTGGCAAGTTTAGGGTCAGCATCCAGCGCAATGTAAAGAATAGTTTTGATATCGATTACGACAGCCTGCAATTTGGACAAATCGGGTGAAACGAAAGAAGTTGGCTTCTTATCGTACATGTTGTTTGATGCCATGATATAAAATTTAGAATGATGATTTCAAGAGAGCAGATATCCTTCATACAGCCGGAATAAAATCTGTCCCTTTGCTAAAGCAGATTATATACGCCAAATTATATGATTTCCTGCAAGATAACGTTATTATTCGGATAAGTATCATTTAGGTGCTAACCCAATAGTGAATCCAACAGACCTCAAGATTAAATTTCATGTGAATCCTTCATGAAAAATCGGTTGTTTTGAAGCATTTCGAACCACTTCAAGGAAACTAATCTCAATATATACTTGTTAAGAACTGTTAAAAATTATGCAAAAATTTATATTTCTTTAAGGTTGTATAAAATTAAATTCTTACCTTCATACCGGAAAAAAAATGTCTCTACTGGTAGTTATTACCGCCACTCTATTTAATTTTAAACTAAATCTTCTTCATATGGAGTATTCTTGATGTAAAATACCTTGTGCAATCGATTGTCCAATGCAATCTTTGCGCATTTTTTTATTGTTTTAACAACACAATCAGACTAAATATAAATTTCAAACAGAACAGACTATGAAAAAAAATCGAAGGTTTGACTGCTTCACTTTGGGTTGTTGTACGCAAATTCTTTTGAAGATCAAATTGCTTTCTGTCGTTTTGTTGATTGCATTATCATCTCTGGCAGCAGGGGGAAATTTGTCATCAACATTACCCGGTAAGGCAATAAATCCAGCTGAGCAGCAGAAAAAAATCACTGGTAAAGTCAGTGATCTCACGGGTGCTCCAGTACCCGGCGCCACGATTGTGGTGACAGGCACAACAGTTGGAACCATCGCTGACATGGACGGGAATTTTTCCCTGAGCATTCCGGCAGGAGCTAAAAACCTGACGGTAAGTTTTGTCGGTATGATCGCAAAAGAGGTTGCTATAGGCAATTCAAACAATTTCAGGGTAGTGCTTGCAGAATCCACCATTGGCGTGGAAGAGGTAGTAATTGTTGGTTACGGTACGCAAAAGAAAGAGACCATGGTAGGTGCCGTTACCCAGGTTAACAATGCTACGCTTATGCAAGCAGGTGCCACCAACGTTTCCAACGCAATTGCAGGTAAGCTGTCTGGTATTCTTACCATCCAGCAACAGGGTGAACCAGGTGCCAACGCTGCCGAAATTTATGTGCGTGGCGTTTCAAGTTGGAATGGTAGTGCTCCTCTCGTACTGGTGGATGGTGTGGAACGTGATTTCACCCAGGTAAACCCGAATGAGATCAATGCAATTTCTGTTCTCAAGGATGCTTCTGCCACAGCGGTTTTTGGTGCCAGGGGTGCAAATGGTGTTATTATAGTAACAACCAAACGCGGAGCACTTGGCAAACCAAAACTGGACTTCAGTGCTTCAACCGGAGTTCAGCTGGCTACCAGACTTCCAGAATATATTAATTCCTATACTACATTGAGTGATTTGAATGTTGCCTATATGAATGGTCAGCAGTTCACATCGCTTATTCCTCAGTCTGCCCTTCAGGAGTATAAGAATCCTTCCACTCCTTTAAACGCACTTAGGTACCCTGATGTCAACTGGTTCGATGTCAATGCCAACAAATTTGCGCCAATTGCAACGGCCAACATGAACGTATCAGGGGGAACTGAGTTTGCAAAGTACTTTCTTGCATTCGGTTATCAGCATGAAGGCAGCTTCTTCAAGCAGAGGAAAGACAGTTTTTATGACATGGGGTACTCCAATAATCTCTTCAATTACAGGATAAACCTCGACTTTAACATTACAAAAACAACTGTATTGTCCCTCAATGCCGGAGGTTCTCTAAATATGAAGAACAACCCGAATAGCAGCCCATGGAGAGATTTCTTTTCAACCAGCGGCGCGAGGTTCCCGGCAAACTTCCCGGATTGGGTACTTCAACAGGTTCCTGATCCAAATTATCCCAACGATTCTGGAATGAGATATGCAGCCGCTTTTGGCGAATACACCGGTAATCCTTACAACACCATGAATATGGGACAATTTAACAAGGATCTTACTTCAAGGCTTTTTACTGACCTTATCTTTAACCAGGACCTTGGCTTCCTTTTAAAAGGGCTTAAACTCAACGCTAAAATTTCTGTCAGTTCAAACAACAACAACAGACAGCTCACCGCGAACCCCTCCACACAGACTTGGCTTCTCGATTATACGAAGATTGGTACCGCAGCAAATCCCTGGTACCAGTATAGCCCTGCAGAGTCCAATGAATACTATTATAATCCTCCTCTTGATATCAACGTAGGTGGTTTGAACAGCTACAGCACGGATTACTATTATGAGGCGGCTATTAATTATGGAAATACATTTGGCAAACACAGTGTTTCTGGTATGGCGTTGTTCAACCGTCAGCAGAAAAACAACAGTGCTGATTTCCCATATTACAATGAAGGTCTTGTAGGAAGAGCAACGTACGACTACAACAGGAGATACCTGGTTGAGTTTAATGTCGGATATACCGGATCTGAAAGATTCGCACCGGGTAACCGTTTTGGTCTGTTCCCTTCAGCTGCTATTGGTTGGGTAGTCTCAGAAGAACCCTTCTTCAAAAACGCTGTTCCATGGATGAACAAACTTAAACTGCGTTATTCTGACGGATATGTCGGAAGTGACTATGCCAAAAGCCGTTGGCTGTACCAGAGCTCCTATTACAAGGATAACCGTGGTTACATCAGTGAAGATCTTATGCCCAATCCTTCGGCACAATGGGAAAGGGCGCACAAGCGTGACATCGGTTTTGAGGTTGGACTGTTTAAGGATTTAATTTCCCTTAACGTGGACCTTTACGATGAATACCGTGACCAAATGCTGCTGAGCCCAAAGAGCACAACCTTCCTCATTGGAAATTCAATCAAGGAACTTAACCTTGGTAAAGTGAAAAAGCACGGTATTGATATTGACATAGAATTCAGAAAGAAATTCGGAAAAGATTTCACTTATTTTGCAAAAGCCATTTTTGGATTTAATGAAAACCGAGTGATCTTCAAAGATGACCCGGCCAGCTATCCCGATTACATGAAAGAGGCCGGAAAACCTATCACAGGGACACTAAATGCAGAGTATGGTCTTGTTGGACTTGAGCTAAATGGTGTTCAACTCACCGGATCAGGATACTACACCTCCATTGACGACATTCACAACAACGTTTCTCCGGTTGATATAACCAGACTATATGTTGGTGACTACAAGTTTCTGGATTATAAGGTTGACGGAACTGTCAATGCATTTGACAAGCACCCCATACCAGGTTTAACCTATCCCCCCATCACCTATTCCTTCTCCAGCGGGTTTAACTGGAAAGGATTTGATTTCAACTTTCTACTGGCAGGAAACCAGGGAAAATATGTACAATACAATCAGGCATGGGAAGTTGAATTTATCAAAGGCGACTGGCGTATGCATAAATCTCAGCTCGATTATTGGACACCGACCAATCCGAATGCCGGACATGCCACACTCCATTACAGCGGAAGTTCCAGTCAGG